>JAVLCJ010000100.1:0-10371 GCA_031580875.1 Roseovarius sp.
AAGGAACTCGTCAGCCATTATGTTCTGCAGGATTTCGCAAAGGCGGATGCCGAGTGGCTGGATGACATGTTGCGCGGTATCGGCGATGGCGCGCCGGCACTGGCGGCGGGCCGAACGGACCGCTTCATGAACGCCGTCGCGCAGCAGACAGGCACGCCGCGCGCCGGCAAGACCGAAAGCCCTGCCCGGCCATCCCGAGAAAAGGCGCCGGAAACGCCGCCGGAGCCCGAGCCGGACGACCGCACCCCGCTGCAGAAACTGGTCGATAAGTTCCGCTGACGCCGCCTTGCCTTGCGCGTCGCGAGGTGCTTTGACTGCAGTCAGAGGAACACCGGATGCGCACTTTCGTGAAATGGGGCCTGCGGGCCGGATTGCTGCTGATCCTCGCCGGTGCCGTTGTCGGGCTCTGGAAGCGCGAGGAAATCATGCGGCTGCTGGCCGTGAACACGCTGTTCGAGAGCGACCGCATCGTTGAAAACTTCTCGAACATGCGGCGGGCGTTCCTGACGGCGCCCGTTCCGCGCGGCGACGGCCCCGTGACGGCCCTGCCCCCCGGCAAGGGGATCGCTTTGCCCGAAGATGTGCGGAAATGGACGCAGGACCGCGCGCTGACCTCGCTGCTGGTGCTGCACGAGGGGCGTATCGTGTTCGAGGACTATTACCTTGGCACCGGTGCATCGGATCGTCGGATAAGCTGGTCAATGGCCAAGAGTTACCTTTCCGCCCTGTTCGGCATCATGACCGCCGAACGGGCGTTCGCATCACTGGACGACCCGGTGACGGCCTATGCGCCACAACTGGCCGGCAGCGCCTACGACGGCGCGACGATCCGCAACGTGTTGCAGATGACCAGCGGCGTCGCCTTCGACGAGGACTACCTCGACTACCATTCCGACATCAACCGCATGGGCCGTGTGCTGGCTTTGGGCGGCACGATGGACGGGTTCGCCGCCGGGCTGAAGGGCCGTGCGGCCGCGCCCGGGGAGCGATGGAAGTACGTCTCGATCGACACCCATGTGCTGGCCATGATCATCCGCGGCGCGACGGGCCGCGATCTGCCGTCCCTGCTGTCAGAAAAGGTGATTGCGCCGTTGGGGCTGGAACGCAGCCCGTATTACATCACGGATGGCGAAGGCGTCGCCTTCGCGCTCGGCGGGCTCAACATGACAACACGCGATTACGCGCGGTTCGGGCTGATGTTCGAGCGGATGGGCGCCCTTGGGGGTCAGCAGATCGTACCGCGGGACTGGGTCGCCGCCTCGACCCGCGCGAGCGCCCCCACGCAACCGGGCGAGACCGGGTATGGCTATCAATGGTGGATACCCGCGAACGCCCCGGCGGGGGTTTTCATGGCGCGGGGCATCTACGGGCAATACATCTACATAGATCAAAACCGGGACATCGTGATCATCGTCACCGCGGCGGACATGGGTTTCAGGGGTGCGGGCGTGCACGACATGAACGTGTCGATGATGCGCCGCATCGCGCGGCTGCCGTGACGGGTTGATCCCCGTCCACGGGCGCTATTTACTGACAGGGCGAGACAACCGGACAGGGATGCGGCGATGGCCTTTATCGCGATGAACCGTTTCAAGGTACGTTCAGGCTGGGAAGACAGGTTCGAAACCATGTGGGCCGAACGCGAGAGCCATCTCGCGACGGTCCCGGGCTTTCGCGAGTTCCGGCTGCTCAAGGGCCCCGAGGGGGACGGGTTTCGCCTGTATTCCAGCCATGTCGTCTGGCAGGACCGCGATGCATTCGATGCCTGGACAAGATCACAGGCATTTCGCGACGCGCACAAGGACGCGGGCAATGCAACGACACGGGATGCCCTGCTCGGCCCGCCGGATTTCGAGGGCTTCGACACCGTCCTCCATGAAACCTGCTAAAGTTCCGGCGCCGCGCCGACACGTATATCCCGACCCCAACCCGAAGGAGGCCACGACATGATTGCGAAGGACAGATCGATAAACGTCCTTGGTGGCGCGCTTGAACTCTGCTCCGGTGACCCCGTGACCGGCTTCTTCCGCGACGGTCACTGCAACACCTGCGCCGAGGATCACGGCAGCCACACGGTGTGCGCCCAGATGACCGCCGAGTTCCTTGCCTATTCCAAGTACGTCGGCAACGACCTCAGCAACCCGCGACCGGAATTCGGTTTCGCCGGGCTCAAGCCGGGTGATCAATGGTGTCTGTGCGCCGCCCGCTTCCTGCAGGCGCATGACGAGGGCTGCGCACCGCGCGTAAGGCTGGGCGCGACGCATGAAAGGGCGCTTGAAATCGTTCCGCTGGAGGTATTGAAAAGCCATGCCTGCGACGATGATTGACACGTCCGGCAAGCCCGGCGCGTAATGGCCGTGCTTGGTCCGCGTTTCTATCCCCTTCAGGCCTTGATACGGCGTCTCGGCCGGTCGGACACATCGCTGACGCAGGCCGCCGACAGCGTCGAGGAGCTGTCCCCCGAGAGCGAGGAAACCCCGCCGCGGGTGATCGCCCTGCCCGGCCAGCCGGACCGGGCGCGCGCATCATCGGGCGCGGCGCCGTTGCGGGACGAGCTCGCGCTGCTGTTCTCGCGCCGGTCGGTTCATGCCCCCGTGATCCGCTACAGTTTCAATGACTGTCTCGTGCGTCCCGATGGCGTCGACTCGCCCCGGATGCGCCATGCAGTCGGGGCGCGGTTGGGGATCGCCCCCGTCAACGGGCCCATCGACCGGGCGGAAACCGGGCATTTCTGCATGACCCATGTCAGCCGCGCCTATTTCGGCCACTGGCTTCAGGATGCCTGCGCAACCGCCCTGCTGGCACCGCGCGGCGCGCCCGTTTTCATGGATGCGCTTTCCGGCACGACACATGGCCCGGCCTATCTCGATGCATTCGGCATAACCCCGCGGCAAACCGCCGCCTGCCACGTCGGGCGCCTGCATCTGTACCAGGATTACGCGCAGGGCCGATCGAAACGCGAACGCTATGCCGGAATGCGCGCAAGCCTCGCCCGCGCTTTCCCCGGCGACGGCACGGGCGCGGAGGGCCTGTACATACGGCGGGGACAATCAGGCCAATCACGCCTGATCGACGGCGAAGAGGCGCTGATCGAGAGGCTGACGCGGGCGGGCTTCGAGGTGCTCGACATCACGAAGGCCGATCTTGCCACAATCCAGCGGCGCTGCCGTGATGCGCGCATCGCCGTCAGCATCGAAGGCAGTCACCTGAGCCACCTGCAATTCGCGATGCCCGAGGGCGCCTGCATCATCGCGCTGATGCCGAGCGACCGCGTCAGCGCCCTTCAGGCAGGGTATGCCCACGCCGCCGGGCTGCGCTTCGGCGTGCTGATGGCTGACCCGGGCCCAGAGGGCTACCGCGTCGACGCGGACGAGTTGATGGCCACCATCGACAAGGCGGACGCGGCGATCTAGCCCGCCGGCCTTATTGCGCGTCGTCCATGTCGAACCCGAGGTGGCGCGCGACCGTGTAGATATCCTTGTCCCCCCGGCCGCACATGTTCATGCAGAGCAGGTGATCACGGGGCAGTTCAGGGGCGATCTTCATGACGTGGGCCAGCGCGTGACTGGGCTCAAGGGCGGGGATGATGCCTTCCTTCTCGCAGGAAAGCTGAAACGCCTCGAGCGCCTCCTTGTCGGTGATCGACACGTATTGCGCGCGCCCGATATCGTGAAGCCATGAATGTTCGGGCCCGATGCCGGGATAATCGAGACCGGCCGAGATCGAGTATCCTTCAAGGATCTGGCCGTCATCATCCTGCAGCAAGTAGGTCCGGTTGCCGTGCAGCACCCCGGGCCGGCCGCCCGTCAGCGACGCACAGTGTTCCATGTCATCGTTGACACCCTTGCCGGCGGCCTCGATCCCGATGATGTCGACATCCTTGTCATCGAGAAACGGATAGAAAAGCCCCATCGCATTGGACCCGCCGCCAATCGCGGCGATCACGGTATCAGGCAGGCGGCCTTCGGCCTCCAGCATCTGTTCGCGTGTCTCCTTGCCGATGATCGACTGGAAATCCCGGACCATGGCCGGGTAAGGATGCGGACCGGCGACCGTTCCGATGCAGTAGAACGTGTCACGCACATTGGTGACCCAATCGCGCAGCGCGTCGTTCATGGCGTCCTTCAGCGTGCCGCGCCCGCTGGTGACGGGCACCACCTCGGCCCCCAGCAGCCGCATCCGAAAGACGTTTGGACGCTGTCGTTCAACGTCGTGCGCGCCCATGTAGACTACGCATTTCAAGCCGAACTTGGCGCAGACGGTGGCCGTTGCCACGCCGTGCTGTCCGGCCCCGGTTTCGGCGATGATACGCTCCTTGCCCATCCGGCGCGCAAGGATGATCTGCCCCAGCACGTTATTGATCTTGTGCGCGCCCGTATGGTTCAACTCATCGCGCTTGAGGTAGATCTTCGCGCCACCCAGATGCTCGGTCAGCCGCTCCGCGTGATAAAGGGGAGATGGGCGGCCCACGTAATGCGTCCACAGATCATGCATTTCGTCCCAGAAGCTTTGGTCCGTCTTGGCCTTCTCGTACTGCTCCTCCAGCTCCAGGATGAGCGGCATGAGCGTTTCGCTGACGAAGCGCCCGCCGAACTTGCCGAAGCGACCCTTTTCGTCGGGGCCCGTCATGAAGGAATTGAAAAGGTCGTTCATGGCAAATCCTTCCCATCTTGATCTGTGCCTCAATATGGGACAGCAGCAGGATTTTCCAGCGAAAAGCGGCTTGGACGGCTAGAGAACCCGCATGGCGTAAAGGCGGCCCCAAAGGTCTTTCTCGCCCAGCAGGTAGGGCTGGAACGGCGGGGACATCCCGGCCAGTTCCCACGTGCCCGCCTTCGTCAGATCATCCATGACCTGCGGGAATCCCTGCTCTTCGTAGGTGGCCTCGATCAGGTTGAACACGCCGATACCGCCGGCCCGCGTAAGGCGGGCGAGTTCGTGAAGGCTGTGCGCCGGCGCGTGGCCCGGCCCGAAGGACCCGACACAGGCGAAGCCGGCGAAGGCCTCATCCTTGAATGGCAACGGCTTGCCCAGTTCGGCCTCGATCAGGCTGTCATAAACACCCCGCCCTTCGGCGATCCGCAGCATGTCGGGCGACAGGTCGCATCCGGTCAGCGGCCCGTATCCCAGCACGTTCAGCGTCTCGCCGACAAGCCCCGTGCCACACCCCGCATCCAGAACCGGGCCATCGCGGTCGCCCATGTACCGGGCGAAAAAGCCCGCGGCCAGCGATGGCAGGCGGAAACCCTTTTTCAGATTGTCCGCCTCGTAGCTCACCGCCCAGCCGTCATAGATCTCCCGCGATTCCTCGGGCGATGTCGCGCCATAGACGTGGTCCAGATCATCGGTGGTGGCGTTCATGCCACAGCTCCTGCTTTCTATTCAACCAATTGGACCTTGGGAACGGCCGGTCCCGCGATCAGGTCCGCACAGCCGAAACGAAGGCCTGCATCAGGGCCGAATCCTTGACTCCGGGCGCGCTTTCCACGCCGGAGGACACATCGACCTGCCGGGCCCCCGTCCGCGCGATCGCCGCGGCCACGTTGTCGGGCGTCAAACCGCCGGCAAGCATCCACGGCACACGCCACCGTCGCGCAGCAATGAGCGACCAATCGAACGCCAGCGCATTGCCGCCGGGCCGGTCGGCGCCCTCGGGGGGCTTGGCATCGACCAGCAATTGATCCACGACATCGGAATACGTGTCGATTTGCGGCAGATCCTCGGGGCCCGCGACCCCGAGCGCCTTCATCACGGGCACCGCGTAACGGGACCGTACCGCGGCCACCCTTTCGGGGCTTTCGCTGCCGTGAAGCTGAAGCATGTCCACGGGCACCGCGTCGGTCAGCGCGTCCAGCATCGCGTCATCCGCGTCCACGGTCAGGGCCACCTTGGTAATGCCCTCGGGGACGGCCGACAACATGAAGGCCGCGTCCTCAAGCACCAGATGACGCGGCGATCTGGGGAAAAAGACGAATCCTAGATAGGACGCCCCCGCGAGAATGGCCGCGGGTATGTCCGCAGGCTCGGTCAGCCCGCAAATCTTGACCTTCACGTCGCTCGTCATGCTGGCACTCTGCCTCATCCGGCGTCGTCAAGCAGGGCCAGCACATCGTCCTTGCCCTTGTTCCGCTCACCCTTGAGGCGTTTCACCTCGGCCCGCAGACTGGACAGTTCACGCGCCTGACGCGCGGCCGCGGCGCGTTCCTTGGCTTCCCGCAGCCACTCCCATATGAGGCCCAGTATCAGACCGGCAAGGATACCGCCGAAAATGACGACGAACAGCGGCACTTCGTAGGCCGGGTTCACCGCGACAAGCCCCGACAGCTCATCGGGCCAGACCCTGACCTTGACGGTGGCCCGGTTGGCCAGCGCGACAAGGATCAGGGCCAGCGCGAAGATGGCAATGGACGCATACCTGACATACCGCATCATGATTTCCCGTTCAGCCGGTCACGAAGGAGCTTGCCCGTCTTGAAGAAGGGCACGTGCTTTTCCTCGACATACACGCTTTCGCCCGTGCGTGGATTGCGACCGGTGCGCGCATCCCGCTTCTTCACCGAGAATGCACCGAACCCACGCAGTTCCACCCGGTTGCCGTTCGCCATCGCATTGGTGATCTCGTTGAAGATCGTGTTCACGATCCGCTCGACATCACGTTGATACAAGTGCGGATTTTCGTCGGCAATCTTCTGAATCAGTTCCGATCGGATCATCAGCTGTCTCCCCCCGGGTGGCCGTCTGGTGCGACTGTTATGTGTTTTGGTCCACCAAAGTATAGATACAAATCGGAAAAACCGAAATAGCCAGCCCAGAGGGCAAGGGCGGAAAATCAGGCAAGAGTCGATACTTGTGCGATCACAGGAATGGCGCGGGCGGTTAATTGACACCAATACCGAATGCCGCGCCGTGCGCGTCTTGATGCGGTGGCCATTGATTCGGCAGTGTTACGCGAGGCCAGATCGCGTTTGGCGGATGGCGTCACGGGTGTTAGCGTCAGGTATCGATAACGTCTAGTTTGCCGCGCCCCCGGCAATCGGTCATTCTGCAAACCCCGCGGGGCTCTAAGCCTCTGAAGATGGTGAACAATGGTTTTCCGGGAAGATTGCGACATGCCTATCAACCCAACGGCGCGACGCGGCGCGCGCAGACTGGCCCGTTCCGCCTGAACCGTGAAGCCGCAGCCGGATGAATTGGCAACCACTGTGGAATGATGGGGGGATCGTGGCGGCGCACGCCGTGGCAGCACTGGGTGCGATGGGTTTGGGCGCCGTTCAGTTCCTGCTGCCGAAAGGGACAATCTCCCACCGGATGATCGGGCGGGTCTGGGTCACCTTGATGGCAATCGTGGCTGTCGCGAGTTTCTGGATACACGAATTCCGGATGATCGGCGCGTTCTCGGCGATCCACCTTTTGTCACTTCTGACCCTCGCCGTTCTGGTCCACGCCATTCGTGCCGCACGGCAGCGCCGCATTCGCGCCCATCGGAACGCCATGATACAGCCTTACCTCCTGGCCGTGATCCTGACCGGGCTTTTCACGCTGTTGCCCGGCCGCACGATGCATGCGGTGCTGTTCGGGCCATGAAAAACGGCCCCGCCACAGGTTGACGGGGCCGCCTTTTTCCTTTCCAGCAGGCCGTGGCCTACTTGTCCTCTTCGTCGCCCTTCAGCGCTGCGCCAAGGATATCGCCCAGCGACGCGCCGGAATCCGAGCTGCCGTATTGTTCGACCGCCTCTTTTTCCTCGGCGATCTCGCGGGCCTTGATCGACAGGCCCAGACGGCGCGACTTGGAGTCAACGTTGGTCACGCGAACGTCGATCTTGTCGCCGACCGAGAACCGGTCAGGACGCTGTTCGGAGCGATCACGGCTGAGATCCGAGCGGCGGATGAAGGATTTCATGCCCTCGTATTCCACCTCGATCCCGCCATCCTCGATCGCGGTCACTTCGACGGTGATGATCGACCCGCGCTTCACGCCGCCGACGGCCTCGGCGAACTTGTCGCCGCCAAGCGCCTTGATTGAAAGCGATATGCGCTCTTTCTCCACATCCACTTCAGAAACGACGGCTTTCACGACGTCGCCCTTCTTGTAGTTCTGGATCGCATCCTCGCCACGCTCGTCCCAGCTGATATCCGACAGGTGTACCATACCGTCGATCTCGCCTTCGAGCCCGATGAACAGCCCGAACTCGGTGATGTTCTTGACCTCGCCTTCGACTTCGGTGCCCTCGGGATGGGTTTCGGCGAACACTTCCCACGGGTTGCGCATGGTCTGCTTGAGCCCCAGCGAGACACGGCGTTTCGCCTGGTCGATCTCGAGCACCATCACCTCGACTTCCTGCGAGGTCGAGACGATCTTGCCCGGATGGACGTTCTTCTTGGTCCAGGACATTTCGCTGACGTGGACCAGCCCCTCGACGCCCGGCTCCAGCTCCACGAAGGCGCCGTAATCGGTGATGTTGGTCACGCGGCCGGTGTGGACGCTGTTCAGCGGGTACTTGGCGGCGACCAGATCCCACGGATCCTCCTGCAACTGCTTCATGCCGAGGCTGATGCGGTGGGTTTCCTTGTTGATCTTGATGACCTGAACCTTGACGGTTTCCCCGATCGACAGGATCTCGGACGGATGGTTGACGCGACGCCATGCCATGTCGGTGACGTGCAGCAGCCCGTCGACACCGCCGAGGTCCACGAAGGCCCCGTACTCGGTGATATTCTTGACCACGCCCTCGACCGTCTGGCCTTCGGTCAGGTTGGCGATGACCTCGGCACGCTGTTCGGCGCGGCTTTCCTCGAGGATCGCGCGGCGCGACACGACGATGTTGCCACGGCGGCGGTCCATCTTGAGGATCTGGAAGGGCTGCTTGAGGCCCATCAGCGGACCGGCGTCCCGTACCGGGCGCACGTCGACCTGGCTGCCGGGCAGGAAGGCCACGGCACCGCCCAGATCGACGGTGAAGCCGCCCTTGACGCGGCCGAAGATCGCGCCCTCGACGCGCTGATCGTCGGCATAAGCCTTTTCGAGCCGGTCCCAGGCTTCTTCACGGCGGGCCATCTCGCGCGAGATGACGGCTTCGCCGCGGGCGTTCTCGGCGGAGCGCAGGTAAACCTCGACCTCGTCGCCCACTTCGATTTCGGGTTGTTCACCGGGATTTGCGAATTCCTTGAGATCGACGCGGCCTTCCATCTTGTAGCCGACGTCGATGATGGCTTGGCCAGCCTCGACCGAGATGACCTTGCCCTTGACGACAGAGCCCTCGGTGGGCGTGTCCATTTCGAAGCTTTCGTTGAGGAGGGCTTCGAATTCCTCCATCGATGTGTTTTGAGCCATGTGGCGTTCAGTTCCTTTGCACTTTACTATTCCGGCCGCGCGGTTGTTTCCGCAGGTCTTGGGATTTCGTTGGTCAGGCGGGCCTCAAAACAAATAGGGCCGGTTAGCCCGACCCTGCCCGTTTCTGCCTGCCCTGTGACGGTTTCCGCCTTATCGACGGGCGTTCTATAGTCTCATGAACGGCGGGAATCAAGCGCAAAGAGCCCCGGTGGCGGCCCGGCGCCAGTGCCGAGGGTGGCGGTTCAGGCGTCCTTGCGGGCGGCGACGATCTCGACGGCGCGCGCGACCGCATCCTCGATGCCAAGGTCCGACGTGTCCAGAACGACAGCGTCCGCCGCCGGCTTCAACGGCGCGGCGGCGCGGGCGCTGTCCTGTGCGTCGCGCGCCTGCAGGTCCGAAAGAACTTCACCGTAGTCCACGTCATGGCCGTTGTCGACGAGTTCGCGGTAACGGCGCGTCGCCCGCACCTCGTCGGAGGCCGTGACGAACAGTTTCACCTCGGCCTCGGGGCAGATCACGGTGCCGATGTCGCGACCATCGAGCACGGCACCGCCCGCGCGCCGGGCAAACGCGCGCTGGAAGTCGACGAGGGCCTTGCGCACCTCGGGCACGGCGGCCACGTGGCTCGCCGCCTGGGCAACGTCCGGGGTGCGCAGGTCATCTGCCTCAAGGTCCCGGGGTGAAAGGGCTTTCGCGGCTTCCACGGCATCCGTGCCATCCAGCGTGCGCCGCCCCGTGGCACGGTAGAGCAGACCCGTATCCAGATGCGCCAGCCCGAAATGCGCCGCGACCGCCCTTGATATGGTGCCTTTGCCCGCCGCCGCGGGGCCGTCTACTGCGACCGTGAATGCCATGAAACCGCCTTCTGCGTCTGCACGTTCCTCTTCCTAGAGGACGCGCGCCATGCGCTCAAGCCGAGCGTTCGGGAATGATTGAGGCCTGGAGCGGGTAACGGGAATCGAACCCGTAACTTAAGCTTGGGAAGCTCGCGTGATACCTTTTCACCATACCCGCTCGTTAGACTGGGCAAATATTGAATC
>JAVLCJ010000101.1:0-10272 GCA_031580875.1 Roseovarius sp.
GGATCGACTTTCCGAAAGAGATTTTCGATGATCCGCTTGCGCGTTCGGCGTTCTACAAGGGGCGCGGCTTTGACCCCGCGCTTACTGCATTTCCAACGGACGCCTTCACCGAGAGCCTCGACATTGCCGGTTTAAGGGGCGCGCCGCCACCAATCATCGATGTCTATGACTACGAAGAGGTCACAAAAGAAGAGGAGCAAGAGGTAGCCTTTGCGCGGACCAACGCTGCCCATGACCGGTTACAGCGATTTGAAACGCAGCTTCGCCAGTTCATCGACGGTCAGATGACCAAGGAGTTTGGCGATGAGTGGGTCAAACACCGCATCCCCGGCCCAATGCACCAACGCTGGATCGAAAAGCGCGAAAAGGCGCGCGCGCAAGGCGAAGCCGATCACCCGCTTATTGCCTACGCAGATTTTAGCGACTACGTGCCGATCATAACGCAGAAGAACAACTGGAACGAAGTGTTCAAAGCGGTGTTCCGCCGTCCGACTTTCGTGCAGGAATCCTTCCAGCGTCTCTACCCAATCCGCATCTGCACGATGCACGCCCGCATGATCACCCAAGATGACGAACTCTATCTCTATGTGGAGATCAAGCGGGTCCTATCAGTAATTGGCATTGAGTGAGCCCGCCAAGCCTCATGATGTGCCGTCACGCTGTCCGCTTCCGCGCGTTGCCGTCGTTCGCGGTGGGCGCAGCTAAAGTCCGCTTCCCGCCCTTTGCGCAGCTCGGACCGACGCGGCGAAGGTCCGGGACACAACTCTCGCCGCGGAATTGGCCTGAAAGCCGGCGGCCTTGTCGCGGCGGCGCGGCCTGTCGTGCCGCTCAGGCGACGTGCGGGCCGGGCGGCGTATCGTTCAGTACCTCCGCCCCGTCCGGGCCCAGAAGAACCGTGTTGGAGACGAAGAAATTCCCGCGCCCCGTCCCGGTGAACCACGACATCAGGTGAAATGTCATGCCCTCGGTGATCGCCAGCTCGGAATCGTGGCGCAGCGCGGTCACGCGCGGCCCGCCCGTCCAAGAGGGCGGAAACCCGATACCCACCTGATAGCCGCAATGATGGCGGCGGTATTCGGGCATCCCGGCCGCGTCCACTACCGCCTGCCACGCCGCATAGACATCGCGCGCCCGCACGCCCGGCCGCAGCGCCGCCAGCGTGGCGTCGAAGGCCGCCCGGCTGAGCTCGGCCATCGCCGCGTCCGCGTCGGAAATGGCGCCGATATGCACCAGCCGCCCCATCGGCGCGTTGTACCGCGCCACGCAGCCGGCGATTTCCAGAAACACGGCGTCGCGGTGCACGCCCTCGCCCCAGCTGGTATGTTCTTCGGCCATGCGGTGCGCGGGACGCAGGAACGGGCCGAAGCCGGGCGGCGTGCCGCCTGCCCGTGTCATCGCGGCGAGGCACTCGGCGGCCACGTCGGCCTCGGCCGCGCCGTCATGGATGGCCCCGATCGCGGCCTGTGCGGCCGCGTCGGCGGCACGTGCCGCCCGCCGGAGGAAACCCTGCTCCTCGACCGACTTGACCAGCCGCAGGTCGTCCACCATGCCGGTGATGTCCTGCCAGCAGCCGGCACCGATCCCGTCACGGAGGCGTTCGCCCAGCCCGAGCGACAGCCCCGCCGACCATGCCTCGATCCCCAGCACCCTGCCGGCGCAGCGCCCGTTCAGGTGGCGCGTCACGACATCCGCCGCCGTCTCGGACTCGTCATGACCCAGGAACAGCGCGTTGCGCACCATGTTGCGGATCGCCACCTGTTCCATCTGCCGCGTCACCAGCACCATGTCGCCCTCGGCCGGCACGATCAGGACATGGGGCGCGAAATACCCCCAGTGATCCAGCCCGCACAGGTAGAAGATGTTCTCCGGCGCGCTCAACAGCGCCACATCGACCCCGTGCCGGGCCATCGCGGCGCGCGTCGCGTCCACGCGGCGGGCCAGCTCGGCATCGCTGAAGGGATTCGCGTGCATGTTTCTTGCTCCTTTTGCGCGCCCGCCAGACGACGGCGATGGCAAGGCAGGAGGCCGCGGAACATGCCCGCCTCGGGCGTCGCAGGTGCCATGATGCAGTCCTCCCGACCCGAGGCTGACCTCGCGGAGGCGAAACACCTGTTCCACCGGCGGCATATCCCGGCCCGCCGCCGACAAAGACCATTGCCAACGCCGCCGCCCGGCGGCTAGGCAATGCCGATACCGGCCCGTCGACCGGACCCGACACCGGAGCCCCGATGAAACCTGCCGCGCTCTTGCTCACCGTCCTGACAGCCCTCGGCATCGCGGTGGGCACGCTCGGCCCGCCCGGCGACGGCGCCGGGGCGCTGCCGGTCGGCGACAAGACGGCGCATTTCCTTGCCTTCGCCCTGCTCGTGCTGCCCGCCGGGCTTGGCTGGCCGCGACAGGCGGTCTGGCTGGCGGCGGCGGCGGTCCTTTACGGCACGGTGATCGAAATTGTCCAGCCCGCCGTCGGCCGCAGCGCCGAATGGGGCGACCTGCTGGCCGATACCGCCGGGATCGCCGTCGGCCTGCTGCCCGGCCGCCTTCTGCAGCGACGCAACCGGATGTCCGCGGCCACGCGGGACACCCCTTAGCGCCGCGCTAGACCGGCTTTGCCTCGGGCTTGGGCTTGAGCACGTCCAGCGGGCGGCGCACCCTTTCGCGCAGACCGGGCCCCGACGGCGCCTGGACCCGCTTGCTGGCCTGCACGATCAGAACACCGCCCGCCGCGACGAAGGACAGTCGCCCGCCCAGCGTTTCCCACATGCCCGCGGTCCGCCGCCAGAACCGCCGGGACGAGGGCGGCTGGAACAGCGTGGTCGCGTGCTGTTCGGGCAGGAAATTGTGTGCCTTAAGCTGGTTTTCCAGCTGCGACTGCGAATACGGCCGCCCGTAGCCGAAGGGCGTGCGGTCGCTGCGCGACCACAGCCCGGCGCGGTTGGGGACCACGAACAGTGCCGAGCCGCCGGGCCCCAGAACGCGCCAGCATTCTTCCAGCACCGCCGTCGGCTGCTCGGACGTCTCGAGCCCGTGCATCACGAGCAGCTTGTCCACGTGTCCCGTTTCCAGCGGCCACGATGTCTCTTCGCACAGGACCGAGATGTTGGGCATCCCGGACGGCCAGCCGATCACGCCCTGCGGCGCGGGCATCAGCGCGATCACGCGCCTGGATTGCGCCAGGTAGGGCCGCAGGAAGGGCACGGCGAACCCGAAACCGACCACCGTCTGCCCCTTGGCCTCGGGCCAGAATGTCCCGAGTTCGGCGCGCACCGTCTTCTGCGCCGCGCGCCCGAGGGCGCTTCGGTAGTAGAAATTCCTCAGATCCTGCACGTCGAGATGCATTGCGGCGCCGTCCCTGATCGGTCAGTCTGAGCCTAGCAATAACCGGCAAATGGGGAAATACCATGACCTTGCAGATCGAAACCGTTCCTTGCCTGTCGGACAATTACGCCTTTCTGGCCCATGACCCCGAAACCGGGGACACCGCCGTTGTCGACGTCCCCGAGGCCGGGCCGATCCTGCGCGCGCTCGACGCCCGGGGCTGGCGCGCGACCGATGTCTTGCTGACCCACCACCACGCCGACCACGTTCAGGGCCTTGCCGAGCTTCTGTCGGCCCATCCCGCCCGCGTCACCGGGGCCGCGGCCGACGCGCACCGCCTGCCCCCGCTGGACCGTCAGGTGGCGGAGGGCGACAGCGTGACCATCGGCGGCGAGACCGGCACCGTCATCGACGTGTCGGGCCACACGGTGGGCCACATCGCCTTCCACTTCCCGCAAAGCCGGGTGGCCTTCACCGGTGACAGCCTGATGGCGCTCGGCTGCGGCCGGGTGTTCGAGGGCACCATGCCCCAGATGTGGGAAAGCCTGCGCAAGCTCGCCGCGCTGCCCCCCGACACCGTGATATGTTCGGGCCACGAATACACGGAAACGAACGCGCGTTTCGCGCTGTCGGTTGATCCGGAAAATCCGGCGCTTATATCGCGTTCCGAGACGATACAGGCCGCCCGCGCCCGCGGGGAGCCCACCGTCCCATCGACCATGGCCGAGGAGCTGGCCACCAACCCCTTCCTCCGCGCGACCGATGCGGAGCTGCAGGACGCGCTCGGAATGGCTGGCGCCGATCCGGGCAAGGTGTTCGCCGAGCTGCGTGCGCGAAAGGACCGTTTCTGAGCAACAAACCGGCCTTGATGCGTCGAACTGTCAGGAAAATTGAGCGCGGTTGACCAAAAAAAACTTGAAGGCCGGACCATATCGACCACACTTTAACGATATGAGGCCACGGTCGGAGCGCAAGCCGCCGGCCCAGATCAGAAGGAGCACTACCGTGCCGTCATTCTCGAACACGCTGGAACAGGCGATCCATGCCGCGCTGGCCCTGGCGAATGCGCGGCAGCACGAATTCGCGACGCTGGAGCACCTGCTGCTCGCCCTGGTGGACGAACCCGACGCCTCGCGCGTCATGAAAGCCTGCAGCGTCGATACCGAAGAGCTGCGCACCACCCTCGTGGAATTCATCGACGAGGACCTGTCGAACCTCGTGACCGACATCGAAGGGTCCGAAGCCGTACCGACAGCGGCTTTCCAGCGCGTGATCCAGCGCGCCGCGATCCACGTCCAGTCCTCGGGCCGGACCGAAGTGACCGGCGCCAACGTGCTGGTGGCCATCTTTGCCGAGCGCGAGTCGAACGCGGCCTACTTCCTGCAGGAACAGGACATGACGCGCTACGACGCCGTCAACTTCATCGCTCACGGCGTCGCCAAGGATCCGGCCTATGGCGAGTCGCGCCCGGTGACCGGTTCTTCCGACTCCGACGGCGAGAGCGCCAAGCCCGACACCGAGTCCGACGCCGTCGAAGCCGGTGAATCCGCGCTGGCGAAATACTGCGTCGACCTCAACACCAAGGCACGCAGCGGCGATGTCGACCCGCTGATCGGGCGCGACACCGAGGTTGAGCGCTGCATCCAGGTGCTCTGCCGCCGCCGCAAGAACAACCCGCTGCTGGTGGGCGACCCGGGCGTCGGCAAGACCGCCATTGCCGAGGGCCTCGCCTACAAGATCGTCAAGGGCCAGACGCCCAAAGTGTTGTCGAAGACGACGATATATTCCCTCGACATGGGCGCGCTGCTGGCCGGCACGCGCTACCGCGGCGATTTCGAGGAGCGGCTCAAGGCGGTTGTCAGCGAACTGGAGGAGCATCCCGACGCCATCCTCTTCATCGACGAGATCCACACCGTGATCGGCGCCGGCGCCACCTCGGGCGGGGCGATGGACGCCTCGAACCTGCTCAAGCCCGCGCTGCAGGGCGGCAAGCTGCGCTGCATGGGCTCCACCACGTTCAAGGAATTCCGCCAGCATTTCGAGAAGGACCGCGCGCTGTCCCGCCGGTTCCAGAAAATCGACGTGGTCGAACCCACGACCGAGGACGCGGTCAAGATCCTCAAGGGGCTCAAGCCCTATTTCGAGGAACATCACAGCGTCAAGTACACCAACGAGGCGATCAAGACGGCCGTCGAACTCTCCGCGCGCTACATCAACGATCGCAAGCTGCCGGACAAGGCCATCGACGTGATCGACGAGGCCGGCGCGGCGCAGCATCTCGTGGCGGCGTCGAAACGGCGCAAGTCCATCGGCCCGAAGGATATCGAGGCCGTTGTCGCCAAGATAGCGCGCATCCCGCCCAAGAACGTCTCCAAGGACGATGCCGAGGTGCTCAAGGATCTCGAAGGCACGCTCAAGCGGGTCGTCTTCGGGCAGGACACGGCGATCGAGGCGCTGTCCAGCTCGATCAAGCTGGCGCGGGCCGGCCTGCGCGAGCCCGAGAAGCCCATCGGCAACTACCTGTTCGCCGGGCCGACCGGCGTCGGCAAGACCGAGGTCGCGCGCCAGTTGGCCGATACGCTCGGGGTGGAACTGCTGCGGTTCGACATGTCCGAATACATGGAGAAGCACGCCGTCAGCCGCCTGATCGGCGCACCGCCGGGTTATGTCGGCTTCGATCAGGGCGGCCTGCTGACGGACGGGGTCGATCAGCATCCGCACTGCGTGCTGCTTCTGGACGAGATCGAAAAGGCGCACCCGGACGTTTTCAACATCCTGTTGCAGGTCATGGACCACGGCAGCTTGACCGATCATAACGGCCGCACCATCGATTTCCGCAACGTGGTGCTCATCATGACGTCGAACGCGGGCGCGACGGAACAGGCGAAATCGGCCGTCGGCTTCGGCCGCGACCGGCGCGAGGGCGAGGATACCGCCGCGATCGAACGCACCTTCACGCCCGAGTTCCGCAACCGTCTGGATGCCGTCATCTCCTTCGGCCCGCTGCCGAAGAGCGTCATCCTGCGGGTGGTCGAGAAGTTCGTCCTGCAACTCGAAGCGCAGCTCATGGACCGCGACGTGACCATCGAACTGACGAAACCGGCGGCCGAGTGGCTGGCCGAAAAAGGCTACGACGACAAGATGGGGGCACGCCCGCTGGGCCGCGTGATCCAGGAACACATCAAGAAACCGCTGGCCGAGGAGCTGCTCTTCGGCAAGCTCGCCAAGGGCGGGCTGGTCAAGGTGGGTGTCAAGGATGGCAAGATCGACCTCAAGCTCGAAGGCCCGCAAAGCCCGCGCCTGTCGGGCAAGAAGAAACCGCCGCTGCTCACCGCCGATTGAGGTGTTGCGCCGGGCCGCGATTGCCGCCGCCACCCTCGTTGCGGGGGGTGGCGCGGCGGTGGCGGCCCCCGAACTGTCACTGCCCGTCGACTGCGACCCGGGGCAGACCTGTTTCATCGAGGATTACGTCGATGCCCGCCCCGGACAGGGGATGGCGGATTACACCTGCGGCCTGAAATCGCGCGACGGCCATCGCGGAACGGATTTCTCGCTGCTCTCCTTCGAGGCGATGGAAAACGGGGTTGCCGTACTCGCCGCCGCGCCGGGCCGGGTTGCCGCCACCCGCGACGGGATGGAAGACCGCCCCGTGACCGATGAAACCCGCGACAGCATCCGCGGCCGGGAATGTGGCAACGCCGTGCGGATCGACCACGGCGACGGCTGGCAGACCCTGTATTGCCACATGGCGCGCGGCAGCGTCGCGGTACGCGACGGCGACATCGTCGAACGCGGCGCCGTTCTGGGCCAAATCGGGTTGAGCGGCCTGACGAACGCGCCGCACGTGCATCTTGGCGTGCTCCGTAATGGCGCGGTGGTAGATCCGTTCAATCCTGGTGACAGCACCACTTGCGGCGCGGGTGACGGCAATGGGCTGTGGCAGGCCGCGCTGCCCTACACGCCCACGGGGCTGTTCACCGCCGGCTTCGCCACCGGCATACCGGATTTCGACGCCGTGAAATCCGGCGCCGCGCGCGTCCGGGCCTCCCGGCCCGATCAGCCGCTCGTTCTTTACGGTCATGCCTTTTACCCGGAACCGGGCGACAGGCTGCGCTTCACGGCGTCGGGACCGGGTGGCGAAATTTTCCGTCACGACCTGACACTCGAGGATCCCAAGGCGCAGATCATGCGCGCTTTCGGCCGCCGCAGCCCCGATGGCGGCTGGCCCGAAGGCGACTACCGCGGCTATGTCCGGCTGGAGCGCGACGGCACGGTCGTCGCGGTGCGCCACGCCGACATCACCGTGCGGCGTTGATCCGGCCGGCCCGGCCGGCCGGCTATTGCTCGGTCAGCTTCAATTCGATCCGCCGGTTCTGCGCCCGCGCCGCGGACGTGTCGGCGGGGTTCACCGGCTGGTACTGGCCGAACCCGTTGGCCGACAACCGGTCCGGCGGGATGCCCAGTTCGTCGATCATGTAGCGCACCACCGACAGCGCCCGCGCCTGGCTCAGTTCCCAGTTGTCCTCGAACCGCGCACTTTCGATCAGCGGCACGTCGTCGGTGTGACCGTCCACCCGGATCACCCAGTCGATGCCCTCGGGGATGTCGTCGGCCACGTTGCGCAGGATGCGCGCGACCTTGGCGATTTCCGCGCGCCCGTCGTCGGACAGCCGCGCCTCCCCCGGCGCGAAAAGCACTTCCGAGGAAAAGACGAACCTGTCGCCCTCGATCCGCACACCCTCCTGCCTGCCCAGCACGTCGCGCAACCGCCCGAAGAAGTCCGAGCGGTATTTCTCGAGTTCCTCCTTCTCGCGTTCCAGCAGCCGGCGCTTTTCCTCCTCCAGTTCGCGGCGGCGTTTCTCCTCGGCCGCGACCCGGGCCAGCGCGGTGTTCAGGTCGCGCCCGAGGGTCTGCAACTGCACGTCGGCGGCCGCCTCGCGCGTCTTGGCCTCGTCCAGCAGCGCCTGAAGCTCGGAAAGCTGCTCGCGAAGCGCCGCCACCTGTCGGTTGAGCAGGGCCTGCTCGCGCCGGGCGGCGTCGGTCCGCGCCTCCTGCTCGGCCAGTTTCTCGCGGGCCTGCGCCAGCAGGGCGGCACGTTCCTCGGCTTGGTTCAGCGCCGAGTCTCGGGCCTCGCGCGCCTCCAGCCGCGCGGCCAACGCGGCCGCCAGCCGCTTGCGCACTTCGTCGGCCGCCATCTCCTCGGTCTCCGCGGCCTCCCGCGCGGCGGCGATCTGCCGGGCCAGCCGGGCCTTCGTGCTGCGTAGCGCCGCCTCGGCCTCGTCCAGCTTCAGGCGCAGATCGGCGATGACATCGGCATTCTCGACCGCCTCGCTCTCGGCGGCGACCTTGGCCGCCAGCGCCTCGGCAAGGCGTTTCTCAAGGCTCTCGTTCTCGGCGCCGAGCCTGTCGCGCCGGGTCCGCAGGGTGGCCAATTCCGCTTCAAGCGTCGCCAGCCGGTCCTCCACCGCCGTCTTTTCGGCCCCGAGCTCGTCACGCGCCGCGCGCATCGCCGCAAGATCGGCCTCAAGCCGGGCGAGGCGGTCCTGCAAGGCGGATTTCTCGTCGCCGAGGTCATCACGCTCGCCCCGCAGCGCGGCAAGGCTGGCCTCCAGCGTCGCCACGCGGTCTTCCAGCGTGCGCTTCTCGGCGCTCAGATCGCTCTCCGATTGCCGCGTCTCAGCCAACCGGGCCTCCAGTTCCGCCACCCGGCTTTCGAGGCTCTCGCGCGTCTCCTCGCGGGCGGCTTGTGCCGCGGCCGTCTCGTCGCGCGCCCGTTCAAGCGCGGCCTCGGCCGCCGCGATCCGCGCTTCCAGCGCCTCGCGCTCCGTCGCGCGTTCGGCGCGGACGGTCTCGGTTCGCTCGCGGGCCTGCGCCAGCGCCGCCTCGGCGGCCGCGATCCGCTCTTCCAGCGTCGCTTCGCGCGTCGCGAACTCCTCCCGTGCCGCATCCAGCGCCGCACGGCTGCGCGCCAGCTCATCCGAGCGGGTTTCGGCCTCGGCCAGCGCCTGCGCCAGCGCGCGCTGCACCTCGTTCAACTGGGTCACGGTGGTTTCGTAGTCGCCGCGGGCCTCGTCCAGCTCGGCCTGCGCGCGGGCCAGATCGCCCTCCAGCGCGGCAACGCGGGAACTCAGCGCCTCGGCCTCGTCGGCGCGCGCCCCGGCCCTGTCGCTTACCGTCGCCAGCTCCGCCTCGGTCTGCTCAAGCGACATCAGCGCCTGCGCCAGCTGCACATCCAGATCGTCCCGCGCTTCCTCGGCGGCCGCCAGCATGGTCAAAGTCTCCTCGGCGCGGCGCCGTTCCTCTTCCAGCGCCAGCGTCATCGCCGTCAACTCGGCCTGCGACTCCTCCAGCTTTTCGCGCAGCGCCTCGGCGGCGGCGGCCTCGGCCAGCCGCGCCTCTTCCTCCGCGCTCAATTCGGATTCAAGCGTCTCGACCCGCGTGCCAAGCGCGGCCTGTGCCTGCTTGCCCTCGGTGTTGCGGCGGCGCAGGTCGGCCACCAGCGCCTGCAGCGCCTCGCGCCGCGCGGCGGCCAGCCGCGCTGCCTCGGTCTGCGCGTCCACCTCGTCCCGCAGATCCGCGAGGGCAAGCTGCAACTGTTCCTGTTCGCTCAGCAGCGTTTCGCGTTCGCCTTCCAGGTCGGAAATGCGGCCGAGGTTCGCCTCGCGGTCGGCCAACAGCCCGGCCACCCGTTCCTCGAAAGAGGCAATACGCCCGCGCGCCGCGTCCAGCGCGGCATCCTGCGCGTCCCGTTCGCTGCGCAGGGTCGCGATCAGCGCCGCCTGCTCCTGCTGTCGCTCCCGCGCATCGCCCAACGTGCTCCGCAACTCCCCCACGCGATCGGTCAGGTCGGCGTTGCGCTGCTCGGCCAGCCCCAACGCGCGGGACAGTTCCGCGACCTCGCCCGACAGTTCGTCAAGTTCGCTCGCCTGCCCGCTGATGGTTTCCTGCAGCACGAAC
>JAVLCJ010000102.1:0-9804 GCA_031580875.1 Roseovarius sp.
CGGATGAACTCCGTACAGCCCAGTATCACACCGCCCAGCGTCCGGCCCTGCCCGTCGATATGCTTGGTGGCCGAATACACCACGACATCAGCGCCCAGCGATATTGCCCGCGAAAACACCGGCGTGGCGAAAACATTGTCCACGATCACGGTAGCCCCGACGGCATGGGCAATCTCGGCCACCGCGCCCACGTCCACCACCTCCAGCGTCGGATTGGCCACGGTTTCGAAGAACACGGCCCGCGTATCCGCGCGCACCGCCTCTTGCCAGGCCGCCAGGTCGGTGCCGTCGACGAAGGTGACCTCGACCCCGAAACGGGTCAGTACTTCCTCGAGGACATACAGGCAGGACCCGAAGAGCGCGCGGGCGCTGACCACGTGGTCGCCGGCTTTCAGCATCGACATCAGCGCGCCGCTCACCGCCGCCATGCCGCTGGCGGTGGCAAACGCGTCCTCCGCGCCTTCGAGCCCGGCGATGCGGTCCTCGAACATGGCGACCGTGGGGTTGCCGTAGCGGGCATAGATGAACTCGTCCGGCCCTGCCCCGAGGAATCGTGCCTGAGCGGCCTCCGCGCTGTCATAGACGAACCCCTGGGTGAGGTAGATCGCTTCGCTGACCTCGCCCCATTGGCTGCGACGGCTGCCGCCATGCACCAGTTTCGTGCGCGCGTTCCAATCCTGTGTCATGCCAGTCCTCCGGGCCCCGAGGCCCATGAAAAAACCCCCGACGCGGCCAAGCGAAAGGGGGCTTTCGAACCTTGCCACTTTAGCGGTCTTGTTTAACGTGGCCCGCAATCGGGAACAAATCGCCACGCCATCAGTCTTGCCCCAAGAAAGCGCGCGGGTCAACACCGGTGCGCAGCCCGACCGTTGGCTGCCCCGGCAAGGGTCAACGGCCCGGCCGCCGGCGACGGGTCGATCAGTCCCCGTCGCTTTTCTGCGTGCTGTAATCGCGGAAAAGCCGGCCCTGCGTCATGAAGAAAAGAAAGATCGCCGCCGTCAGGCCGAAGGTCTTGAAGTAGACCCATGCCTCCTCGCTCTGGGTGCGCCAGATCACCTCGTTGAGCACCGCCAGCCCGAGAAAGAACAGCGTAAGGCGCCGTGTCAGGATCATCCATCCTTCGTCACTGAGCGGCATAAGGCCTTCCATGACATATTGCAGGTAGGATCGGCCCCGCAGCAGGCCAAAACCAAGCAAGCCGCCGAAAATCAGGTAGATGATCGTCGGCTTCATCTTGAAGAAACGCGGATCGTTGAACCAGACGCTGAGACCGCCGAAGATCACGATCAGCACCGCCGTCAGCACCTGCATCCGCGAAAGATGCCCGGTCAGGCGCCAGAGGATCCCGATCGAAACAAGGAACACCGGGATGAAGCCCGCCGTGACCACGATGAAACCGTCATAGCCCGTGCCCCCGATGGAGAAGACCCGGTCCTTCAAAAGCAGGTAGGCCACGAAAAAGGCAATCACCGGCCCCAGTTCCAGCGCCGTCTTCACGGCGGGTTTCACCTGTTTGTCACGCATCGTTTTCCTTCCTCATCCGCCAGCCTCAACTATCACGGCGCCGGCGGCAATCAAAGCCATCAACGCAATCCGACGCGGTCCCACCGTCTCGCGCAGAACCAACCACCCGATAAGCGCCGCGAACACGGTCGAGGTTTCGCGCAGCACCGCCGCCTCGCCCACCTTGTCCAGCCGCGTCGCCATCATCACGGCCCCGAACGAGCCGAAGGCCACAAGCCCCCCGGCAAGCCCGCGCAGCATCAACGGCCCGGGCGCGGGCCGGACAGGCAGGTTGCGCCAGCGCAGCCACGCGAAAGGCGGCAACGCCAGCCCGTCGATCAGGAAGAACCACGCCAGAAAGGTGAAGGGATCAACGGCGGCCCGGATCCCGTAGGCGTCATAGGTTGTGTAAAGCGCCACGAACAGCCCGGTCACCACCGCCAGCCCGAGCGCCAGCGGCATCGTCTCGCGGTCCAGCGTGATGGTGCGCAGGTTATAGACGGCCAGCCCGTAAATCCCGGCCAGCAGCACGCCCACGCCCAGCCACTGCGTGACGGTGAACACTTCCCCGAACAGCAAGTAGGCACCGATCACCGTGAAAAGCGGCCCTGTCCCGCGCACCAACGGGTAGACGACCGTGTAGGCGCCCTTGGTATAGGCCATCGCCTGCAGGATCTTGTAGCCCAGATGGATCACGAAGACGCCGACGAAGATGGGCCACATGTGTGCCCCCGGCCACGGCACGACGAATAGCGCGAAGGGCGCGGCCATCAGCGCGTAACTCGCATCTATCGCGCCCCGGCTCAGCCACGGGTCGTACCGCCCCTTCTGAAGCGCCCCGAACGCCGCGTGCAGCAACGCCGCGAGCAATGCCAGCCCGAGAGCCAGCCGATGCCCCGCCTCGGTGCCCTCCAGCGAGATCAGCCAATCGCTCATGGGCCACCCGGGGCCGCGTGGCAAGCCCGCTTGCCGCCCCCGGACGACACGGTAACGGGCATCATCCGGCGGCAAGCCCGGTCAGCGCGGCAGAGAATTCCTCGGGGTCGAACGGGGCCAGGTCATCGATCTGCTCGCCCACGCCGATGGCGTGGATCGGCAGGCCGAACCGATCGGCCAGCGCCACCAGAACACCGCCCTTGGCCGTGCCGTCCAGCTTGGTCATCACCAGCCCCGACACATCGGCCAGTTTCTGGAACGTCTCGACCTGGCTCAGCGCGTTCTGCCCGGTCGTCGCGTCGAGCACGAGCAACGTGTTGTGCGGTGCTGTTTCATCCTTCTTGCGGATCACGCGCACGATCTTGGCCAGTTCCTCCATCAGGTCCTGCCGGTTCTGCAGCCGCCCGGCCGTGTCGATCATCAACAGGTCCGCCCCGTCGCGCTGCGCCTTTTCCATGGCGTCGAAGGCAAGGCTCGCGGGATCCGACCCCTCGGGCGCGGTCAGGACAGGCACGCCGGCCCGGTCGCCCCAGATTTGCAGCTGCTCCACGGCGGCGGCGCGAAACGTGTCACCGGCCGCGATCACCACCTGTTTGCCCGCCGCCTTGAACTGGCTGGCCAGCTTGCCGATGGTCGTGGTCTTGCCCGACCCGTTGACGCCCACAACCAGCACCACCTGCGGCCGCTTGGGATAGATCGGAAGCGGGCGCGCCACAGGTTCCATGATCCGCGCGATCTCGCGCGAAAGAAGCTCCTTGATCTCTTGGGTCGAGAGCCGCTTGCCCATGCGCCCCTCCGCCATGTTCGCCGTCACGCGAAGCGCCGTGTCCACCCCCATGTCGGCGGTGATGAGCAGCTCCTCCAGTTGCTCCAGCATGTCGTCATCCAGAACGCGGCGCGGCACGGCCTTGCCGTCACCGCGCCCCAGCAGCCGGCCCAGCAATCCCGATTTCCCACTTTCCTGCGGCCCGGCCGGCGGAATTTCCACCGGCGCGGGATCCGGGCCCGGCTCGGGCGCGCGCGTCGGACTTTCCGGCAGTGGCCCGGGCTCGGGGTCTTCACTGGGCGGGGCCGCCGGGGGAGCCTCGACGGGGCGGCCCGGCACCTCATGCGGGGCGGGCTCCGGCTGGCGCTCGGGCACCGGGCGCGGTTCGGGGTCGGGCGGGTGCGCCGGCTCGGGCGCGGGGCCTGGCACCGGCTCGGGCTCCGGCTCGGGCTGGCGCTCCGGGGCCGGGGCCGGCTCGGGCTCCGGCTGGGGGACCTGCTCCGGTTCCGGTTCGGGCCGCGGGTCGGGATCGGCCGCCGCGCCCTCCTCGACGATCGCATCCAGGCCGTCCTCGATTTTCGAGGAGGATTTGAAAAGCCTGTCCTTGAGTTTCCTGAAAAACGCCATGCGCCCTCCGATGCCGATTGCTTCCCCCATTTAATGCCGATGGCGGATGGATGGAAGCCTGCGCAGCCCGGGCGCGGAAACTTACACTTCGTCCGGGAAATGCTTCATCGTGAGCCGTATCGGGTTCGGCGCCGCCTGCCCCAATCCGCAGATGCTGGCATCCCCCATCGCCTGGCACAGCTCCTCCAGCAATGGCTGATCCCACCGGTCGGCCTGCATCAGCTTGACCGCCTTCTCGCAACCCACGCGGCACGGCGTGCACTGACCGCAGCTTTCATCCTCGAAAAACCGCAGCATGTTGAGCGCGGCCTGCTTCGCGCTGTCCTTGTCCGACAGCACGACGACGGCAGCCGACCCGATGAAACTGCCATGCGGTTGCAACGTGTCGAAATCCAGCGGTACGTCGTCCATCGAGGCGGGCAACAGCCCCGAGGACGGCCCCCCCGGCTGGTACGCCTTGAACTGGTGCCCGTCCAGCATGCCGCCGGCAGCCTCGATGATATCGCGGATGCTGGAGCCCGCCGGCAGAAGGTGCACGCCCGGGGTCTTCACGCGGCCCGAAACCGAGTAAGAGCGCAGTCCCTTGCGGCCGTTCCTCTCGACACCGCTGAGGATCTCGCCCCCCTCGCGCAGGACGCGCGTGACCCAGTGCAGCGTCTCGACGTTGTTGACCAGCGTCGGGCGCCCGAAGATACCGACATTGGCGACAAAGGGCGGGCGATGACGCGGCAGGCCGCGCTTGCCCTCGATCGATTCGATCATCGCCGATTCCTCGCCGCAGATATAGGCGCCCGCACCGCGGCGCAGCTCGATATATCCGGGGCCGACCAGGCCGGCCTGTTCGAGCGCGGCAATCTCGCGGCGCAGGATTTCCAGCACCACCGGGTATTCGTCGCGCATGTAGATGAAGCAGCGGTCAGCCTCCACGGCCCATGCCGCGATCAGCATTCCCTCAAGGAAAACATGAGGTTCCCGCTCAAGGTAAAAGCGATCTTTGAAGGTGCCCGGCTCTCCTTCGTCGCCGTTGACGGCAACATAGCGCGGCCCCGGCTCCGCCCGCACGAAGCCCCATTTCCGGCCCGACGGGAAACCCGCGCCACCAAGCCCGCGCACCCCTGCGTCAAGCAATGTCTGCTGAACAGTTTCGAAATCGCCGTCCGCGCGCAGCTCTGCCAGCTTCGTGTAGCCGCCCTCTGCCTGATAGGCGTCGAACGTCTGGTATTCCGGTACATGGGGATGCGTATCGTCGGCGGCGATCGCCGCCTCGACCTTCTCGGGCGTGGCGTGGTCGATGTGGTTGTGTCCCAGCTCCAGCACGGGCGCCGTGTCGCACCGACCCATGCAGGGCGCCCGCAGCACGCGCACCCGTGACGGGTCGTGCCCGGCCTCGAGCGCGGCTTTCAGTTCCTGCGCGCCGGCAAGTTCGCACGACAGCGAATCGCACACCCGGATCGTCAGGGCGGGGGGCGGCGTCTCGCCTTCCTTGACCACGTCGAAATGGGCATAGAAGGTGGCAACCTCGTAGACCTCGGCCTGGCTGATGCGCATTTCCTCGGCCAGCGCGCGCAGATGCGCCGCCGACAGGTGGCCGAACCTGTCCTGGATCAGGTGCAGGTACTCGATCAGCAGGTCGCGGCGACGCGGCGCGTCACCCAGCAACGTGCATACCTCTTCCCACGCCTGATCCTCGAGCTGACGGCCCTTGGGCGTGCGCCGCCCCTTGCCCTTGCCCGATTTCCAGACGCCGTCCTGATCATCCAGTGCCATGACAATTTCCCCGTTGTCGCCTGCCCGTCGGTGTACCGTACCACACACATCGCGCGGACGACCAAAAGCGACACAAGCATTGCCGGAAGCGTTGATCGCGACCGGAAATTCCCGGAATCCGCGGGCCCGACCAGCTAACGAGGCGTCATCGCCCGCAGCACGCCGCGCAAGAGCAAAAGCGGGTAGCGTCGGGGCCGCGCTTCTGCCAGACTTCAGTCATGATGACACGGGCCTGCCTTCTCGCCGCGATGCTGACCACAAGCGCCGCAACCGCGCAGACGACAATGACGGCCGAGGCGTTCGACGCTTACACGCGTGGTCAGACCTTCTACTACGGCAGTACCGGCAGCCCCTACGGCGCCGAGGAGTATCTCGACAACCGACGGGTACGCTGGTCATTCCTCGACGGGGACTGCGAGGAAGGCCGCTGGTACGAGGAAGACGGGCTGATCTGCTTTGTCTACGAAACCCGGTCCGAGCCGCAATGCTGGAGCTTTACCCGCACCGATGGCGGCCTCGTCGCCCGGTTCGAGAACGTCCCCAACCAGACGGAGCTTTACGAAGTGTTCAAGTCAGACGAACCGCTGGTCTGCCCTGGCCCGGACGTGGGCGTATAGCCTGTCATTAATCAACCATCGTGACGGGTTTTCCACCCGATTTGCCCGGGACGTTTCCAAATGCCCAGATGCGCCGCAAGGCATCCCCGCCCGAGACGCAGGTGGCTGCCGCGACGGTTTCCTGGAAACGACCGCGCGGGTTTTCAGAACAGGCTACCCTGGTCCGAGCTGTCGCCGGCCTTGCGGCCGGATGACGCCGGCGCCTTGCTACCCCTTGCCACGGCGAGCTTGCCGTCGCTGAACTCGATTTCCAGCGCGGCGGCCTGCCCGGCTGCCTCCTTGGTCGTGACAACGGCGCCGTCACCGCGCACCACCGCATATCCACGGCTCAGCGTCGCCTTGTAGCCCAGCGTCTCGCGCAGCCGCTCCAGCGCGTCCAGCCGGTCGCGCCAGCCCCGCACCTGCCGCGTGCCGGCATCGCCAAGCCGCGCCGCCAGCCCGTCCAGATCGCGCCGTTTCTGCGCGGTCTCCCGCGCCAGCGCGCGGACGTTCAGCCGCGCGGCGGTGTTTTCCAGCCGCTGCCGGTCGGCGGCCACGGCCCGGCGCAGCAATCCCGGCCTGAGCGCACCCGCCCCCTCGAAAAGCTGCACGCGCCGCATCTGAACCGACCGGGTAAGCGCGGCCGGCAGCCTTTCGCCCCAACTGTCCAGCCGCTGGCGCGGCCCGTCGAGCAGCGTTTCCGCCCGTGGCAGGGCGCGCGACAGGTCACGCAGGCGCTGCCCGCGCGCCGAAACCCCCTGGCTCAACCCGTGGGTCAGCCGGGCTTCTTGGTTGTCGAGCCACGCCAGCAGGTCGAGCCGCACCGGCACCGCCAGCTCGGCGGCCGCGGTCGGCGTCGGCGCGCGCTTGTCGGCAGCATGGTCGATCAGCGTCGTGTCCGTCTCATGCCCGACGGCGGAAATCAGCGGGATGTCCGAGGCCGCGGCGGCACGCACGACCGCCTCCTCGTTGAAGCCCCACAGGTCCTCGATGGAGCCGCCACCCCGCGCCACGATCAACAGGTCCGGCCGGGGCAAGGCCCCGCCGGGCGTCAGCGTATTGAACCCCGCGATGGCGCGGGCCACGTCGGGCGCGCAGCGGTCGCCCTGCACGGCCACGGGCCAGATCAGCACCTTGCGCGGGAACCGCTCGCGCAGGCGGTGCAGGATATCGCGGATGACAGCGCCCGAGGGCGAGGTCACGACCCCGATGATTTCCGGCAGATACGGCAAGGGCCGCTTGCGCTCGGGGGCGAAAAGCCCCTCGGCGGCCAGCGCCTTGCGCCGTTTTTCCAACATGGCCATCAGCGCGCCCATGCCCGCGGGCTTCAGATCCTCGATGACGATCTGGTAGCGCGACTGCCCCGGGAACGTGGTCAGCCGCCCGGTGGCGACCACCTCCATCCCCTCCTCGGGCTGGACGGACAGCCGCGTCGCCACCCCTTTCCAGATCACCCCGGACAGGACGGCGCGATCATCCTTGAGGTCAAGGTACACATGCCCCGACCGCGGGCGGCTGACGCGCCCGATCTCGCCCTTGACGCGGACATGGCCGAATTCGCCCTCGATGACGCGCTTGACCGCGCCGGAAATTTCCGAGACGGAGAATTCCGGAGCGTTTTCACCTTCCTGCGGATCGTCGATCAGGTCTGACATGCGTGCGCCTTGTGTCTGGTTGCGCCCCATCCTAGAACGCTCGCAAGCGAAGGTGAAGCGGGAGAGCGGCGCGATGAACATACTGATCCTTGGCGGTGGTGGCCGCGAACACGCGCTGGCCTGGGCCGTGATGCAGAACCCCAAATGCGACAAGCTGATCGTCGCGCCGGGCAATGCCGGCATCGCGGAGATCGCGGAATGTGCCACGCTCGACATCGACGACGGCGCGGCGGTCGTGAATTTCTGCGACGTCAACGCGATCGACTTCGTCATCATCGGCCCCGAGGCCCCGCTGGCGGCAGGCGTGGCGGACCGCCTGCGCGACGCGGGACTGCCGGTTTTCGGCCCCTCGCGGGCGGCGGCGCTGCTGGAGGCCTCCAAGAGCTTCACCAAGGAAATCTGCGATGCCGCCGGCGCCCCCACCGCGGCCTATGCGCGGTTCACCGACGTGGACGCGGCGCGCGATCACGTCAGGGCGCAAGGCGCGCCCATCGTGGTCAAGGCCGACGGGCTGGCCGCCGGCAAGGGCGTGATCGTGGCCGAGACCGAGGCGCAGGCGCTGGCCGCCATCGACGACATGTTCGGCGGCGAATTCGGCGCCGCCGGTGCCCAGGTGGTGATCGAGGAATTCATGACCGGCGAGGAGGCCAGCTTCTTCGTTCTGTGCGACGGCGAGACGGCGCTGCCCGTCGGCACCGCCCAGGACCACAAGCGCGCGGGCGAGGGCGACACCGGCCCCAACACCGGCGGCATGGGCGCCTATTCCCCGGCCCCCGTGATGACCGAAACAGTGGCGCGAAAGGCGCTTGAGGAGATCATCAAGCCCACGCTGGCCGAGATGGCCCGCCGCGGCACGCCCTACCAGGGCGTACTCTATGCCGGGCTCATGATCGAGAACGGCCAGCCCCGGCTGGTGGAGTACAACGTGCGTTTCGGCGACCCGGAATGCCAGGTGCTGATGATGCGGCTCGGCGCGCAGGCGCTCGACCTGATGCATGCCGCCGCCGAGGGCCGGCTGGACGAGGCACGCATCAACTGGGCCGATGATCACGCGATGACGGTGGTGATGGCCGCAAGGGGCTATCCCGGCGCCTATGAAAAAGGCAGCGTGATCAACGGTGTGGAGGATTGCCCCGAGGACAGTTGCCACATGGTCTTTCACGCGGGCACGGCGGCGAGAGACGGCCGGTTCGTGGCCAGCGGCGGCCGGGTGCTGAACGTCACCGCGCGCGGCGCGACCCTGCAAGAGGCGCGCGACCGCGTCTACGAGATGGTGGACCGGATCGACTGGCCCGAAGGTTACCATCGGCGCGACATCGGCTGGCGCGCGCTCTGACCGCGCCAGAAAAACGCGGGCCCCGTCTTTCGCTCCCGCGCGGCATTCGCTAGAGGATGGCCCGAGCTGTGAAAATGCGCGGGATCACACGTTATGGCGATGGACAAGACCTTCAACGCGAAAGAGGCCGAGGGCCGTCTCTACGAGGCATGGGAAGAGGCCGGCGCCTTCGCCGCCGGGGCCAATGCGCGGCCCGGCGCGGAAACCTTCTGCATCATGATCCCGCCGCCCAACGTGACGGGCAGCCTGCACATGGGCCATGCCTTCAACAACACGCTGCAGGACATCCTGACGCGGTGGCACCGGATGCGCGGGCACGACACGCTGTGGCAGCCCGGGCAGGACCACGCGGGCATCGCCACGCAGATGGTGGTGGAACGCAAGCTGGCCGAGGAAGGTGCGCCGGGCCGCCGCGAGATGGGCCGCGAGAAGTTCCTTGAAAAGGTGTGGGAGTGGAAAACCCATTCCGGCGGGCAGATCATCACCCAGTTGAAGCGCCTCGGCGCCTCCTGCGACTGGTCGCGCAACGCCTTCACCATGTCCGGCGCCCCGAACGCGCCCGCGGGCGAGGAGGGCAATTTCCACGACGCCGTGATCAAGGTCTTCGTGGACATGTAC
>JAVLCJ010000103.1:0-9697 GCA_031580875.1 Roseovarius sp.
CGCCGCTGCTGGTGGTGGCGGACGTCCAGTCGGCGCTCGAGGCGCTGGGCCGCGCGGGGCGGGCGCGCACGGGGGCGCGTGTCGTGGCGGTCACCGGTTCAGCCGGCAAGACATCGACGAAGGAAATGCTGCGCCACGTGCTCTCGGCGCAGGGCCGCACCCATGCTGCCGAGGCCAGTTACAACAACCACTGGGGCGTACCGCTGACGCTGGCGCGCATGCCCGCCGACGCGGATTTCGCCGTCATCGAGATCGGGATGAACCGCCCCGGCGAGATCGCGCCGCTGGCCCGCATGGCCCGTCCCGACGTCGCCATCGTCACGACCGTGGCGCCCGCCCATCTCGAAGCCTTCGACGACATCGGCGGGATCGCCCGGGAAAAGGCGTCGATCTTCGAGGGGCTCGGGCCCGGCGGGTCGGCCGTTTTCAATGCGGACCTCGACCAGACACCGATCCTTGCCCGGGCTGCGACCGCGACCGGCGCGCAGGCGGTGCGCTTCGGTCGGTCGGCGAATCGGTACAGGCTGGTATCTGCCCAGCTCGCCGGGGAAAAGACGGTGGTCGAGGCCGCCCTTCACGGTGACAGGGTGCTTTTCAAGCTCGGGACACCGGGAAGGCATTTCGCCATGAACGGGCTTGCCGTGCTGGCGGCCGTCGAGGCCTTGGGCGCCGATGCGGGGCTGGCGGCGCTGGCGCTCGGGCAATGGCGGCCGCGCGACGGCCGCGGCACGCGCGCGTTGATCCGGCTGGACCCGGCCGACCCGCGTATGACGCTCATGCTTTACGATGACAGCTACAACGCCAACCCGGCCTCGATCGGGGCGGCGCTGGACGTGCTGGCAGCGGCCGAGGTGAGACATGACATCGGGCGTGTCTCCAAGGGGCGGCGGATCGCCTACCTGGGCGACATGAAGGAACTGGGCCCGACCGGTCCCGAGATGCATCGCGCGCTCGCCGGTCATCCGGCGGTCGCGGCGGTGGATCAAATCCACGCGATCGGCCCGCTCATGCGCGAGCTCTGGCAAGTGCTCCCTGAACAGAAGCGCGGGCGATGGTGTGAAACCGCCGATGAAATGGCCGGCCACGTGCACGACGATCTCGATGCGGGCGACGTGGTGCTGGCCAAGGGGTCTCTCGGCATGGGGCTGGCACGGGTCGTGTCAGCGATCCGCGCGATGGATGACGAAACGCGCGGCCGGAAAGGACGGGGCTAGATGCTGTATTGGTTGACCGCATGGTCGGATGGCGGGGACTTCTTCAACCTGTTCCGATACATCACGTTCCGCTCCGGCGGGGCCTTCATGACGGCATTGCTTTTCGGGTTCCTGTTCGGGCCGCCGCTGATCAACGTTCTGCGCAAGCGCCAGGGCAAGGGCCAGCCCATCCGCGACGATGGCCCCGAGGGCCACGTCACCAAGACCGGCACCCCCACGATGGGCGGGCTGCTGATCGTCGGGGCGCTGGTGACATCGACATTGTTCTGGGCGCGGCTGGACAATCCCTATGTCTGGCTTGTGCTGTTCGTCACGCTGTCGTTCGGCTTGGTAGGATTCGCCGACGACTTTGCCAAGGTGAGCAAGCAGAACGTTTCGGGCGTGCCCGGCAAATTGCGGCTGGCGCTGGGTTTCCTGATCGCGGCCGTTGCAGCCGCCTGGGCGGCGTGGTTCCACCCGGCCGAGCTGCAGAACCAGCTGGCCTTCCCGTTCTTCAAGGACGCGTTGCTCAACATGGGGTGGCTGTTCATACCCTTCGCCATGTTCGTCGTCGTGGGCGCGGCCAACGCGGTGAACCTGACCGATGGCCTTGACGGGCTGGCGATCATGCCGGTGATGATCGCGGCAAGTGCGCTGGGGATCATCGCCTACGCGGTGGGACGCGTCGATTTCACCGATTACCTCGAGGTGCATTACGTGCCGGGAACGGGGGAGATACTGGTCTTCGTTGCCGGGCTCGTGGGCGGCGGCCTTGGCTTTCTGTGGTACAACGCACCGCCGGCGGCGGTCTTCATGGGGGATACCGGCAGCCTCGCGCTCGGCGGCGCGCTGGGCGCGATCGCCGTGGCCACCAAGCACGAGATCGTCCTGGGCATCGTGGGCGGGCTGTTCGTGGTCGAGGCGCTGAGCGTCATCATCCAGGTGTTCTATTTCAAGCGCACGGGCAAGCGCGTGTTCTTGATGGCCCCGATTCATCACCACTACGAAAAGAAGGGCTGGGCCGAACCGCAGATCGTCATTCGCTTCTGGATCATCGCGCTGATACTGGCGATGATCGGGCTTGCCACGCTCAAGGTGCGCTGATGACCGCGGTGCGCGACAGGACGGCCATGATCGCGGGAATGGCGCCGCAGGCCGACGCGGAAACCTATCATTTCTGCACCGTGGCCGAGCCCGTGGCGGCGCTGCATTTCCCCGAGGCGCTGGCGGTCGTTCGCGAAGCCGAAGGTGTTTCGTTGATCCTGCCGGAGGCTGCAATGCGCCGTCACGGCCTGCCGGCGGACCAGCCCATGCGCCGGATCACGCTGGGCGTCCAGTCCGCACTCGACGGTGTCGGCCTGACGGCGGCCGTTGCGGCGGCACTGGCGGCCCATGACATCGCTTGCAACATGGTTGCGGGCTATCACCACGACCACGTTTTCGTCCCCGAAGCGGACGCGGACCGTGCACTGGCCATCCTGCACGACCTCGCGGCGCGGGAGGGGGGCGCATGATCCCCGTGACAGGGTTCGAGGGCGCGCGGGTCGCGGTTCTGGGTCTCGGGCGCTCGGGGCTCAGTGCCGCGCGCGCGCTGCACGCCGGGGGCGCGCATGTCCTCGCCTGGGACGACAGCCCGGCGGCGCGCGATCGCGCCGTCGAGGCCGGCATCGAAACGCGCGATCTGACGCGCGCCGGCATGTTCGATGACGTGGCCTGCCTGTGCGTCAGCCCGGGAATACCGCATCTCTACCCCGCGCCGAACCGCGTGGTCGCCGCCGCGCTCGAGGCCGGCGTGCCCGTCGACAACGACATCGGCCTGTTCTTCCGTGCGCTGGCGCGGTCGGGCTGGGCCGCGCATGACGTGGTGCCGCGCGTCGTGGCGGTAACGGGCAGCAACGGCAAGTCAACCACCGCCGCGCTCATTGATCACGTCTTGCGCGAGGCCGGAAAGGACGTGCAGCTCGCGGGGAATATCGGGCGCGGCGTGCTGGATATCGACCCGCCCGGGGATGGTGGCGTGGTGGTTCTGGAACTGTCGAGCTATCAGACCGAGCTCGCCCGCGCGCTGACGCCGGACGTGGCCGTCTTCACGAACCTGTCCGCCGATCACCTCGACCGGCACGGCGGCCTCGGCGGTTATTTCGCCGCCAAGCGGCGGCTCTTCGCCGAAGGCGGCCCCGACCGCGCCGTGATCGGCGTGGACGAGACCGAAGGCCTTTTCCTCGTGGGCCAGATGGCCGAGGGCCGCGCCGACGACCGCGTGATCCGCGTGTCGGTCACTCGGAAGCTGGCCGGGCCGGGCTGGGGCGTTTTCGCGCGCAAGGGATTCCTGAGCGAATATCGCAAGGGCAAGCAGCTGGGCGCGATCGACCTGCGGCAGGTTAAAGGGCTGCCGGGGGCGCACAATCATCAGAACGCCTGCGCGGCCTATGCCGCATGCCGCACGTTCGGCCTTGCGCCGCGGGTGATCGAACGCGCCTTCCACAGCTTCGCCGGATTGCCGCACCGCAGCCAGATCGTCGCCGAGAAGGACGGCGTGACGATCGTCAATGACAGCAAGGCCACCAACGTGGACAGTGCGCTGCGGGCGCTCTGCGCGTTCGGGCGCATCCGCTGGATCTGCGGCGGCCTGCAGAAGGACGGTGGGCTGGCCGGGCTGGAACCCGGCCTTGGCAATGTCGTCAAGGCGTACGTGATCGGACGCGAGGCAGAGGGCTTCGGCCTCGACCTGGACGGTGTGGATACCGAGATCTGCACGACGATGGACCGGGCCGTGGCCCGGGCCCTGGCCGACGCCGAGCCGGGCGACACGGTGCTGCTGGCGCCGGCGGCGGCCAGTTTCGACCAGTACGACAATTTCGAAACGCGCGGGGAGCATTTCATGACCGAGGTGCGATCCCGTCTTTGACGGGGCGGGGGGGACGGCCGCTTTCACCGGGGGCGAGCGCCGTCCGCGGTCTTCTTCTCGGTCCAAATACCCCGATCCGGACGGGGCAGGCCCGCGCCGGCCTCACCCATCTCGCGCGATCGCCTGCGCCGCGGCCCAGCCCGACGACCACGCCCATTGGAAATTGTAGCCGCCGAGCCAGCCGGTCACGTCCACCGCCTCGCCGATGAAGTAGAGGCCGGGCAGGTGTCGCGACATCATTGTCTTCGAGGACAGCCCCGCCGTGTCCACGCCGCCCAGCGTGACCTCGGCGGTCCGGTACCCCTCGGACCCGGTCGGTTTCAGTCGCCAGCCCTGCAGGTCGGCGCTGATGGCCGCCAGCCGCGCATCACTCTGATCGGCAAGGTTGCCCGAAAGGCCGAGCCGTGGGGCGAGGTGATCCACCAGCCGCGCGGGGATGTGCCGACCCAGTTCGGTGGTGAGCTTGCGCCGACCTGTCCGGGCACGCACCGTACGCAATGTGGCTGCAAGATCCGTGCCCGGGGCGAGGTCCAGCGTGATTTCCTCCCCCTCGCGCCAATAGGACGACAGTTGCAGGATGGCCGGGCCGGACAGGCCGCGATGGGTGAAAAGCGCGCCTTCCTCGAAGCGGGCGCGCGGATTGCCGGCGCTTACCGGCAGGGCCGTTCCCGACAGCGCCGCGAACGGCTGGTCAGAAAACGTGAGCGGCACGAGCGCCGGGCGTGTTTCGGTCAGGTCGTGGCCGAACTGGCGCGCGATGTCATAGGCAAGGCCCGTGGCGCCCATCTTGGGGATCGACTTCCCGCCGGTGGCGACCACGAGGGTGCGCGCGTTCACGTCGACGCGCTGGCCCTCGCGATCGAGCGTGGCCCGGAAGCATGTCCCGTCATGCGACAGATCGGCCATCGCGGTCCGCAGCCAGAGATCCGCGCCGGCGGCGGTCAGTTCGTCACGCAGGACGCGGATGATGCGCGGCGATTTCTCGTCGCAGAACAGCTGGCCCAGCGTTTTCTCGTGCCACGTCACGCCGTGGCGGGCCAGCAGGTCGAGGAAATCCCACTGCGTGTAGCGCGACAGGGCCGATTTGCAGAAATGCGGATTGCCCGAGATGAAGTTGCCGGGGCCGGCGTGCAGGTTGGTGAAGTTGCACCGCCCGCCGCCCGAGATCCGGATCTTCTCGCCGGGGTTGCGGGCGTGGTCGATGACGAGTGTCCGGCCGCCGGCATGGGCGGCGCACATCATGCCGGCGGCCCCGGCGCCAAGGATGAGGGTGTCCAGCTGCATGGGCACCCGTTGCCCGAAGGTCGCGGCGCGGTCAAGCCGGTGCGGCGGGCGCCTGCCCGGACGCCGCGCTGCGAGAATGCTTTCCAGCGGGGACCCTTCCTGCTAGACTGGACACAAGACCCCGAAAACGGGGCGATGGCAGAGGCAGCGATCGGCGGTTCGCATGACAGAGATGGTATATGGCTCGGTCCCGGTTCGGGATGGTGAGCCCGTTATCCCCAAATGGTGGCGCACGATCGACAAGTGGTCGATTTCCTGTGTCCTGATTCTTTTCGGCATCGGCATCCTGCTGGGGCTTGCGGCCTCGCCGCCGCTGGCCGAGAAGAACGGTTTCGCACCGTTTCATTACGTCCAGCGGCAGGCGGTTTTCGGCGCGCTGGCGCTGACCGCGATGTTCCTCACGTCCATGATGAGCCCGCGACTGGTGCGCCGGCTTGCCGTGATCGGCTTTGCTGTTGCCTTCGTGGCGCTCGCGCTTCTGCCTGTATTCGGTACCGATTTCGGCAAGGGCGCCGTCAGGTGGTACAGCCTCGGCTTCGGCTCGATCCAGCCGTCGGAGTTTCTCAAGCCCGGTTTCGTCGTGGTCGTTGCATGGATGATGGCCGCCAGCCAGGAAATCAACGGCCCGCCGGGCAAAAGCTGGTCCTTCGGGCTGGCGTTGCTGATCGTGGCGATGCTGGCACTTCAGCCTGACTTCGGGCAGGCTTGCCTCGTGCTTTTCGCGTGGGGCGTGATGTATTTCGTGGGCGGTGCCCGCATCGAGTTGCTCGTGGTGATGGCCGGGCTCGTGATCGCGGCGGGCACGGTTGCGTATGCCAATTCAGAGCACTTCGCGCGCCGCATCGACGGGTTTCTCAGTCCCGAACTGGACCCGACGACGCAGCTCGGTTTCGCCACGAACGCGATCCGGGAAGGCGGATTTTTCGGCGTGGGTGTCGGCGAGGGTCAGGTCAAGTGGAGCCTGCCGGACGCGCACACGGATTTCATCATCGCCGTGGCCGCCGAGGAATACGGTCTTGTGCTGGTCCTGTGCATCATCGCGCTTTATGCCGGGATCGTGGTGCGGTCGCTGTTCCGGCTCATTCGTGAACGCGACACGTTCATCCGTCTGGCCGGGGCCGGGCTCGTGGCGATGTTCGGGGTTCAGGCGATGATCAACATGGGCGTCGCGGTGCGCCTGCTGCCGGCCAAGGGCATGACCCTGCCTTTCGTCAGCTACGGCGGGTCGTCGCTGATCGCGGGCGGGATCGCCCTGGGCATGATACTGGCATTCACCCGCACGCGCCCGCAGGGCGAGATCGGCGACATACTGCGCGGCCGCGGGCGCTAGGGCGGTCACGCGCTGTCGCGCCATGCAACGGAGGTCCGGATGGCGGAAAAGCAACCTCTTCTGATCGTCGCCGCGGGGGGCACCGGCGGGCACATGTTCCCCGCGCAGGCGCTGGCCGAGGTGATGTTGCGGCGCGGCTGGCGGGTGAGGCTGTCCACCGACGCGCGGGGCGCGCGCTATACCGGCGGGTTTCCCCACTCGGTCGCCATCGAGCAGGTCGCGAGCGCGACCTTCGCGCGCGGTGGCATCATCAACAAGTTTCTTGCCCCGCTCCATATCCTCGGCGGTGTGCTGGGGGCGGCGGTGCGCATGATCCGCGACAGGCCGGACGCGGTCGTGGGGTTCGGCGGCTACCCGACGATCCCGGCTCTCGGTGCCGCGTGGCTGTTGCGCCTGCCGCGCATGATCCACGAACAGAACGGCGTTCTGGGCCGGGTGAACCGGCTTTTCGCGGGGCGCGTGGATGCGGTGGCCTGCGGCACTTGGCCGACGGATCTGCCCGACGGGGTGGCGGGCGTGCATGTGGGCAACCCGGTGCGCGCGGCCGTGCTGGAGCGGGCCGGGGCCGCCTACATTCCCCCGGGGGACTACCCGATGTCGATCCTCGTGATCGGGGGAAGCCAAGGGGCGCGCATTCTCAGCGACGTGGTGCCCGGCGCGATCGCGGCATTGCCGGCGAAGGTGCGTGAACGGCTCAGGGTGAGCCACCAGGCAAGGCCCGAGGATGCCGACCGCGTCGCGGCCGCGTATGCCGAGGCGGGTATTGACGCCGAGGTCCAGCCGTTTTTCCGGGACGTGCCGCGCCGGCTTTCGGAGGCGCAACTGGTGATCAGCCGCGCCGGGGCCAGCAGCGTCGCCGACATGAGCGTGATCGGGCGCCCGGCGATCCTGATTCCCTACGCGGCGGCGACAGGTGATCACCAGAGCGCGAATGCGCGCGGTCTGGCCGAGGCGGGGGGCGCGATCGTCATTCCCGAGTCGCGGCTTGAAGTCGCCACGCTTTCGGCGCAGATAGCGTCGGTCATGACAAACCCGGACGCGGCCCAGCAAATGGCGCAGGCGGCGCTTGGCTGTGGTATGCCCAACGCGCAAGGCAACCTCGCAGACATGGTGGTCGAGCTTGCCGGGAGGGACGGAACTTGAAGGATCTCGATGTGGAAGGAGCCAGGGCGATGACATCGGTGACCAAGCTGCCGGGCGATGTGGGCGCGATACATTTCGTGGGCATCGGCGGCATCGGCATGTCGGGCATCGCCGAGGTGCTGCTCGATCACGGCTACACCGTGCAGGGCAGTGACGTGAAATCGACGCCCATCACCGAGCGGCTGGCGGGAATGGGCGTGCCGGTATTCGTGGGTCAGAAAGCCGAGAACCTGACCGGCGCCGAGGTTGTCGTGATCTCGTCGGCGATCAAGCCCGGCAACCCGGAGCTGGACGAGGCGCGACGGCGCGGCCTGCCGGTGGTGCGCCGGGCCGAGATGCTGGCGGAACTGATGCGGTTGAAATCCAACGTGGCGGTGGCCGGCACGCATGGCAAGACGACGACGACGACGATGGTCGCCGCGTTGCTGGATGCGGGGCGGTTCGACCCGACGGTGATCAACGGCGGCATCATCCATGCCTATGGCTCGAACGCGCGTGTCGGGCAGGGCGAATGGATGGTCGTCGAGGCCGACGAAAGCGACGGCACGTTCAACCGGCTGCCGGCGACCATCGCGATCGTCACCAATATCGACCCCGAGCACATGGAGCACTGGGGCACGGAGGAAAACCTGCATCGCGGGTTCTACGATTTCGTCTCGAACATCCCGTTCTACGGGCTGGCCGTGTGCTGCACCGACGATCCGGACGTGCAGGCGCTGGTTGCCAAGCTCACCGATCGGCGTGTCGTTACCCACGGTTTCAACGCGCAGGCCGACATTCGCGCGATCAACCTGCGGTACGACAAGGGGATCGCGCATTTCGACATTGTCCTTCGCGCCGAGGACAAGGTCATCGAGGGATGCAGCCTGCCCATGCCGGGGGATCACAACATCGCCAACGCGCTCGGCGCCGTCGCGGTTGCCCGGCACCTTGGCATGAGCCGCGCGGGCATCCGCGACGCGCTGGCCAATTTCGGCGGCGTGAACCGGCGCTTCACCCGTGTCGGCGAGGTGGGCGGCGTGACCGTGATCGACGATTACGGCCACCACCCGACCGAGATCGCCGCCGTGCTTCGCGCGGCGCGCCAGGCCAGCGAAGGGCGGGTCATCGCCGTGCATCAGCCGCACCGCTACACGCGCCTGCACCATCATTTCGATGATTTCTGCGCCTGTTTCAACGAGGCCGACGTGGTGGCGATTGCCGAAGTCTATGCCGCGGGCGAGGACCCCATCGAGGGGGCCACGCGGGATGATCTGGTTGCCGGGCTGATCCGCGCGGGCCACCGTGACGCGCGTGCCATCCATGACGAGGATGATCTTGAAAAGCTGGTGCGCGAACACGCCGAGCCGGGGGACATCGTGGTGTGCCTCGGGGCCGGCACGATCAGCGGCTGGGCCAACAACCTGCCCGGACGTTTGCAACGCAAGGCATGACGGGGCGACGATGGCAAGGGCAACCCGTCTTCTATAATGTACCTGGTACCGGCTTCGCCCGCGCGAAGCCGCTGCAATGAGCGGAGGGGACAATGGCTGACGCGCTCAAGCGCCGTATCGGGCTGGGTCTGCTGACGGCCTACGGCGTGGGCGTCATGGTGGGCGCGGGCATTTACGTGCTCGTCGGGGCCGTCGCCGCCGATGCGGGGGTTTGGGCGCCGTTGTCGTTTCTGGTGGCCGGGCTCATCGCGGCGCCGACCGCGCTCAGCTACGCGGAATTCTCGACCCGCCTGCCGGAAGCGGCGGGCGAGGCGATCTTCGTGGCCAAGGGGCTGCGCGTGCCGATGCTGGCCTTGCTGGTGGGGCTTGCCATCGTGGCGGCGGGCACCGTGTCGGCGGCGGCGGT
>JAVLCJ010000104.1:0-9367 GCA_031580875.1 Roseovarius sp.
CAGATAAGGTTTGTCAGGGGCCCGAAATGTTTCCAAACGAGGCGTCGAAAGTCAGTTTTTGACGCGTTGTGTCTTGAACGGCGACCGTCGTTCGTTGCAGATTTTCATTGCCCGCTCCCTGCGCATTCCTGCCTTTCATACAGACCGCAGAGAAAGTCCGCTTTCCGCCCTCAGTTCAAAACGCCGTGCTTGCTGTCTTCGTCGCCTTTGCGTTCGGTGCGGTCCTTGCACTTTTAGCCCGCTGCGGGTTCTCACGTGTATCATCCACTGCAAGGGGCTGGCCGGGAGGGGACCCCACGTAAATGTGCTGAAAACGACAAATCCGTTGCACTTCACGAACTCGTCATACTAATTTTGCATACCTGCGGTCGATCCAGCGGCCGTTTTGCCAGCCACCCGGCAAGACCCGGGAGGCGCCCGGGGGGCCATGTGCCCCGGCCGGGTGCGGCCAGACAAGACAAACCATACGGGAGATACCAAAATGTCCATCATCAAAGGCGGCCTTCTTGATCGCCGCGGATTCCTCAAGACCACCGCCGCCGGCGCGGTCGCGGCCTCACTGCCCATGGGCGGCGCGCTGGCCCAGCAGCCCAAGCGTGGCGGGCACATGCGCGCGGCCATCGGCCACGGCCAGACCACAGACACGCTCAACCCGGGCACGTATGAAAACAGCTTCACCACCTCGCTGGCCTACTCGGTCCACGGTCACCTGACCGAGGTGGCGCAGGACGGCTCTCTCATCCCCGAGCTCGCCGAGAGCTGGGAAGCCTCCCCCGACGCCAAGGTGTGGCGCTTCAAGATCCGCAAGGGCGTCACGTTCCACTCCGGCAAGACGCTGGAGCTGCAGGATGTCGTCAACTCCATCAATTTCCACCGGGGCGAGGAGTCGACCTCGGCCGCCGGGCCGATCGTGGCGCCCATCGTGGACATCACGACCGAAGGCGATGACACGGTCGTCTTCACCCTTGACGGTGGCAATGCCGACTTCCCGTTCATCCTCAGCGACTATCACCTCGCGATCTGCAAGGCCGACGGCGAAAGCATCGACTGGCAGTCGGGTGATGGCTGCGGCAGCTACAAGCTGGTCGATTTCAACCCCGGCGTGTCCATGGCGCTGGAGCGGCACGAGAATCACTGGCGCGATGACGTCGCGTGGTTCGATTCGGTCGAGGTGCTGGCCATCGTGGACCAGAACGCCCGGACCACCGCGCTCGTCTCGGGGGACGTGGAAGTGGCCGACAGGCTCGACCTCAAGACCGTCGGGATGCTGGCGCGGCGCGACGACATCCAGATCAACTCGGTCGCGGGGACTCAGCATTACACCTTCGCGATGGATACCCGCAACGCGCCCTACAACGACAACAATGTCCGGCTGGCGCTCAAATACGGCCTCAACCGGCAGGAACTGGTGGACAAGATCCTGTTCGGCTACGGCTCGGTCGGCAACGACCACCCGATCGGCGAGAACCAACGGTTCTACAATTCCGAGCTGGAACAGAAGACCTACGACCCCGACAAGGCGAAATACCACCTCAAGCAGGCGGGGCTGGACAGCGTTGACGTCTCGCTCTCGGCGGCCGACGCGGCCTTCGTGGGCGCGGTGGATGCCGCCGTGCTCTACCAGAGTTCGGCCGCCGAGGCGGGGATCAACCTCAAGCCGGTGCGCGAACCCAATGACGGCTACTGGTCCGATGTCTGGATGAAGAAGGATTTCGTCTCCGTCTACTGGTCGGGCCGCGTGGTCGAGGACCAGATGTTCTCGACCGCCTACAAGTGCGGCGCGTCGTGGAACGACAGCTTCTGGTGCAACGAGCGTTTCGACGATCTGCTGATCAAGGCGCGCTCCGAGCTGAACGAGGACAAGCGCCGCGAGATGTACTGGGAAATGCAGGAACTCGTCTCGGACGAGGGCGGCGTGATCATCCCGATGTTCGCCAACTGGGTCTTCGGCAACTCCACCAAGATCGCCCATACCGAGCAGATGAGCTCGAACTGGGACGTGGACGGGATGCGGTTCATCGAACGCTGGTGGTTCGCCTGATCGGCCACGACAACGGTGCACACGCCGCGGGCCCGCCACGGCCCGCGGCCTGACCGGCCCAGCCTGCCGCGCCGCGCGCGGCAGGTTTTTCACGCGCGGCACCCGGTGCGGTGACCCGGCGCGCCACCCACCGCGAAAGGGGCCGGCACATGCACGTCACCTGCGGATACAAGGACCGGGCTGACAGCATCATCGAGCTTTTCACCGCGACCTTCGCGGATGCCGAGGGCGCGGAAGAGGGCGCGCTCATCGGCACCCTCGTCCGGTCTCTCTTCGCCACGACGGCACAGGAAGACCTGCACGTGTTCTGCAGCCACGCGGATGACCAGATCACGGGCTGCATCATGTTCTCCCGGCTGGTCTACGAACAGGAAACGCGAACCGTGTTCCTGATGGCGCCCGTCGCGGTCAGGCCCGGTTGGCAGGGCCGGGGGATCGGGCGGGCGCTGATCCGTCACGGCCTCGACGAGATGCAGAAACGCGGCGCGGACGTGGTGATCACCTACGGCGATCCGGCGTATTATGGCAGGGTGGGCTTCGCGCCGATCCCGGAATCCGAGGCCCGCCCGCCCTTGCCGCTCGCCCATCCCGAGGGCTGGCTGGCGCACTCCCTGACCGGTGGCAGGCCGGCGCCGCTGCAGGGGGCGTCGCGCTGCGTCGCGGCCTTTGACGACCCGGCCTATTGGTGAGCAAGGACGGCGCCGCGCGTCAGCCCACCTCGTAGGGCAGCACACCACGCGCGTCCGGCGTGATCGACAGCCGCCGCTCCAGCGGCGGGACCGACCGCTGGTGGCAATCGGTGCGTTCGCAGATGCGGCAGGAAATGCCGATGGGTTCGAACGCGCGCGCATTGGTCACGTCGAGGTCGTCGGCGAAGACCAGCGCGTCGGCATGTTTGACCTCGCAGCCGAGCGCGATGGCAAAGCGGCGCACCGGGGCGCCGAAACTGCCCCCCGGCTTGCTCACGTCGCGCGCAAGGCTGATATAGCGCACGCCGTCCGGCGTTTCGGCCAGCTGCCGCAGGAACCGCCCCGGCGTCTCGAAGGCGCGATGCACGTTCCATAGCGGGCAGGCGCCGCCGAACCGGGCGAATTGCAGCCGCGTGGCGCTGTGGCGCTTGGTGATCGTGCCTGCCTGATCGACCCTGACGAAGAAGAACGGGATGCCCTTGGCCCCGGGCCGCTGCAGGGTGGACAGCCGGTGGCAGACCTGCTCGATCGACGCGCCGAAGCGGTTGGCCAGCAATTCGAGATCATGCCGCGTGTCCTGTGCGGCGCGCAGGAAGGTGGCGTAGGGCATCATCGCGGCCCCGGCGAAATAATTGGCCAGCCCGATCTTGGCGATGGCGCGGGACGCCTCGTTCTGGAAGCGCGCGAAATCCAGCGTCGCCTCCAGCAGCTTGTCCTGCGTCAGCAGCGCCACCTGCAACAGCAACTGGAAAGTGCGCGTTTCCGGCTCGGCGCGCGAGGACAGGTAGAGCGTGGCGCTCGGCCGGTCGAAATGGCGCAGCTGCCCGCTGTCGGTATAACTGACCGAGATCCCCAGCTCGTCCAGCCGGGCGGTGGCGACGTCGCGGATGTTGCGCTGCGCGCCGGTGGGCGTGGCAAAGCGTTCGGCGGCCCGGTCCACCGCGTCGATATAATTGTCGCAATAGTGGAAGAAGTCGCGCACCTCGGTCCACGGGCTCGACTGGCTGCGCGCATCCTCGCGGCCAAGCGCCTCGTCAAGGCTGGCAAGCCTCTCGTGCGTCTGCCGGTAGGCGCTGTGCAACTCCAGGAAGGCCCGTGCCAGCGCCGGCGCGTTCGATGCGGTCAGGCGCAGGTCCGCCAGCGGCGGCAGGCCGTCGCCGAACAGCGGGTCGGCCAGCGCCTCGCGCATGTCGCTGACCATGCGCTCGGCATCGTCGGTGGACAGTTCCGTGACGTCGAACCCGAATTCCTGCGCCAGCGCCAGCACCACGGTCGTGCTGACGGGGCGGTTGTTGTTTTCCATCTGGTTCAGGTAGGGCAGCGAAACGCCCAGCTTGCCGGCGAAATCCTTTTGTGTCAGGCCGAGGCGCTGGCGCGTTTCGCGCAGTTTCGCCCCGGCATAGAGTTTCTGGGTAGGCATGTGGGCAGGCCGCTTTGCAGGTTAGCTTTGGTGAATGGTAGTTTTGCAAACCGTGGTGTGCAAGCGGTTACCCGACCGTCCGCCGCGGGGCTGACACGCGCGCCGGGTTAACGGCCGCGGCCGCGGCACCGGGGCACCGGCGCGATGCCGACGCGATGCCGACGCCGTGCCGCCGGTCCCGCCGGCGATTAACCCGCGCTGCCGTGGCTCACGGCCGGGCCAGCCGGCGCTCCCGCCGCATCACCAGCGCGATGGCGACAATGCCCGACGCCGCGGTGCCGACCATCAGCCACAGCAACGGAAACGCGCCGGTGCCCGGGCTCAGCAGGGTACCGGCCAGCGCCGACAGCGCCGCGCCGCCCCCGATCATCATGGCCCCCGACAGCCCGCTTGCCGTGCCGGCCAGTTCGGGGCGCACCGACAGCGCGCCGGCCGTGGCATTGGGGATCGTCATGCCGTTGCCCAGCCCCATGAACGTCATGAGCCCGAAAAACCCGATCGGGGTGCCGAGGCCCATCTGGAACAGCGTCAGGTTCAGCGCGATGCCCCCGGCATTGATGGTCGCGCCCCACAGCACCATGCGGTTGATGCCCACCCGCACCGAGAACCGGCCCGACACGAAGTTGCCGAGGAAGTAACCGATCGCCGGCGCGCCGAAATAGACGCCCAGCTCCTCCGGGCTCAGCCCGAATACCTGGTCACCTACGAAGGGGGCGCCGCCCAGGTAGGCGAAAAACGATCCCGACGACAGGGCCGCGGCCATCGAGTAGCCCCAGAAGCGTGGCGATTTCAGGAGCTTGGGATAATCCCGGATCTGTTCTGCGAAGGTCTGGCCCGACAGCGGCGCGGTCTCGCCCAGGTCGGCCCACGTCATCCACGTGACCAGCGCGCCAAGCGCGAAAAGCAGCCAGAAACTGGCCTGCCAGCCAAAGGCGGCATCCAGCACGCCGCCGATCGCGGGGCCGATCATGGGCACCACGGCCATGCCCATCGTGACATAGCCGATCATGCTGGCGGCCTGGTCCTGCGGGACCATGTCGCGCACCACGGCACGGCTGAGCACCATGGCCACCACGACGCTGGCCTGGCACATCCGGAAGAAAAGAAAGACCCAGACATTGCCGGCCAGGATGCAGCCCACCGTGGCCAGCAGGAAGATGGCCATCCCGCCGAGGATCACCGGGCGCCGCCCCAACCTGTCCGATACCGGCCCCATGAGAATCTGCAGCGCCGCGTTGACCCCGAGATAGAGCGCGACCGACAACTGCATGAGCCGGTATTCCGTCTCGAACCACGCGGTCATGCCGGGCAGGGACGGCAGGAAAATGTTCATCGCCAGCGCCGAGATCCCGGCCAGCAGGATCAGCGTGACGACATGTGGCGGTGTGGCGCGGTCCAGAAACCGGACCCTGGAATGCGACGGCATGACGCAAGTGGTAGGAGCATGCACCACGGAAGTCCATCCCGCGCCGGTGTTTTGCGGATTAGCGGGTTAACAGACATTGGTTTCCAGATATTTGCAAATTTGCCGGATTCTTCTTTCTGCATCGTGGGGTTTTGCCTATGGTGCCGCCAAAACCGTGAGAGGAGCCGCCATGAAAGATATTCTGCAGGAGCTCGAGAGCCGCCGGGGAGAGGCCCGTCTGGGGGGCGGGCAGCGCCGGATCGACGCGCAGCACGCCAAGGGTAAGCTTACGGCCCGCGAACGCATCGACCTGTTGCTCGACGAGGGCAGCTTCGAGGAATTCGACATGTTTGTCGCGCATCGCTGCACGGATTTCGGCATGGATCAAAATCGGCCCTACGGCGATGGCGTTGTCACGGGCTGGGGCACGATCAACGGCCGGCTCGTGTACGTGTTCAGCCAGGATTTCACCGTGCTCGGCGGGTCGGTGAGCGCCACCCATGCGCAAAAAATTTGCAAGATCATGGACATGGCCATGCAGAATGGCGCGCCGATCATCGGGATAAACGACTCCGGTGGCGCGCGCATCCAGGAAGGCGTGGACAGCCTTGCCGGGTACGGCGAGGTCTTCCAGCGCAACATCGAAGCCTCGGGGGTGGTGCCGCAGATCAGCGTGATCACCGGCCCGTGTGCCGGCGGGGCCGTCTACTCGCCCGCGATGACGGACTTCATCTTCATGGTCAAGGACAGCTCCTACATGTTCGTGACGGGCCCCGACGTGGTCAAGACCGTCACGAACGAGCATGTCACGGCCGAGGAGCTGGGCGGGGCCGGAACCCACACCAAGAAAAGTTCGGTCGCCGACGCGGCCTTCGAAAACGACGTGGAGGCGATGGCCGAGGTGCGGCGGCTGGTGGATTTCCTGCCGCTCCACAACCAGGAAGCGCCGCCGGTGCGCCCTTTCTTCGATGAGCCGGGCCGCAAGGATCTTAGCCTCGACACGCTTGTTCCCGACAACCCCAACATGCCCTACGACATGAAGGAGCTGATCGTCAAAGTGGCGGACGAGGGGGATTTCTACGAGATTCAGGAGGATTTCGCCAAGAACATCATCACCGGGTTCATAAGGCTGGAAGGCCGTACCGTGGGTGTCGTGGCCAATCAGCCGATGGTGCTGGCGGGATGCCTCGATATCGACAGCTCGCGCAAGGCCGCGCGCTTCGTCCGGTTCTGTGACGCGTTCGAGATCCCGATCCTGACATTCGTGGACGTGCCGGGATTCCTGCCGGGCACCAGCCAGGAGCACAACGGCGTGATCAAGCACGGGGCGAAATTGCTCTTTGCCTATGGCGAAGCGACGGTGCCGAAGGTCACGGTCATCACGCGCAAGGCGTATGGCGGGGCCTACGTGGTGATGTCGTCCAAGCACCTGCGCGGCGATTTCAACTATGCGTGGCCTACTTCCGAGGTGGCCGTGATGGGGGCCAAGGGCGCCACGGAGATCCTCTATCGCTCCGAACTCGGCGATGCCGAGAAGATCGCCTCCCGCACGCAGGATTACGAGGACCGTTTCGCCAATCCCTTCGTCGCGGCGGAACGCGGCTTCATCGACGAGGTGATCCAGCCGAACAACACGCGGATGCGCGTCAGCCGGGCCTTTGCCGCCCTGCGCAAGAAAAAGCGCAAGATGCCGTGGAAGAAACACGACAATATTCCGCTTTGATACCCATGGCCGGTGAACAAGGGCGCAGGATGCAGGGCGTGATCGGCGAGGTCGCAGCGGTAAGCGCCGGCGCGGTGTTCGCGGTGTCCGGCATCGCGGTCGCGTCCGAGGCCGTGATCTTGCCGTCGGGCCTTCAGGCCAGCCTCCATGAAACGCGGCTGGATGATGAGGGGCGCGTGTATCGGCTGCGCTTCGTGGCGCCCGGCTTCGAGGGGGGCGAGGCGGCGCTTGCCCGCATCGCAGATGACATGGCGTATCTCTGCCGGGACGTGGCGTTGCCCGAGGTCGCGGCGATGGCCGCGCCGCCGGAGCGGGTGGTCATTTCACTGGCCGATAAAGCGGCGGAATTCGGCGAGTACGATCCCGCGGTAACGCAGTCTTTCGAGGCCTTTCGCGTGGACGGCGGCCGCTGCATCTGGGAGCCTTTCTGATGGCTGTACAACATCTTGAAAGCTGGCAGTCTTGGTATGATGTTGCTTTCGCGTCACGCATCGTGGCGTGCCGTTGGGGGGCGTGGTCCCGCCGCGTCGGCTGCTGTGTCATGAAACCCGGCCAGAGCGCGAGGATTTGCCTGCCGCGTTCGAGGGCTTGTGCGAGCAGCAAACGTCCTTCGGCATCAGGGGCGTCGCGGCCCGTGTCACCGCATGCATGCAGCAAGCCGAGCAAGCGCCCGTCTTTGGCAAGCCCATCACCGTGGCATCGGAACCGATCGGCAAGTACGGGCAGCCCCCAGCGTACGATCCGGGGGGTAGCCACCACCCCGCCCGCTCGGGCCATGCAGGACCGGCCTGCGGGGCGGCTGTCATGCTGAAACATCGCGGGTTTCCCGGCCGTCTGCCGGGCACGGATTTCCAGTTCACCATCCGTCGCGCCAACGCCAAGGGTGCGACCAGGCTGGTCGCGCGAGAACGCTATCGCGATCGGCGGCCGGCGGACAGCAACGCCGACCTCGTTTTCGTGCGCGCGCTGTGGGAGCATTTCGGTGATCAGCCGTTCGAGCGCGGCAATCTGGATGCCGGGCGCCTGTCCTGGCTTTTCGGCCGCGAAGTGCTGCCGGTCGAGGACCCGTTCGATCCGGAGAGTTACGAGTCGTTGCTCGTCCTTGATGTCCCGGCGGCCCGCGCGGCATTTCCCGACGCGTTCAACGAGGATCTGTGGGAATGACGGCGCGCGGTTCTGGTCACGTCCCGCTCATTGGCGGCAATCTGCCAGACGGGGCGCGTAATACGCATGATTCAGCCGATACGGGCGGCGAGATGCGGCGCCTGTTGGGTGCTGGCGCATCTGTCTGCATGATACCCAGTGCCGGCGGGGCGTCCCCCCAGATAGTCGCGACGGCTGATATGTTCCATTACCCTTCCCCTCGCGGGCGGTTTTCCGACAAGTGTGAAAGGCCGCCCGCCTTTTTCTTTACACGCAACATTCGCCCCACGTCGCGGCCTCGCGACGATGACCGCCGGGCCGGTCGTTCCGCCGGTTCCCCGAGGGCGTGGCGGGGACGCGTTCCATTTGCTTTCCCGTGCCGTGGGGCAGGGGGCAGTCTCGATGCCGGGCCGGGGAGCGCCCCGCGCGGCCAAGAACCGAAAGAAGGTGCATGACATGTTCAAGAAGATCCTGATCGCCAACCGCGGCGAAATCGCCTGCCGCGTCATCAAGACAGCCCGGCGGATGGGCATAAGCACGGTGGCGATCTATTCCGACGCCGACCGGAACGCGCTGCATGTGCAGATGGCCGACGAGGCGGTGCATATCGGCCCGCCCCCGGCAAACGAATCCTACATCGTCATCGACAAGGTGATGGACGCCATCCGGCAGACCGGGGCGGAGGCGGTGCATCCGGGCTACGGTTTCCTGTCCGAGAACCCGAAATTCGCCGAGGCGCTCGAGGCGGCGGGCGTCGCCTTCATCGGGCCGCCGAAGGGCGCGATCGAGGCGATGGGCGACAAGATCACCTCCAAGAAGATCGCCAAGGAAGCCGAAGTCAACACCGTGCCGGGCGTGATGGGCCTGATCGAGGACGCCGACGAGGCGGTGAAGATCAGTCAGGAAATCGGCTATCCGGTGATGATCAAGGCCAGTGCCGGTGGCG
>JAVLCJ010000105.1:0-9052 GCA_031580875.1 Roseovarius sp.
ATGGCTTCGGCGTCGGCCGCATCGTTCTTCTGGCGCTTGACGAAGGGGCGCACATACTGCGGCGCGATCAGCCGGACCTCGTGACCGAGCGCTTCCATCTCCCGGGCCCAGTAGCTCGCGCTCCCGCAGGCCTCAAACACCACAAGCGCGGCCGACTGTGCCGCCATGAAGGCCAGGAACTGATCCCGCGTCAGCTTCTTGCGGAACTTCACCTCACCCGCCACCGTGGCCCCGTGGAGCTGGAAAACACGCTTTGCCAGATCCACCCCGATAATCGTATCCTTCATCTCGCCGTCCTCTCTGCTTGCGTGGGTTTCAACACCACGACTTTGGCACATTGCGATGCCGTCTGGGGAGGGCGGCAACCATCCCATCTCGGAACACTAGAGCGTCAGTGCCGGGCAGTCCACGATGCGATCAGCGAATATGTCGGCCATCAGGTTGCCGCGGCAGGTAGGTGGTTCAATCCGGCTGCCGGCGGCGCGGGTGGGCGCGTCACGCCGGGTGGGCGCGCAGTGCCGGCAGGCCGACGCCCGTCGAGTCGAAGCCGCCATCCGAGGCAATCGTCTGGCCTGTGACGTAGCTGGCTTTGTCGGAACACAGGAAGGCGATAACCTCGGCGATCTCGGTTTCTTGCCCGTAGCGATTGAGGGGAATCGCATCGTGATAGGCCGCGCGGATCGCCGGCGTGTGCACGGCAAGCGCCAGCTTGGTATCCACCGGGCCCGGTGCCACGACATTGGCACGCACGCCCCATTCGCCCAGTTCGGCGGCCTGTTGCCGGGTCAGGTGGATCACTGCCGCCTTCGACGTGCCGTAGGCAACCCGCAGCGTGCTGGCCCGCAAGCCCGAGATCGAGGCAACGTTGACAATCGCGCCGCCGACCGCCTTCAGATGCGGGATGACCGCCTGAGAGGTCAGGAAAACGCCGTCAAGATTGGTTGCCATCACACTGCGCCATGTCGCAAAATCGGTTTCGCCCATCGGGCGGAAATCAGCGACGCCGGCATTGTTGACCAGCGCGTCGATCCGCCCGAACTTGGTCATGACGCTTTCGGCCATGGCCGCGACCTGGTCGGGTTCGGACACGTCGCAAATGACCGGCAGCACGCCATCAAGCTCCTGTGCGGCCGCCGTCAGCGCCTCGGCGTCGCGGTCGATCATGGCCACGCGCCGGCCTTCGGCAAGAAGCAGGTGGGTGGTGGCAAGGCCGATGCCGCGGGCAGCGCCGGTCACGATTGCGGTTTTCGGTGTCATTTGGATCTCCGGTTATCGGGAAAATGCGGTGGTCTGGGTCATCTCATCCACTCTACCAGCACCTGTGAAAGCGACGGGAAGGCGGCGATCACGCCGAGCCCGACAAGACTGACCAGCAAGAACGGCATGGCACCGCGCGCCACCTTCTCGATCGAGAGCTTGGTGACATTCGCCGCGACGTAGAGATTGATGCCGACAGGTGGCGTAATCAGACCAATGGCCAGGTTCACCATCACAAGCACGCCGAACCAGACCGGATCCCAGCCCAGCTCGCGCACAACGGGCAGGAAGATCGGAAGCGAGATGAACATCACCGTTACCGCGTCCATGAACATTCCGGCAAGCACGAGGACCAGCATGATCACCAGCAGGATCACCCATTCGTTCTGGCTGATGCCCAAAAGGGCGGTGGAATAGCTGCCGACCAGATCCTCGACCGTGACGACCCAGCCGAACAGGCTGGCATAGGCCACGACCAGCATCACCACGGCCGAGGAGGCGGCGGCGTTGCCCAGCGCGTCGTAAAGCCCGCGAAACGTTAGCGTCCGATAGGCCAGCGCGCCGACGGCCAGCGCGTAGACGGTGGCGACCAGCGCGGCCTCGGTCGGGGTGAAGATGCCGGAATAGATCCCGCCCAGGATCACGACCGGGGTCATCAGGCCCCAGAAACTTTCGCGAAAGGTCAGCCAAAGCTTCCGGCGATAGGCGAGGTCCGCGTAGGGGTCGGGGCTGAGCGCCTCTAGCGCCGAACGATCCGCCACCGCGCGCCCGCGGCGCGCTAGCGGCAGCACGGCCAGCATGGTCATTCCCATGAAGATCCCCGGAATGATCGCCGCGATGAAGAGCCGCGAGATCGAGGTTTCGGCGATCACGCCGTAGATCACCAGCCCGATCGAGGGCGGAACCACGATTGACAGCGCCGCCCCGGTGCAGACCAGCCCGGCGGCATAGGCCCGGCTGTAGCCATCCTCTTCCATGCCCTTGATGATCATCGGGCCGATGGCCGCCACCGATGCCGGGCCAGAGCCGCTGACCGCCCCCCAGAACAGGCAAACGACCGTGCCGACAACCCCCATGCCGCCGGGCAGGCTGCCCACCAGCACCCGGAAAAAGCGGATCATCCGCTCTGCGATCCCGAGCGAGCCCATCAGTGTCCCGGCGAGGACAAAGAACGGGATCGCCAGAAGTGAGAACTTGGTAATGCCGGTGGCGATCAGATCACCCGCAAGGTCGAACCCGAACCCGATCTTCCACATGGTGTAGATCGCCGACAAGCCGAGCGCGAATGCCACCGGCAGACGCAGGGCCATCAGCAGGAAAAATACGATCACCATCTGCGATCCAGCGGTGATATCGGTGAAAAACTCAAACATCCGGCAGCACCTGCCGGGCAGGCCCGTTCAGCATTTCGACCACATGCTGCAGGTAGCGTAGGATGATCAGCGCGAACCCAAAGGGCACCGCCGCTTGATAGTACCAGGCCGGAATGCCCAGCGCGTAGGAATTCATGCCGTTGGCGTAGAGATTGGCCAGCGATTGCCAGGAAAACCAGGCTGACATCCCCAGAAGGCCGACCGACAGGGCCGCGGAGAGCACGAGGACGGGCTTCCATAGCACGCGGGGCATCATGTCATGCACCAGCGTCACTGCCAGATGCTCCCCCCGGCGGGCGGCCAGCGCTGCCCCGAATACCGTCAGCAGAAGGAACCCGTTGGTCAACAATTCTTCGGTGGCGGCCAGCGACAAGTTCGTGGCGTAACGAACGACGACATTGGCGAATCCCAGCAGGGTCATGCCAAGGAAAATGAACGCGCAGATAATCTTTTCCGCGTCACGCAGAAGAAACCTCATTGTCGCATGCTCCTGTCATCCGTCGCGGAAAAGAAGGACGGGCAAACCCAAAAAGGGCCTGCCCGTGAGAAACCGATCACTCAGTCAGCGTTCGCGATCGCTTCCTGAAAGGTGTTCACGATGTCCGCGCCGACCTTGTCCGCCCATTCGTCGAAGGCCGGTTTCGTGGCGGTCCGGAACGCGTCCAGTTCTTCCGCCGTCGGCTCGTAGATCTCCATGCCTTGCTCGCGCAGGAAATCAAGGCCGCTGGCTGTGTCCTCGCGGGTGATCTGGCGCTGATAGTCCATCGCCTCCTGCGCGGCTTCGCTAAGTGCGGTCTGCATGTCGGAATCGTAGCTGTCCCACTTGTCCTTCGAGATGCCCAGGAAAATCGGGTCATAGGAATAGTGCCATGTCGTCAGGTATTCCTGCACCTCGTAGATCTGCTGCGGGATGATCACCGCGCCGATCGGGTTTTCCTGTCCGTCCACGACGCCCTGTTGCAGCGCGGTCATCGTCTCGCCCCACTGCATCTGCTGGGGGTTAGCCCCCAACTCGTTCATCACGTCGATATACATTGGGCCGGCCACACGCATGTTCAGGCCTTCCATGTCCTCGGGCGATGTGATCGGGCGCACGTTATTCGTCACTTCGCGGAAACCGTTCTCGCCCCAAGCCAGAACCACGATACCCTTTTCCAGCAGGATATCCGAAAGCATTTCGCCCGGTGCACCTTGGGTTGTGGCATCGACCTGGTCATAGTTGGCATAGAGATAGGGCAGCGAGAACACCGCCATTTCGGGCACGAGCGGGGTCACGTTGATCGCCGATGTCACGACAAGGTCAAGCGCGCCGCGGCCCACCATCTCGGCTTGGCGCATCTGATCCCCGCCGGAAAGCTGGGCGTTCGGGAAGACCCGCACATCCAGATCGCCGCCGGTCTTATCGGCCAGAAGTTCGCCGAACCGTTCGGCCCCCTTGTGCCAGGTGGTGCTGTCGCCGGTGTTGTGTGACAGGCGCAGTGTCTCGGCCGAGACGGCACTTGCCATCAGGGCACCCGTGATCATCGAGGCAGCCGCCACGCGACCGACTTTGGCAAAATTCATTGTTTTCCTCCTCCAAACATCGTCTTCCTCCTCCAAGCTTCACCCCAAGGCAGGGCTATAAGCGTTTAAGCTGCAAAGGTAAGCAGCAAACGTCCATATGATGAACCACTTTTTTCAAATTTTACAAGAAAAACTTGCAAAAAGATATCGGAAAAAGCCAATATAAAGAAAATTCATCCGAAATACCCGTGCTAAAAGAAACTACAGGTTCATATAGTGGAACTAATGCAGGATCCCGGCCAACTTCGCGGTGCGCAAAGCGTCGATCGCGCGCTCGAACTGCTAAGCCTCATCGGCCGGCAATTCGGCGGCGGCCTGACGCTGTCGGAAGTGGTTGTGCGATCGGGGCTCAACAAGGCCACGGCGCGGCGCTTGCTTTTGGCTTTGATCCGCGCGGGGTTGATCGAACAGGATGACGAAAGCCGCCTCTATCACCTTGGCAAAGAAGCGTTCATCCTGGGGCTGCGCGCCTCGGGGCGGCACGGCCTTTTGAAACAGGCCATGGGCAGTCTGGTGCATCTTGCGCGCGAAACCGGGGATGCGGCGTTCATCTCAGTGCGTCGCGGGATGTCTTCGGTCTGCCTGCATCGCGAAGAAGGCGCATACCCGATTCGCACCTACGCGTTGATGTCCGGGGCGCAGCATCCGCTAGGCGTTGGGGCGGGATCGCTGGCAATGCTTGCCGCACTGCCCGACGACGAGGTGGAGGATGTCCTGCAGGCCAATGCCGCGATTCTGGCCGCAGATTACCCGCACCTGTCGCCCGACAGCATCCGCCATCATGTCGCCCGGACGCGGCGTGATGGCTACGCCCTGAATCCCGGCCTGATCTTCACCGATTCGTGGGGCATCGGCATCGCCCTGCACGGCCCTGATGGCGGCCTTTCCGGTGCGGTGTCGCTTGCTGCCGTGGAAAGCCGCATGAAAGAGCCTCGCCGGCTGGAACTTGTTTCGCAACTGAAAACCGAAGCCGCGAAAATCGCAGAACGGCTGGGGTAAGCGCCGCGTGCGGCGCGCCCCGGGCATCCTGAAAGGAGAAACGGATGACGAAAGCACAGATCGTCGGATGGGGTCACACGCCCTTCGGCAAATCCGAACACCCCGACACCGAAAGCCTTATGGCGGCGGCGGTCGGCCCTGCCATGGAACATGCCGGGATTACGCCCGAGGATGTGGACGGCATCTTTGCCGGCGTCTTCAACAACGGCTTTTCGAAGCAGGATTTTCAAGGTGCGCTGGTGGCGATGGGAGACGAGCGCTTCGCGCACACTCCGGCGGTGCGCTATGAGAACGCCTGCGCGACAGGCTCCGCGGCCCTGCACGGCGCGATGGATTTCATCGAATCCGGTCGCGGTCGCATCGCGCTGGTGGTCGGGGCCGAGAAGATGACAGCCACCCCCGGCGACGAGGTTGGCGACATCCTCCTGAGCGCCAGCTACCGGCGTGAGGAAGCCGATATCGAGGGTGGTTTCGCGGGCCTTTTCGGCAAGATCGCATCGGCCTATTTCCAGCGCTACGGCGACAAGTCCGAAGAACTGGCAATGATCGCGGCGAAGAACCATTCCAACGGCATGGCCAACCCGCTGGCGCACATGCACAAGGATTTCGACGTGGCCTTCTGCAACACGGTTTCCGAGAAGAACCCCCGCGTGGCCGGGCCGCTGCGCCGGACAGACTGCTCGCTCGTCTCGGACGGGGCCGCCGTGCTGGTGCTCGCAGACGCGGAAACCGCTGCCGGAATGGAGCGCGCCATCGCCTTTCGCGCACGGGTTCAGGCCAATGACATCATGGCGCTTTCGCGCCGCGACGTCCTGGAATTCCGCGGGGCGCGCATGGCATGGCAGGCCGGGCTGGAAGAGGCCGGCATAGGCCTTGACGATCTGTCGTTGGTGGAAAGCCACGACTGCTTTACCGTGGCCGAGATGCTGGAATACGAGGCAATGGGCCTCGCCGTCCCCGGAGAGGGGTATCGCGTGATCCGCGAGGGTGTCACCCGCAAGGATGGCCGCCTGCCGGTCAACCCCTCGGGCGGGCTGAAATCCAAGGGGCACCCGATTGGCGCCACAGGCGTTTCGATGCATGTCATGGCGGCGATGCAGCTGACAGGCGATGCGGGCGACATGCAGATCCCTGACGCGACGCTGGCCGGTGTGTTCAACATGGGCGGGGCCGCCGTGGCCAACTACGTGTCGATCCTGGAGCGCGCGAAATGACAATAGATCTGTCAAACGGCGTCACCCCGACCTCGACGCGGGTGATGAACCTGTCGCATTTTCTGACCGAAAGCGCCCGCCGGCTGGGCGACGATATCGGCTTCGTCTGGGGCGCGCATACCTGGTCTTGGGCGCGGATGGAGGCACGCTCGGCGGCGTTTGCCCATGCCCTGATTCATGATTTCGGCGTCGCCAAGGGCGACCGGATCCTGGTTCAATCGGCCAATTGCAACCAGATGTTCGAAGCAATGTTCGCGTGCTGGCGTGTGGGCGCCGTCTGGGTGCCGGCCAATTTCCGACAGTCCCCGGACGAGATTGGCTGGCTTGCCGAATCCGCTCAGGCGCGCGGGCTGATCTGCGGGGCAGCTTTCGCCGATCATGCTGCCACCTGCGGCGATCAGGTGGCGTTCACCGTGGCCATCGGCCAAGCCGAGTTCGCCGAGGATTACGAAGCCATAATCGCCCGGCACGAAGGCCAGACACCTTCCCCCGTCGCCGTGCAGCGCGACGACCCGGCTTGGTTCTTCTTCACCTCGGGCACGACGGGCCAGCCCAAGGCCGCTGTCCTGACGCATGGCCAGCTGGCTTTCGTCATCACCAACCACCTGTGTGACCTGATGCCGGGAACCGGGCCCGATGACGCCTCGATCGTGGTGGCGCCGCTGTCGCACGGGGCCGGGGTGCATCAGCTTGCGCAAGTCGCCCATGGCGTCAAGACGATCTTGCCAGCGGGTGAGAAATTTGATCCGGCCGAGATCTGGGCACTGGTCGAAAAGTGGCGCGTTACCAATGCCTTCATGGTGCCGACCATCATCAAGCTGCTGGTTGAGCACCCGTCGATCGACCTGCATGATCGTTCCAGCCTACGATATGTGATCTACGCGGGCGCGCCGATGTACCGCGCCGATCAGGTGCTGGCGATCGAAAAGCTGGGTCCGGTGCTGGTGCAGTATTTCGGCTTGGGCGAGGTGACGGGCAACATCACCGTGTTACCGCCGGTGCATCATCACACCGATGACGCGGCCATGCGTGTCGGCACCTGCGGCTTTGCCCGCACCGGAATGCAGGTGCAGATCCAGAACGACAAGGGCGAGGAAGTGGCCACGGGCGAAACCGGCGAGATCGCCGTGATTGGCCCGGCCGTCTTTGCGGGGTATTTCAACAACCCAGACGCCAACGCCAAGAATTTCCGCGATGGCTGGTTCCTGACGGGGGACCTGGGCCATATGGATGCGCAGGGTTTCGTCTACCTGACGGGGCGCGCGTCGGACATGTACATCTCGGGGGGGTCCAATATTTATCCGCGTGAAATCGAGGAGAAGCTTTTGATGCACCCGGCGGTATCGGAAGCCGCAGTTCTGGGCGTCCCCGATCCTGTCTGGGGCGAGGTCGGGCTTGCCGTCTGCGTCCCGCGCGAGGGCGGCACCCCGGACAAGACCGAGATCCTCACTTGGCTGGAAGCCCGGATATCACGCTACAAGCTGCCGCGCGAGCTGGTGTTCTGGGACGAGATGCCAAAATCCGCCTATGGCAAGATCACCAAGAAGATGATCCGGCAGGAGCTTGAAGCGCGCGGCCAGTTGCCCGGCACGACGGCATGACGGATCAGGCGACGGGCAGGATCATTCGTCATCCCGGCCCGGCGGCCACCGACCGCCGGCGGGCGGTGGCCTGCCGCGCCCACCCGGTGAAAGTGCGGCTGCGGGCGGGGCTGACATTTGGGGATGCGGTGGCGCAGGGCTTTGAGGCGCAGGGGCACAACGCCGGTTACCTGCGGCTGGAGAACGTGCCGATGGCGAACCTGTCCTACGTGATACCGGCACCCGCGCCGGGCGACGGGCACGCGGCATGGTACAGCGCCACGAGGCGGATCGATGATCGTCCGCGCATCCTGACGGCGGGCGTTCACCTCGGGCTGCGCGACGGCGCCCCCTTCACCCATTGCCACGGGCTGTGGCGCGGCGACAGCGGCGAGCCTGCGATGGGGCACCTCCTGCCCACCGAAAGCGAAATCGCCGAGGATTGCGTGGTGACGGGATGGGCCGTTTCGGGCGCGACGCTGGCCGTCGAGCACGATCCAGAGACATGGTTTTCCCTGTTCCAGCCGCAGGCGTCGCCTATGCATGAGGGGGGGCAGGACGCCTTGCTCTGCACCCTGCAACCCAATCAGGATATCACCGCCGCGGTCGAGGAACTGGCAGAAGCGCACGGGTTTGCCGAGGCGCGGATCGAGGGGATCGGCAGCGTCGTGGGCGCCTGTTTCGACGCTGGGCCCGGCCTCGACAGCTACGCGACGGAGGTTTTCCTGACCGAGGCCGATTTTCGGCAGGGACAGGCGCGGCTAAACTCGATCTCGGTCGGGTTTGACGGCGTCCACCGGGACGGCCGCCTGACACGGCTGCGAAATTCCGTTTGCGTGACGGCGGAACTTCTGATGATCCGATCCTAGCCGGTGCCGGTGATGCGCCGCCCCATGCGACAGCGGTGACTTGACCTTGCGCGCGGGTCTGACCTGCCGTTGCGCCGAACGACACGCGCGATGGCCGCGGTCGGCAGTGAGCCCAGATGTGTCAAAGGCCGCGCCAGACACGCACAACCGAGCGGCGCATTGACGCGTCATTTGCAAACCTATCTCTTTTGTACCGG
>JAVLCJ010000106.1:0-8945 GCA_031580875.1 Roseovarius sp.
GAGGCACTGATCACAGAAGCCAATGTCCGCAAAGCGGGATGCGGTCGCAGCATCTGGAGCAATCAACGAAAGGCTGCTCAGGGCCGTTCGTGTCTTCGAGCGCGCCACGGGTGCGGTTTACTTGGTCGGCTCACTCGATCGGTCTGCCGGTCGTGCACATCTCGGCCTTCGTGGCTGTTAACCTGAAGCGATGATGACGCCCCGACCAGTGGAATTTGGTCCTCACCAGCCGACTTGCTGTATGTCAGGAGTCCATGAGGACAGAACGGTTCGGCTTAAGAGGCTCGTGGCGACGTTCAGACCTTCGGCTTCCAGAAAACGCCCGCCGTTTTTCCTATTAGACGAGGCGCACATATAATATCCAATATTATCAGTATCTTGTCGCAATTATACGCGGCCATGCAGATTCACGCTGGACACGGTGTGCAGCAAAAAACGCCGTTTTGCGCACCCATATGCCCCATCGACATGACTTTATTGGCGATCCCGGGAGGACTTGAACCCCCAACCTAGCGCTTAGAAGGCGCTTGCTCTATCCTGTTGAGCTACGGGACCGCTGCGGTCAGTTCTACCCGGGCCGTTCGGCGGGCGCAATGGGGCCGGGGCCGCCCCGGGCGGGGACAATCGCGCGCCGTCGCGATGCCCGCGCGACCTGCCGTCAGGCGAACGGGTCTTGCGGGTAGTGCACGCCGGCGAGGTAGAGCCCCTCGGGCGGGCAGACCGGGCCGCAGGCCGCGCGGTCGCGCGCCGCCAGTGCCGCCTTCACGCGGGCCGGCGGCCAGCTGCCGGCGCCGACGCGTTCCAGCGTGCCCACGATGCTGCGCACCTGGTTGTGCAGGAAAGAGCGCGCGCGCAGCCGGAACCTGACCTCGGGACCTGACAGGCCCGTGAACTCCTCGATCTCGATCGCGTCGAGTGTCTTGACCGGGCTGGCGGCCTGGCAGATCGACGAGCGGAAGGTCGTGAAGTCGTGATGGCCCACGAGGTGCGCCGCGGCTTCCCGCATCGGCGCCGCGTCCAGCCGCCGCGGCACCTGCCAGACCAGCCCCTTGTCATGCGTCGCCGGTGCGCGCCGCATCAACAGCCTGAACAGGTAGTGCCGCTCGACGGCCGAGAAACGGGCATGCCAGTCACCGGGCACGGCCGCGCACGCGGTGATCGCGACCGGCGCGGGTTTGAGATGGTGGTTCAGCGCCTCGCCCAGCCGGAACGGATCCCAGTCCTTGGCGAGGTCGCAATGCGCGACCTGAGCCAGCGCATGCACGCCCGCATCGGTGCGCCCCGCGGCGGCGATGGTATGCGGGCCGGTCTCCAGCCGGGCCAGCGCGGCCTCCACCGCGCCCTGTACCGTGGGCTGGTCGGCCTGTCGCTGCCAGCCCGCGAAAGGGGCGCCGTGATATTCTATCCTGAGGGCGAATCGTGGCATGGCGTGGCTCTACCCGGCCGGGGGGTACGGGGCAACGTCCGGCACGGGCACGTCATGCTCAGCCACAGATCCGCGCGGCCCGGTCGCCATAGTCAGAATATGCTTTCCAGAAGCGTTCGTCGCGGCGCCTGTCCGACTGGCGGATTTCCTGTGCGCTGTGCGGGTCGCCGTAAAATCCGGCCGCGCGCCGCTGGTCGGACCGTGACAGTGATTGGTCCGCCACCCACTGGACGCAGCCGCATAACCGGCGCGATCGCGCCTCGCGGTCCGAGGCCATGCACGCCTTGCTGATCGGGCCGAAGGCCATCGGGGCCGTGGGCGCCGCCACACCGGCATCGCGGCCCTTGAACCTGTCGCCGCCCCCGCAGCCCGCAAGGATCAGCACCATCGCGATCGTCATGACCCGTCCCATCGTTCCTGCCTCTTCCGTGCCTCCCTGCCGGGGATCGACTGGGTGCATGCCCCATATGCGCCCATTTTTCAATTCACATCAAGCGGGGCACCTGCGACACTGCGGCCCGCGGGCAGGCGACAACGGGCGGTGGACCATGACTCTGGACCTTTCGACACTTTTCTTCATTTTTCTCGCGGTGATGATCCTGCAGCCGATGCTTTCGGGCCGGCTTTTCGCCTTCCGTCGCGAGCAGGCCATCCGCGGGATCGAACGCAAGCGCGGCAGCCGGGTCATCACCATGATCCACCGGCAGGAAAAGCGCAGCTTATTCGGGGTCAACGTGTCGCGCATGATCGACCTCGAAGACGCGCAATCCATCATCTCGGCCATCAAGGCCACGCCGGATGACCGGCCCATCGACCTCGTGCTGCACACGCCGGGCGGGCTGGTCATCGCCGCCATGCAGATCGCCCGTGCCGTCGAGGCGCACCCGGCCAAGGTCACGGTTCTCGTGCCGATCTACGCCATGTCCGGCGGCACGCTCATCGCGCTGGCCGCCGACGAGGTGGTGATGGGCGAGTTTTCCATGCTGGGGCCGATCGACCCGCAGATCATGGGCATTTCCGCGGCCTCGGTGGTGGCGGCGCGCGACGCCAAGCCGGTCGAGCATGTTTCGGACGTGGCGCTCGTGCTGGCCGATGTCAGCGACAAGGCCATCGCGCAGGTCAAGCGCGGCGCGGTCGAGATCATGACCCCCCGCATCCCGCGCGCGCAGGCCGAGACGCTGGCCGACAAGCTGGCCTCGGGCAACTGGACGCACGACTATGCCCTCACACCTGCCGAGGCCACGGATCTCGGGGTCGAGGTGACGGTCGGCATGCCGCCCGAGATCCTCGACCTGATGAAGCTCTACCCCGCCCCGGTGAAGCAGAGCGCGGTGGAATTCATCCCCTTCGAGCCGCCCGGGCGCAAGATGTGACGCGGCGCGCAAAGGGCGCCACACGCGCGCACGGGGCGCTCCGGCGCGGTGTGATGCCGCAGGGCTGGATGTGCGGCGCCCGCCCGGCTAGCCTTGCACGCGGTATCCCATGAGCAGCGGCAAGGGAAACGCGGATGAAACACGCCGATATCGTCATCATCGGGGCGGGCCCGGCGGGCAGCGCCGCGGCGGCCACGGCCTGTGGCCTCGGGTTGCAGACGGCCCTGATCGACGCGCGACGGTTCCCGCGCGACAAGCTTTGCGGCGGCCTGATCACCGGGCGCAGCCGGCGCAATTACCGCGATATCTTCGGCTTGGACATGCCCGGCGCGCTTGCCGATCGCAAGACAGCGCCTGAATTTCATCTTCATGGTCAACCGCTCGGCCCGATCAATGATGTGCCGCCGCTCGACCTGACCATGCGGTGGGATTTCGATGCCGCCACGCATGCCAAGGCCATCGCCGCCGGGGCGGTCGACATGAGCGGGCACAGGGTGACGGGGCTGGATCGCGCGGCGCGGCGCCTGACGCTCGGGGACGGGCGTCATTTGCGCTACGGTGTTCTCATCGGTGCCGATGGCGTGAACAGCTGGACGGCGCGCCAACTTTTCGGCGCCGCGTTCGACCGCGCCACCATCGGTTTCGCGCTCGAGATCGAGGCGGCGGGTGCGCATCTCGACCCGGCGGCGCCCATCCGCATCGACATCGCCGCGGTGGCATGGGGCTATGGCTGGCGCTTCCCCAAGAGCTGCGCGACCACGGTCGGCGTCGGTGGGCTCATGGCGCGCAATGGCGACATGAAGGCGGCGATGCACCGTTACATGGCGCAATTGGGCATCGCCGAGGACGCGGCGCGGCTCAAGGGGCAGTTCCTGCCCTTCGGCGATTTCCGAAAGGTGCCGGGGCAGGGGGCGGTCCTGCTTGCCGGTGACGCGGCCGGGCTCGTCGATCCCATCACGGGCGAGGGGATCGCCCACGCACTGCACAGCGGGCAGCTTGCCGCGCGGGCCGCCCATGCGGCGCTGGCCGGCGGCGGCCCGGAAACGGCGCTGCGCCGCTATCAACGCCTGTTGCGGCCGCTGCACCGCGAATTGCGCATGGCGCGGCTCCTTCGGCCCCTTTTCCATGTGCCCGCGCTGCAAAGGCGTCTCGCGCCGGCGTTCCGGCAGTCGACCACGCTCAAGCGGCAATACATGGACCTGCTGGCGGGCGAGGCGGGCTATGGCGACATCCTGCGCGGCCTTGCCCGCCGTGTGCCGGCACTGGCCCTCGCCCACCGGGCCGGCAGACCGGGTCCGCCCTGACCCTGCAGCTACGGTTGCGCTACCGCCGGATCGTGAAATCCGCCGCTTCGGGCGGGTCGGCGGGCGAGGTCTGCACGTCGGAAACGCGCGCCGCCGGGGGGCCGTCCCACAAGGCGGACAGCATCGCGTCCACGTCCGGCGGCGGCCCCGCGATCACCGCGGTCACCGCGCCGTCGGCCTCGTTGCGGACCCAGCCCGACAGGCCGCGCGCCAGCGCCTCCGCCTCGGTCCACGCGCGGAAGGACACGCCCTGCACCCGGCCGGTGACACGCGCATGAACAGCCTTGATCCGGGTCATTCCGACCTCCGTGTTGCCGGGGGTACCCTATCACGGGCCGCCGCACGCCGCGACACCCGTGAGTCTCCCGCGCGCCGTCTGCCGACCCACCTTGACCACCCCGGAAAACCCATCCATATCCGGCTACCATGACACCGCTCTCGCATATCCGCAATTTCTCGATCGTGGCGCATATCGACCACGGGAAATCCACGCTCGCCGACCGCCTGATCCAGATGACGGACACGGTGGCCGAACGCGACATGAAGGAGCAGCTGCTGGATGCCATGGATATCGAGCGCGAGCGCGGCATCACCATCAAGGCCAACACGGTGCGCATCGACTACACGGCCGACGACGGGGAGCAATACGTGCTCAACCTCATCGACACGCCGGGCCACGTGGATTTTTCCTACGAGGTGTCGCGCTCGATGCGGGCGGTCGAGGGATCGCTGCTGGTAGTGGACAGCACCCAGGGCGTCGAGGCGCAGACGCTGGCCAACGTCTATCAGGCCATCGACGCCGATCACGAACTCATCCCCGTGCTGAACAAGATCGACCTGCCGGCAAGTGATCTTGACCGCGCGGCCGAACAGATCGAGGACGTGATCGGCATCGACGCGTCCGGCGCCATCCCTGTCAGCGCCAAGACGGGGCAGGGCATCCGCGAAACGCTGGAGGCGATCATCGCGCACCTGCCCCCGCCCGAGGGCGACGCCGACGCGCCGCTCAAGGCGATGCTGGTGGACAGCAAGTACGACCCCTATCTGGGCGTCGTGGTGCTGGTGCGGATCATGGACGGCGTCATGAAAAAGGGCGACCGCATCCGCATGATGCAGACAGGGGCCACCTACAATGTCGAACGCATCGGCGTGTTCCGCCCGGCCATGACCGTGGTCGACGCGCTCGGCCCGGGCGAGATCGGGTTCATCACCGCGTCGATCAAGCAGGTGCGAGACACCCGCGTGGGCGACACCATCACGCACGAGAAACGCCAGTGCGCCGCGCCCCTGCCGGGGTTCAAACCGTCCGTCCCGGTGGTGTTCTGCGGGCTCTTCCCCGTGGACTCGGCCGAGTTCGACGACCTGCGCGACGCCATCGAGAAACTGGCGCTGAACGACGCCTCCTTCTCCTACGAGATGGAAAGCTCCGCCGCGCTGGGGTTCGGCTTCCGCTGCGGCTTCCTCGGCCTGCTGCACATGGAGGTGATCCGCGACCGGATCGAACGTGAATACGATATCGAGCTGATCACGACCGCGCCCTCGGTCGTGTACCACGTCTTCATGAAGGACGGGGAGCGGGTGGACCTGCACAACCCCGCCGACATGCCCGACCCGACGCTGGTGGACCATGTCGAGGAACCGCGGATCAAGGCCACCATCCTCGTGCCGGACGACTTCCTCGGCGACGTGCTCAAGCTCTGCCAGGAAAGGCGCGGCATCCAGACCGACCTGACCTATGCCGGGGCGCGCGCGATGGTGGTCTACGACCTGCCGCTCAACGAGGTGGTTTTCGATTTCTACGATCGTCTGAAATCCGTGACCAAGGGCTATGCCAGCTTCGATTACGAGATCACCGGCTACCGCGCCGACAGCCTTGCGAAGATGCAGATCCTGGTCAACGACGAACCCGTCGACGCGTTGTCGATGATGGTCCACCGTGACCGGGCCGAGATGCGCGGCCGCGCCATGTGCGAGAAGCTCAAGGGCCTGATTCCCCGCCACATGTTCAAGATCCCGATCCAGGCGGCGATCGGCGGAAAGGTCATCGCGCGTGAAACGCTGTCGGCGATGCGCAAGGACGTGACAGCCAAATGCTATGGCGGCGATGCCACGCGCAAGCGCAAGCTGCTGGAAAAGCAGAAGGCGGGCAAGAAGAAGATGCGCCAGTTCGGCAAGGTCGAGATCCCGCAGGAAGCGTTCATCAACGCGCTGAAGATGGACGAGTAGGGCAACCAAGATGGCCCCCCGGGCCACCCGGGGCGCGCAGGTGCCAAGCGATCGCCAGCCCGCCACGACGGGCCGGCGGGTTGCGGGTGGTGGCCTCTGGCTCGGGCGTTATCCGGACCAACAGCCTTGAATTGCGCCGGCCCGTCCATTCTGTCGCATGGGTCAGTCTCCGCCCGATCCGCGAATCGCGTCGGGATGGCCGTCGATGAAATGGTGCAGGACCACGTAGAGCTCCCGCGCGTGGGGCAGGTCATCGCGGTGCAGCGCCTCCCGGATGTCCTCGCAGATCATGCGCTGCACCTGCTGCGGCCCTTTCGGCACGTGCATCATGTAATCGCCCAGCGTCGCCGCGTTCAGGTCGGGCAGGTGTTCGTGTTCGGCCACCGCCGCGATCTCCTCCCGGCTCAGGCAGGTCATGTCCTCGATGTCCTCCAGCGTGATCATCACCCTTTCCCTTCTGTCATGGTGCGCCCAGCCTATCACGCCGCCGCCACCTGCCGACTGATGCAGATCAAGGCGTCCGCGTTGCCACGGCCCCAGTATCCGGCCCATCGTCCGGAGGCATCATGGTCTGGCTGACAATCATCCTGCATCTGTTCATCGGGGCCACCTTGGCCGGGGTCGGTATTGTCGTGCTGCTCGTGACGGGGCAGGGCGGGGTGTGGCCGCTGGTGGGCGCCGTCCTTGGCGGGTTCGTTCTCGGTTTTCCCGCGGCCCGGGTGGTGGCGCGGGTGATGGACGACACCGAAGACTGATGCAGATCAATGCGGTCCGGCGGCGCGGCCGCTATGGCCATGCCCGGAGCTTTGACAGCCAAGAGGGCACGACATGCTGCGATTGGGACTCATCCTGTACCTTTTCATCGGCGTCACGCTGGCCGGGTCGGCCATGATCGCCGCTCTTGTCATGGGCTACGACACGACCGTGCCTGTCGTGGTCTCGGCGCTTGCCGGGTTCGGCGTGGCCCTGCCGGTGACATGGCTGGTGGCAAAGCAGATCCACGAAGGCTGATCGCGGCCCGGTTCGGCGCCGTCGCGATGCCGACGCGATACCGCCGCCGGGCCGAGGCCCGTTTCACCCCAGCCAGGCGCGCATTGCCGCCTCGAATTCGCGCGGCTTCTCGGCATGCAGCCAATGCCCCGCCCCGGGTATCTTGAGGAACCGCGCGCGGGGGAACAGCGTCTTGATCCGGTCGCGGTGTTCGCGCGTGACATAGGTCGATTCCGCGCCGGACAGGAACAGGGTGTCACCTTCGTAAGATCCTGAAATATCCGGAAAAGCCAAGATTTTCGGCATTTCCCGCGCCAGCGTGTCGAGGTTCAGCCGCCAGCGTTTTCCCGCCACGTCGAGCGATTGCAGGAAGAACGGCACCAGCGCGGGGTCGTCCAGCTGCGCCGCCAGCAACGGTTCCGCGTCCGAGCGTTTCTCGATCCCGCTCAGATCGACGGCCTGCATGGCCTCGATATACTGCATCTGGGTGTGCTCATAGGTCACAGGCGCAATATCAGCCACAACCAGCCGATTCACCAGCTCCGGCCGGGTCAGCGCCAGTACCATCGCCGCCTTGCCCCCCATGGAGTGCCCCAGCACGTCAAAAGGCTGCGCCAGCGTCTCCAGCACCCCGGCCAGGTCGGCGGCCATCTCGGGATAGGAATGCGTGTCATGCCAGGGGCTTGCCCCGTGATTGCGCATGTCCACGGCGATGACCTGCCGCTCGTCCGAGAGCCGCTTGGCGATAACCCCCCAGTTGCGGGCCGATCCGTAAAGCCCGTGCGCGATCAGCAGGCCTGGCTTGTCCGTCGCGTTTCCGTGTTCGATCATGCTCAACATGGACCCGTGATACCGTCGCCCGTGCCCGAGGACCAGCCCCATTGAGCGTCGCTTTCGGCGCGGCTAAACCCACCGTCAGGAGGTGGCCGCGTGATCGATCCGGACAACGTCAACCAGAAATCCGCTGAGCTTCAGCGGCTCCTGCAGGACAAGCTCGCCCTGCGCGGGCGCTCGCTCGCGGCCCTGCTTGGCAAGGGCGCGCGAGCGCTGCCGCGTCATGCCCGGCGGGCGGGCCATGTTGTAGCCACCGCCGAGGCACGGATGAAACATCCCCGGCTGGCCCGCCTCGTTGACCAGACCGCGGTGCAGCGGGCCCATGTCACCCTGCGTGACCATCTGCGCGCCATCGACCCCAAGGAACGCAGAAAGACCGCGGTTTTACAGGTGCTTGGCGGCCTCGTGCTCAACCTGATCCTGTTGGCCTCGGGCGTCGCGGCGATTGTCTGGTGGCAGGGGTGATGTCGTGTCACTACCCGGCCAGGTGAAAACGCGCGGTCCCGTCCGGGGCCGCGCGGCGTCTCGCCAATTTCCCCGTATCAGAGGTTCGGGTACATGGGGAATTTCTTGCAGAGGGTTTCGACCTCTGTCCTGACCTTGTTTTCGACGTGCTGGTTGGCGTCCTCGCCGTTCCGGGCGAGGCCGTCGACGACCTCGTTGATCCAGTCGCCGATCTGTCGGAACTCGGCCTCGCCGAAGCCGCGGGTGGTTGCCGCCGGGCTGCCGAGGCGGATGCCGCTGGTGACGGTCGGCTTCTCGTCGTCGAAGGGCACGCCGTTCTTGTTGCAG
>JAVLCJ010000107.1:0-8632 GCA_031580875.1 Roseovarius sp.
GGTCCGGTCATCGCGTCGCGCTGCTGGACCGGGCCGGCCGGATCAAGCCCTGCGGCGGGGCCATACCGCCGCGGCTGATCGCGGATTTCGACATTCCCGACGGTCAGCTGGTCGCCCGGATCAGCACCGCGCGCATGATCCCGCCCAGCGGCCGGCGCGTGGACATTCCCATCGAGAACGGTTTCGTCGGGATGGTCGACCGGGACCATTTCGACGACTACCTGCGCCGGCAGGCGCGCGAGGGATCTGGGCCTTGCGCGGCAGCTTTTCATGCGCGAGCACAAGACGGTGTTCCGGGTGCTTGGCTCCGTGCAGGATGCCTATTACAAGTCGGACGAGCGGCGGGAACGGTTCGTCTCGCTGTGTCATGATGTCGATGTGCAGCGGCTGAAATTCGAGGCTTACATGAACAAGAAACTGGTCAAGGCCCGCCCGATGGCGCATCTCAGGATCGGGATGAAGAACCTCGCGCACCTGGCGCGTCTCGTCCCGGCGGCGCATACATGAGCACGCTGATCCCGACATGGCTCGGCGCGGACCTCGTTGCCATGGACAAGATGGAGGCGCATCGCCGCGGTCTGCTTCACAAGGCCGTTTCGGTTTTCGTGATGTGCGGGAAAGATGTTCTGATCCAGCGGCGCGCGCTGGGCAAGTATCATACCCCTGGGCTCTGGGCGAATACCTGCTGCACGCATCCCCACTGGGGCGAGGCGCCCGAGGCGTGCGCGCATCGTCGGCTCGGCGAGGAGCTGGGTATCCGGGGGCTGTCGCTTGCGCATCGTGACCGTGTCACCTACCGCGCCGATGTCGGCGGCGGTCTGACCGAGCATGAGCGAGTCGATATCTTCGTCGCCCGCGTGCCGGGGCGTATCGCCGTCACGCCGAACCCGGCAGAGGTCATGGAGACAGACTGGATCGCGATGCCGGAACTGGACCGGCTGACACGGCGGATGCCGGCGCGCTACACGCCGTGGCTGCGCATCTACCTTGAACGGCACGCCGACCGGATTTTCGCCTGACGGACGCGAACCTCCGGCACCTTGATTCATGTCGAATAAGTATGACGTCACATGTGTAGGGATAAACTTACACATGGGGGCAAGCTCGCGACTGGTCCTGATAGATCCCAACTACCATTCCGGCGGCGCGTAGGTTGCGGGGAACTGGCCGCCCGCCTGGGTGGCCTATCTTGCCGGCCCGTTAAAGGCGGCGGCGTTTACCGACATCCATTTCATCGACGCGATGACCCACGATATCGGCAAGGACGAACTTCGCCCGCGGCCTGCCGGACCGCGTGAAATGGGGCATCAACACCCGCGTGACGGACATCCAGCGCGACAAGGACATGCTGGGCCTCTGGCGCGATACGGGGCTCGTTCATGTCTCCTCGGGCACCGAGGCCGCCGCGCAGAGGAAGCTGGACCTGTTCAACAAGGAAACCAAGGTCGAGCAGAACAAGGAGGCGATCCGGCTCCTGCGCGAGGCCGACATCTTCACCGAGGCGCAGTTCATCGTCGGGCTGGAGAACGAAACCGGGGAGACGTTGGAGGAAACCTATCGCTTCGCGCGGGACTGGAACCCCGATCTTGCCAACCGGACGATGTGCACCCCATGGCCCTTCACCCCGCTCTTCCAGGAATTGCGCGACCAGGTCGAGATGTTCGATTTCGGTAAATACAATTTCGTCATCCCCATCATGAAACCCGCCGCGATGGACCGCGCCACGCTGCTGGACAGGGTGATGCACAATTACCGCCGCTTCGACATGATCAAGGCGCTTTTCCATTACCCGTGGCGCGGCCGCGGCTTCCGGCGCAAGTACCTGCTGGGTTGTCCGAAGGCGTTTGCCAAGGCCGGCTTCGCGCGCACCTTCTACGACCTCGGCAAGGTGGGCTACCGGGGGCCGCAATCCAAGGACAAGGTCGATTTCCGGTTCGACGACAGCCGCCGGATCGCCGAGGCGCAGATGGCCGACCGGGAGGGGATGCTCGACGTGCCGCCCGCGGCCATGGTTCCCGAGCGGGAGCCGGCGAGCCTGCACCGGGCCACGGCCGAAACTCTCGCCCCGCACCGCGCCACGGCCGCGGCGCATGAGGGCGGGCGCCTGACGGGGGGCTGCATCCTCGCCCACCGCGTACCGGCCGCCGCGCAGCGGCTGCTGCGGGCGCTGCCGGCCGCGCTGGCCGGGCTGCTGTTGCTGTCGGCGATCCGGCGCCATGCTTGGACATTTGCCGGATCGGGCCATGTGACGATCCGCTGGCGGCCCATGGAACTGGTCATCACCGCCAACCCGCTGGCCACGCCCGGCTGCCCGTGGCACCGCGCCGTGCTGGAAACGCTTTTCCGTCGGCTGGTGCATCCGCGGATAACCGTCGGTCACGAAAGCTGCTGCGCCGAGGGCGCCGAAACCTGTCGTTTCGTCATATTCTCCCGATGACATCTTGGCGGCTCAGCCGCAGACCGTGAAGGCGCGGGCCACCGACAGCATCGGCGCGCCGTGATAATCCGGCCCCGGCGGGATGTCGCTGCCCATCGGGTCGATCACGCCCACCTTGGCGCCGGTGCCCCTGAACATCGGGTTAAGGATACCGGGATTGAACTACGGTTCGGCAAAGGCGCAGTGGAAACCGGGATCGCACACGGTTTCACGCAACTCCGCGATGCGCGCCGGGCTGGGCGCGGCTGTTCTAGCCGCACTCGCCCTCGAAACAGATCTGCGGCGCGAACCTGATCGCCGTGAAGTGTCGTGTCGTGATGTCGGTGGGAGAGCCGAGCCCGGCCGCGAACACCGGATCGTAGGTCGAGCGCGTCTCGACGACGATCACTTCCTGCCCGTCATCCATGATCGGCAGCCTGTCATGGGCATCCTGCACATCGGTATCCGTCAGCGCGTTCCACGACCCCGTGCCGCGCACCTCGGACCAGCTTATCGAGAAGTCATCGTCGTCGCTGTCGTACTTGACCACGGAAACGCGCAACTGGTCGACGCCTTCGTCATTGGTGATCATGTTGACCAGCTGCAGGGCATTGTCCATGTAGGTGGCCGTCACCCCCTCGTTGCTGGTTTCGCGCGATATCATGTCGGCGACCGTGTAGGTGGCCTTTTCGCGCACGGCGGTGTAGCGGTGCACTTCGTAATATTCGTACCCCCCGCCCATCACCATGAACAGCAGCGGTACCAGCGGTACCGCCTCCACCGTGAACGACCCGCTGCAATCGTCGCGGAAGCGGGCGAGGCATGCCTTGAGGCGGTTGAACGGTCTCATCACAGTGGCTCCTGCACGAAGGTGCTGAGCGCGATAATCGCGGATTGTCCGCTGCTGTCCTTGCTCAGCGAACGGCCCAGCAGGTAGTTGGGGAACATCGGATCGTACTTGAAGCATGTCCTCAGGAGCATGAGCTGGTTCTGCTGGCCCGGCGTGAATTGCCGGACGGGCTTGGTGGGTTCTTCCTTGTCGGTACAGTCCGCCTGCGGGTCGAGCGCGTCGAACGCCTTGGGGTCCGACGGTACCATTTCCAGCCGCAGGCTGGTGCTGCAATTGTCGACGAACAGGGCGTTCGAGCAGACGATTTCCTTGATTTCGTCATGGGTGGGTGCGGTGCCGGTGCCCAGACGTATTTCGCGAACCGCGATGTCCATCCCCCGCTCCATCATGGAATGGCGCAAGGCGATGTGCCCCTGTTCGATCGAGAAGGCCAGCAGCCCGACGAAGAACGGGGCGAAGATGGCGAATTCCACCGTCGCGTTCCCGGACTCGTCCCGGCGGACCCCGCGCAGATATGAGCCGATACGCTTCAGCATGGTCCGCTCCCCCTCATTGCGTGAGCCGCAGGTGCTGCACGTTGCTGGCGATGGCGCTGAACGCGTCCGTGATGTTGACACCTTCGGCCCGGAAGTAATGCGCGAACGAGGACGCGCAGTTCTTGAGCTGGGTTTCGGCGTTGCCACCCCGCGATATTTCGAACCCGATCGTGTAGATGATCACGCCTTCATCCTTGGTCGAGCCGCAGATATCCCGCATCATCCTGTCCTTGTCCGATCCATTCATCCGCTCGGAACCGGTGTAGTCGTTCCACGGGCCCCAATTGCCGGTGACATCGCGGTATTCGCGGGGGGACATCAGGCCCCACGTGGTTTCCCAGTCCAGCGCCTCCGAGGAAATGAACCCTTCTAGGGTATCGGGAAGATTGTTGAACTCGCTCTCGCTGACCCAGTCGGCGTTCTCGTAGTCCCAGTAGCGATTGTCGTTGCGGTCGTGGAGGTAGTAGGCGGATATCTCCTCGCCGTCGGCCTCGTAGACACATTCCCACCACCAGCGGTCGCAGACGCTTTCGTCATTGCTGCGGTATGACTCGTTGTAGATGTAGTACGCGTAGTCGAACTGCTGTTCTGTATAGCGCACGAGTTTCAGGTCGGAATCGGGGCCGCGATACGCGCTATCCCGGTCGAAATAGTAGGACGTCGTGTTCTGGCCGTCGCCCATCATCACCACGAGCTTGAGCGTGTCGGGCTGGGTGAAGGATGCGGGCACATCGTCAAGGCGCGGATCCACCTCTCCACTGGCGATGAGCGTGTCCGCCAAGGGCTCGAAAGCGGGGTCAAGCATCGCCGCGCCCCATTTCATGCCCAGGTGGCCGGATGTATTGCCATCGGCCTGCAGCGAGTCGATCTTGTCGTGAAGATCGGTCTCATCCATCGAGAACGGCAAAACACGGAACGCGTCCTCGGTGTAGCAGGACCGCCACGGATCATAGTGGTCCTGGAAATCACCGTAGAGAGCGGTGTATATCTGCTGGTCGTATGCCGTGCTCGGATCTATGGTCGTTTCCTGGTAATCGCTGTCGTCGAACCGCAGGCAGGTCGAGTAGTTGTGAGTCTCGGTCACGTCCAGGCCATTGTAGATGCCGTCCGATGGGGTGACACCCCAGCTGAACGGTATGACGGAAATCGAGGTTTCGCCCGGGTTGGAACTGTCGAGGATGGTGCTGACGAATTCCTTGGCGGCGGTCTTGAGGTTGCCAAGCTTGCCGTTGCGCCCCATCGAGCCCGAGACGTCCAGCACGAGTGCGATTTCCATTCGCGGAACGCGTTTCTCCGCGGTCGCGGCGCCGCTCGCCGACAGCTGGCTCTGGCCGGCCATCTTCATGAGGTAGGTATCCATGGTCATGCTGGCGCTGGCCGAAATGCGCGTCGAGGTCAGCGTGGTCTGCACGTCATCTTCGTCGAATTCATCCAGATACGCGCCCATGTTCGACTTCTCGAAGTAGTCTCGCACGATTTCCCTGGGATCCTCATCGTTTGCCGCCCCGGCGCCGGCCAGCACCGCCGAGTCGAGCGTTGCCTGCAGCTTGGCACGCTCCATCTCGTGGCGCATCACGTCCGCGCCGATGCCGGCAACCATGATCAGCATCACGGAAAAGAACAGGATGAAGATCGCCGCGGCGCCGTCCTCGTCGCGGTAAAACTGCCTCGCGTGGTCGGCAAGGGGTTCGCTCGGATTGCCCGTCCTGGGCCGTCGCGTTTCTGGCGTTGTCATGTCCCACTCCCTCCGGCGGCGCGGGGCGCTCTCGGATACGCTTTAAACCGTGTGACTATGTGGCAGGGGTTTATGTCAGGATTGAGGCCAAAGCATGGCGCAAGCCTGAAATTACGCCTTTTAATTCAACACTTTACCGGTATTCGCGGCTTTGTTGCCGGTCCGGCTACAATACATCTTGCCGCCCGGAAAGCCCGAATCGCATCCGACAGAACGATGCCGGCAAGGGTGGACAAAAACCGCACATTCTTTAACCATTGCAAGTCCAGGGAGACAAGGCCGACGATGTCACGCACGACCGTCGGGCCGGGAACAGGGAGAGACGTCATGAGTGCCAAACAAGAGCCGACCTTCCGCGAAAGCGTGGATCTGATGTTCAACCGCGCGGTCGCGCAGATGGATTTGCCGCCCGGGCTGGAGGAAAAGATCCGTGTCTGCAACGCCACCTACACGGTGCGTTTCGGGGTGCGGCTGCGCGGCCAGATCCACACCTTCACCGGCTATCGCAGCGTGCACTCGGAACACATGGAACCGGTCAAGGGCGGCATTCGCTATTCCCTTGCCGTGAACCAGGACGAGGTCGAGGCGCTGGCCGCGCTCATGACGTACAAGTGCGCGCTGGTCGAGGCGCCGTTCGGCGGCTCCAAGGGGGGGCTGTGCGTGGACCCCCGCGAATGGGACGAGCACGAGATGGAGCTGATCACCCGCCGCTTCGCCTACGAGCTGGCCAAGCGCGACCTCATTCACCCCGCCCAGAACGTGCCGGCCCCCGACATGGGCACCGGCGAACGCGAGATGGCGTGGATCGCCGACCAGTACCGCCGGATGAACACCACCGACATCAACGCGCGCGCCTGCGTCACCGGCAAGCCCGTCCATGCCGGCGGCATCCAGGGCCGGACCGAGGCCACTGGCCGCGGCGTGCAATACGCCCTGCGGGAATTCTTCCGCAACCCGGAGGATGTCAGCAAGGCGGGCATGAGCGGTACGCTGGACGGCAAGCGCGTCGTGGTGCAGGGGCTGGGCAACGTGGGATACCACGCCGCCAAGTTCCTGCAGGAGGAGGACGGCTGCAAGATCGTCGCGGTGATCGAGCGCGACGGCGGGCTGCTGGACGATGACGGGCTCGATGTCGAGGAATTGCGCAACTGGATCGCCAAGCATGGCGGCGTCGACGGCTACCCCAAGGGCAAGTATGTCAGGGACGGGGCCAAATACCTCGAACATGATTGCGACATCATCGTGCCCGCCGCGCTGGAAGGGGTGATCAACCTGTCCAACGCCGAGAACGTCAAGGCGCCACTGATCATCGAGGCGGCCAACGGCCCCGTGACCGCCGGTGCCGACAAGATCCTGCGTGACAAGGGCTGTGTCATCATTCCGGACATGTACGCCAACGCGGGCGGCGTGACGGTGTCCTACTTCGAATGGGTCAAGAATCTCAGCCATATCCGGTTCGGGCGGATGGGGCGACGGCAGGAGGAATCGCGCCACGAGTTGATCGTCAACGAGCTGCACAAGCTGGACCAGCAGCTTGGCGACACGTGGTCGATGTCGCCGGATTTCAAGCAGAAGTACCTTCGCGGCGCCGGCGAGCTGGAGCTGGTGCGCTCGGGCCTCGACGACACGATGCGCGCCGCTTACCAGGCGATGCGCGAGGTCTGGCACGAGCGCGAGGATGTCACCGACCTGCGCACGGCGGCCTATCTCGTCTCGATCGAAAAGGTCGCGACCAGCTACCGGGCGGCCGGGCTCTGACCGCGGGCGGCCGCGGGGCCGCCCTTCGATACGCGGCGCGGGGGCTGGACACGGCCGCCCCCGCACCTGATATATGAGGCATGAGCCTGCCACCCGGATTCCTTGACGAACTGCGCTCGCGCACCTCGATGGTTCAGGTGGCGGGACGCAAGGTGATGTGGGACAATCGCAAGTCGAACCAGGCCAAGGGCGACATGTGGGCGCCGTGCCCGTTCCACCAGGAAAAGACCGCCTCCTTCCACGTCGATGACCGCAAGGGGTTCTATTACTGCTTTGGCTGTCACGCCAAGGGCGACGCGATCAGCTTCGTGCGCGAAACCGAGAACGTCGATTTCATGGAGGCCGTGCGCATCCTCGCCTCCGAGGTCGGCATGCCCATGCCCGAGCGTGATCCGCAGGCGCAGGCCAAGGCCGACCGGCGCACCGAACTGGCCGAGGTGATGGACATGGCCGTCGGCCATTTTCGGCTGCAACTCAAGACGGCCGCCGGGGCGGGTGCGCGCGATTACCTTGCCGGCCGCGCGCTTGACGCGGAAATGCAGGACCGGTTCGAGATCGGGTTCGCGCCGGCGGCATGGCAGGGCCTGTGGGATCATCTCAGGGGCAAGGGCGTGGCCGAGGACCTGATCCTCGATTGCGGCCTCGCCAAGCCCTCGCGCAACGGCGGGCGGCCCTACGACACCTTCCGCGGCCGCATCATGTTCCCGATCCGCGATCCGCGCGGGCGGTGCATCGCCTTCGGCGGCCGCGCGATGGATCCCGCGGAGAGCGCCAAGTACCTCAATTCACCGGATACCGAGCTGTTCGACAAGTCGCGCACGCTCTACAATCACGGCCCCGCGCGCGAGGCGGCGGGCAAGGGGCAGACGCTCATCGTGGCCGAGGGCTACATGGACGTGATCGCGCTGTCGCGCGCGGGCTTCGGGGCCAGCGTCGCGCCGCTGGGCACGGCGGTGACCGAAGCGCAGTTGCAACTGCTCTGGCGCATCACGGATGAACCCGTGATCGCGCTCGACGGGGATGCGGCGGGCCTGCGCGCCGCGTATCGCGTGATCGACATTGCGCTTCCCTTGCTCGAAGCGGGCAAGTCCCTCCGGTTCGCCCTCATGCCCGAGGGCAAGGACCCGGACGACCTGCTGCGCGCCGAGGGTGCCGGCGCGTTTCAGGCTCTGATCGACCGGGCGCTGCCGATGGTGCGCCTGCTGTGGCAGCGCGAAACCGAGGGGCGTGATTTCGACAGCCCCGAACGCAAGGCCGCGCTCGAACGTGCCTGCCAGGACAAGACCGCGCTGATCCGCGACCCGGCCTTGCGCCGGCATTACGAGCAGGCGCTCAAG
>JAVLCJ010000108.1:0-8494 GCA_031580875.1 Roseovarius sp.
CGGCGGCCAGCAACCCGCCGATTTGCGCCGCCGCGGTCATGTAGGCGGGCGAATTGCCCGGCCGTGCGCCGCAAAAGACACAGACAGATCGTGCCGTCACCGGATCGCTCCTGTTTTTCAGAGGCTTGCTTTGACCCTTGATAGCCATGTTGGTATGGTCGAACAACCGTGCAGCATGCCTCGACACGCGGGGAAGGAAATCAATGAGCAAGTTGTCAGGATTGGCTGGGGGGCCGAGCCTGGCTCTTACGGCCGCGGCTGGCGCCGCGGTTGTGGGTGCCGGTCTTTATTTCGCGGGCGTTTTCACGCCCCTGCAGACCCGGTCGCCCGTGGACCCGGAAACGGCTGACGCGCCTGCTGATGATGCGCGGGGCGCGCCGCAAGACATGTCCACCGACCAGGCCGTGCCGGCTGTCGAGGCGGACAGCCAGCACGGCGCAGGGGCCGAGGCGACGCCCCCTATCGAGCCGGCATCGACGCCCGCCGTGCCGACCCCGCCCAGTATCGACACCTTCCGCCTGGAGGCGGACGGGCAAATGCTGGTCGCTGGCCGTACCGAGCCGGGATGGCAGACGTCGATCCTCGTTGATGACGAAACGCGCGGTAAGGTCAGCCCCGATACCAGCGGGCAATTCGTGCAGTTCATGGACTTGACTGCCAGCACGCGGCCGCGCGTTCTGTCGCTGCGGATGCGGTCGGCGGAAACCGGCGAGGAAATCCTGTCGCGCGATGAAATCATCATCGCCCCGACACCGACCCCTGTGCCACGATCACGCGACGTGGCCGATGCCGACATGCCCGCGGAGAACACACAGACGCTGACAGGTGCGCCGCGCGGGGAACCCGCCATGCCGGCGCCGGCCGAGGCCGAGGATGCGCCGGAGGCGGTCGCCACGGTTGCCGAGCCTGCGCCGACGGACATGACGAAGCCGGGTGCTGAACCTCGGGACGCCGAAAGGACAGGGGACACGGCGCCGCCGGATGCCGATGAAACCGGCAGTGCCGCCTCGGAGGACGCGCCGCGGGACCTGGCACAAACGGCCGAGCGATCACCCGAACCCGGTTCGGACACGCAGGCGGCAGCGCCGCGGGATGGTGCGTCGCTGGCGGATGACACGGAGGCGGGTGTTCCGGCCGTCACGGACGTGACGACGACAGAGGTCGAACCCGAGAAAGCGCCGCCCCAGGCGGAAACGACCGCGCCGGACTTGTCGCCATCGGCGGCGCCGGAAACCGCCGCCGCGCCCGTCACGCCGGATGCGTCGCAACCCGCGCAGCCGCGGACACAGGCGGTGCTCCTGTCCGATGAAAGCGGGGTGCGTGTTTTGCAGGCGCCCGACGGCGCGGGCCAAGCGCCCGACGTCATGTCGAGCGTTGCACTTGATGCGATCACCTACAATGCCGCGGGCGAGGTTCAGTTGTCGGGCCGGGCGGCGGGCGGCGGCTTCGTGCGGGTCTACCTTGACAACGCACCTGTCACCATGGCGCGCATCGACGCGGACGGGAACTGGCGATCGGACCTGCCCGAGGTCGACACCGGTGTTTACACGCTGCGGATCGACGAGGTCGATGCGGCAGGGAACGTGACGTCCCGGGTCGAGACGCCTTTCAAGCGCGAGGACGCCGATACGCTGGCCCGTGCCGGGGCCGAGCTGGGCCAGCGCAAGGTGGCCGCGGTGACCGTGCAACCGGGCAATACCCTGTGGGGTATTTCCCGGCGGAATTACGGCGAGGGCATCCTGTACGTCCGTATCTTCGAGGCCAACCGTGAACGCATCCGTGATCCGGACCTGATTTATCCCGGACAGGTCTTCACGATCCCCGAATGATGGCCGGGCTGGTCTTCGCGGCCCCGGCAATCTAGGTGGGGTGGGAATGATTGTTCCACTTGCCAAGGCTCCCTGATGCGCCGCACCAACATGACGACGACCGATATGCCCGCCGATGGATGGCGGACCATCCGGCGCGTCGCGCCGTATCTCTGGCCCGAGGGACAGCGGTGGGTCAAATGGCGCGTTGTTCTGGCCTTGGCGGCGTTGTTCGTCGCCAAGCTGGTCGCGGTGGGCACGCCGTATTTCTACAAGGCGGCCGTCGACGCGCTGGCCGGCGAGGGCGAGGCGGCCGCGTGGATGCTGGCCTTCGGGGCCGTGGGCCTGACCGTGGCCTACGGCATGGCGCGGTTGATGAACGTTGGGTTCCAGCAACTGCGCGACGTGATCTTCGCCCGGGTGGCGCAGCGTGCCTTGCGTCAACTGGCGCTGCAGACCTTCCGCCACATCCACGCGATGTCGCTGAGCTATCACCTCTCGCGCAAGACCGGCGGGCTGAGCCGGATCATCGAGAGGGGCGTGAAGGGCGTGGAATTCCTGCTGCGCTTCCTGCTGTTCTCGATCGGGCCGCTGGTTCTGGAACTTCTGCTGATCGGGATCGTCCTGTGGACGCTGTTCGATATCTGGTATCTCGTCGTCGTGGCGGGCGTGATCGGGGCTTATATCGCCTTTACCTTCAAGGTGACGGAATGGCGGGTGAAGCTGCGCAAGCGGATGAACGATCAGGACACCGACGCGAACCAGAAGGCCATCGACAGCCTGCTGAATTTCGAGACGGTCAAGTATTTCGGCGCCGAGGACCGCGAGGCGGCCCGTTACGACGCCGCCATGCGCGGCTACGAGACGGCAGCGCTGCAAACATCCTATTCGCTGGCGTTCCTGAATTTCGGCCAGTCGCTGCTGATCACCGGCGGGCTGGTGACTGTCATGGTCATGGCCGCCATCGGCGTGCAGTCGGGCACGATGACGGTGGGCGATTTCGTGATGGTCAATGCCTACATGATCCAGATCACGATGCCGCTCAATTTCCTCGGAACGGTCTATCGTGAAATCCGGCAATCGCTGGTGGACATGGGCGAAATGTTCGGCCTGCTCGAACAGGCCCCCGACGTGAGCGACAAACCCGGCGCGCGGGACCTCGACGTGAGGGGCGGCGCCGTGGAATTCGACGGCGTGTGTTTCGGGTATGATGCGCAGCGGCCGATCCTGACGGACCTGGACCTGCGCGTCGCCGCGGGCGAGACGGTTGCCGTGGTGGGGCCGTCCGGCTCGGGCAAATCGACGATCGGCCGCCTGCTGTTCCGGTTCTACGACGTGCAGCGCGGGGCGATCCGGATCGACGGGCAGGACCTGCGCGATGTGACGATGTCAAGCCTGCATGGCGCGATCGGCGTCGTGCCGCAGGATACGGTGCTGTTCAATGACACGATCGGCTACAATATCGGGTATGGTCGCGGCGACTCCACGCAGGCCGATATCGAGGCCGCTGCGCGCGCCGCGCAACTGCACGACTTCATCACCGACTTGCCGGAGGGGTACGAGACGCAGGTCGGTGAAAGGGGGCTCAAGCTGTCGGGGGGCGAGAAGCAGCGGGTCGGAATCGCCCGCACGCTGCTCAAGGATCCGCCGATCCTGCTGCTGGACGAGGCCACGAGCGCCCTTGATACCGAAACCGAGCAGGATATCCAGGGCGCCCTGAGGAATGCCGGGGCGGGGCGGACGGTCATCACCATCGCCCACAGGCTCAGCACTGTTGCCGATGCGGACCGTATTGTCGTCCTCGAAGATGGTCGCGTCGTCGAAACCGGCAGCCATGCCGACCTTCTGGCGCGGCGAGGCCGGTATGCCGCGCTCTGGCAGCGCCAGCAACACGAGAATGCCGCCTGATTCCGCTTGCCCACGCAACTCCCGCGTGGCGCCATTTTTTGACCACGCTTTCGGTTTTATGTGCGCCCGAGTGAATTGACGGGTTTACGCGGTATGCCGAACCGGGCTTTCCTGATTTGCGGGCTTTTCGCCCTTGAAATGATCCTGATCGTGGTCGCTTTCCAGGTCCTCGCATCGGTCGAGTGCCGGCAGACCTCGATCGAGCTTGCCTGCCGCGGGCTGCGGGGCGCGGTTGTCCGCACGCTCTGTCTCGGGGCCCTGCTGGGTGTCTATCTCTGGGCGCGGGCGCCCGCGCGCGCGGCCTTCGCGCAGATGGTGGACACGCGGGCCGGCGGCCGTGGCTGGGGAATACTGCATCTGCTGGCGGTTGTCGGTGTCTTCGTGCCGCTGCTCGTTGTCGACGATGCCCGGATGAACGCGGATTTCGGGGGGGTCTTCCCGGTGCTCGTGCTCGGGGCGGCGGTTGCGGTTCTTGCCGGGCTTTTCTGGCTGGCGGCGCCAGGTGATTGGCACGGCTGGCTCCGGGCGCGGCGCGGCCCGCTTCTGGGGCTTCTGGCATTGGCGCTGCTGCTGCCGGAACTGGCGCGGCTGATCGGTCCGATCTGGTATTGGCAATGGTTGACCATGGCCACGTTCGAAAGCGTCGCCGCGCTCACGGGCCTGTTCGTGGATGAATTGCTGATCGTGCCCGAAAGGCAGGCGATCGGCACGCGAAATTTTCTCATATCGGTGGCCGACACGTGCTCGGGCGTCGAAGGGTTCGCGCTGATCACCGCCTTTCTGGGCATCTACGCGCTGCTGTTCCGGGACCGGTTGCACATGGTGCGGTTCTGGGCCGTGGTGTGGCCGCTAGCCCTGATGGCGAGCTGGTCCTTCAACGTGCTGCGGATCACGGCGCTTATGCTGATCGGCACCTTCGCGTCGCCCGAGCTTGCCCAGAACGGGTTTCACAGTTTCGCCGGCTGGCTTTTCTTCATCCTTCTGGCGTTTGGCGTGCTGGTGGTCGTCAACCGCGTGACATGGCTTCAGAAAGGGCCGGGCATGGCCGCCCCTGACGGGTTCAGACTGGCCGAGGATGCGGCCGCGGCGCGGATCCTGCCCTTTATCGTGTTCATGCTGTCCGGCGTGCTGGCGCAGGCCTTCTGGACCGAGCCGGCCCGTGCCTACCCGCTGCAGGCGGGGCTGATGTTTCTCGCGCTATGGTGGGTGCGCCGGCCATTGCGTGACGTTGTCAGGAAACCGGGTGCGATGGCTATAGTTGCGGGGGCGGCCATCGGTGCAGGCTGGATCTGGATGGCCCCGGGATCGGACGGCATGTCGCCGGCGCTTGCCGGGCTGACGCCCGCCATGTTCGGGCTGTGGGCCGCCGCGCGCATCGTCGGGACAGTGGTGTTTGTCCCGGTGATCGAGGAATTGTTTTTCCGCGGCTACCTGCAGGACAGGATTGATGGTGATGGCTGGCCGCGCAAGGTGATCGCCATCATCCTGCCGACCGCGCTTTTCGCGCTGTTGCACGGACGGTGGCTGGAGGCCGGCGTGGCAGGCGTGGTTTTCGGCCTGCTTTACATGCGCAGTGGGCGGCTGGCCGATGCCGTTGCCGCCCACGCGGTGGCCAATGCGATCATCGCGATCGTCGCGGCAATGCGCGGTGATTGGGCGCTGATCTGACGGCGTGACGTCAGGCGCGGCGGCGCTTGATTTCCCATGCCAGCAGCAGCATGCCCAGAACCGCCCCCATGGCCATAAGGCCGCTGGACGCGTCGATCTCGGGCACCGCGGTTTCGGTGTTGTCGCGCTGACAATACCATCCGTAAAAGCGGCAGTAGAAGTCGGTGATGCTTTGGGCCGACACGGATGCGGCACTGGCGGTGTAGGCTGCGGCCGATGCGACCGACGTTGCAAACAATTTTCTCATTATTGGACCCCCGGTGTTGAGTTGCCTCATGATTGCCACGTAGTTGCCATTTTTCCTAGGAAATTCTGCTACTTGGCATTATTTCACGAACAAACACACGATCACCGCGCCATTGTTTCCGAAAGCGGGTGCATTCGGCGTGACGCCAGCGGCAACGACCCGGCGAATCAAGTTGCGGGATCATTCGGCGGCGCGTAGCGGATTGCCGTCAGTGGGTGCGGCGTCGTCATCGCCAGAGTCCGGCGCCCCGGTATCGCGGGACCTGAGTACCCGCTTGAGGTCGGCCAGTTCGGGGCCATCGCCGGTGTCGTCCACGTAGCCCGTGTCGCGGGTGCGCTCGTCTTCCCAGATGAGTTCCGGGGCCCGCGTATGACGGGCGGCGCGGTTCAAGGCCCAGTCACGCGCTGCGCGGCTGCCGCGGCCCATCGACACCATGGCCATCAAGCGTGCGGCCCACTCGACATAGGTCGTGGCCCAGACACGCAACGCCAACATGGACGGCGTGAACACCAGTGTCAGGATCGTCGCGATGCCGAGGCCGAAGACGACTGCCGTCGCCAGTTGTTTCCACCAGAGGGCCGTCGGGCTGTTGAAGGAGTAGCCGCCGGCGATGAAATCGAGGCTGAGCCCGAACATCATGGGCGCAAGGCCGGCCATGGTGGTGATCGTTGTCAGCAACACGGGGCGTATCCGTGCCTCGGCCGTTCTGATGATCGCCTCGATCCGCGGCATGTAGCGGGAAAATTCCTGGTAGGTGTCGATCAGCACGATGTTGTTGTTCACCACGATGCCCGCGAGGGCGACAATGCCCGTCCCCGTCATGATGATCGAGAAGGGCTGGTTCATGACCAGCATGCCGATCAGGACCCCGGTGGTGGACAAGACCACGGCCAGCAGAACGAGCACCGCGTTGTAGATGCTGTTGAACTGCGCCAGAAGGATGATGAACATCAAGGCAAGCGCCCCGGCGAATGCCTTCTGCAGGAAGGCGCCGGACTCCTCCTGGTCCTCCTGGTCGCCTGTCCATTCGTAATCCAGCCCGCTCGGCACGATGCCGCTTTCCAGCCACTCCGTCAGGTGCGCGATCCGTTCGTTGGCGGTCAGCGGCACCGCGCCATCACCGGTCCCGCCGGTTGTCAGCCCCTCGATCACGCCGGCCTTGACGTCGAAATACCGGGTCTGGTCGACACGGTCGATCTGGGCGAGTTTCCGGACCGGTTCACGGCTGATGAAGTTCGACAGCGGAACAAGGCCCTGAGCGGTCCGGATCTTGAGCGTGTCGAGCGTTGACAGCACGCGGTCACGTTCGGGCAGGCGCACGCGGATCTCGATCTCCTCGTCGCTGGACGGCACACGCATCGTGTCGAGAAGGATGCCTCGTGTCACCAACTGGACCATCGCGCCGACCGTCGCCACGTCGGCGCCGAAACGGCCGGCCTTCTGGACGTCCACGTCGATCTGCCAGTCGATGCCGGGCACGGGCAGGGTATCCTCGATCAGCTTGAGGCCGCGGGTCTCGTCGAACTTTTCCCGCACGTCACGCGTGAAGGACAGAAGTTTTTCCCAGTCATCGCCCTTGATGCGCAGATGCACCGGCTTGGCCGAGGCCGGCCCCCGTTCGAGCGCGAGGATTTCCGTCTTGATGCCGGGGATTTCCGCCAACTCGGCCGTCAGTTCGTCAATGGTACGGTCGCCATCGTTTCTTGGCGCCGTGATGTCGCGTGTCACGTCGTAGTCCACGAAGGGCAGGGTGAACCACGTTTCGGTCGTGGTCGGGCGATCCTCCCAGGGGATCATCTCGAGCTGTACCTGCCCGATCGTGTCCAGCGGCGGTTGGGCGCCGCCCGTGTTGTTGTTCAGCCCGCCATCGCCGGCAAAGGCGAAGGCGTTGCGCACGTTGGGATGCTCCAGGACGATGTCCTCGACCTGCTCGACAAGCGCGTCCTTCTGATCGATCGAGAGGTTGCCGCGCGCGCGCACGTAGACGATCGCGTTCTCGGGCTCGGATTCAACGAAGAACTCGGTGCCGTTGTTATTGTTCATGTAATAGATCAGCACCGATCCCACGAGGACGAAGATGATGCAGAACGCCAGCAGCGGCGCAACGGGATTGCCCGTGATCGCCTGTATCGCCCAACCGAACGGCGACCGGCGGTGGCCCGCCGCGACCTTGTCCCTGCGGCGCGGAAGCACTGTGCGACCCAACAGGCGGAACGCGTTGCCGAAACGCCGCCCGATCGCCATGAGGCCCAGAAGTATCGCGACGACACCCGTTATCGCGCCGGCCGCCAGCGCGACAACCCCCAGCAGCAAGCCGAAAACGGTCGCCAGTGTCGGGATTACCGATCCGACGATGCGGGCGCCGTCCATGGCCGCGAACCTGTCGGCCACCGTTTCAAGCAGCGACGGCGCACCCGCCCCCGCAAGCGCCAGCGCCCCGCCCGCGAGCGGGAAAAGCAGGATGTGCCAAAGCCAGAACACGCTGGCGATCTGGTCGATGCGCGTGGTGAACCAGCGTTCCAGCCGCCCGGTCACGCCGCCCATCACCGGCAGATAGACAAGCGCCACCAGGAGGGAGGCGGACAGAACGAAGATCAGCGTGACCGGAAGCATGCCCATGAATTCACCCGGCACGCCGGGCCAGAAAAGCATCGGCAGGAAAGCGCAAAGCGTTGTCGCTGTGGAACTGACCACGGGCCAGAACATCCGCTTGGCCGCGGCGACGTAGGCGTGCATCGGGCCTTCGCCGTCCGCGATGCGCTTGTCGGCGTACTCCACGACGACGATCGCGCCGTCCACCAGGATCCCGACGGCGAGGATGAGCCCGAACATCACGATGTTGGAAACGGCCACGCCCATCAGG
>JAVLCJ010000109.1:0-8417 GCA_031580875.1 Roseovarius sp.
CCGGAAACGCTGTTCGACAGCGCCCGGATCGACGCGCGGTTCGATGCCGCGCGCGCCGATGGCTGGACCGCCGATATCACCATCGCGCGCCTTGTCCGGGACGGCCTGACCGTCGGCGCGGCCGACCTGACGGCGCGCGGCCGTATCGACCGGGCCGCGCCGCAGGGGGCCAGCGCGCAGCTCGCGCTCACCGCCACCGGGCTTGACCATCACGACACCGCGATCGCCACCGCCCTCGGCCCCCGGCTTGACGCCCGGATGCAGCTGGACTGGCAAGAGGGCAGCCCGCTCTGGATCAACGATCTGCGGCTCACCTCCGGCGGAACCGAGCTGCACGCCGATGCACGGCTGCAAGCCTTGGCGGACGGCCTGCCAATGGACGGCCGGGCGCAGCTCGACACGCCCGATCTCGCGCGGTTCGCCCCCCTTGCCGGTCGCGATCTGGCCGGTGCGGCCGACATGACGCTCGAGGGCCGCGCCACCCTGCTCAGCGGGGCCTTCGACGGACAGGTTCGCGCAACCACCACCGACCTCGCAACCGGCACGCCCCGGCTCGATCCGCTGCTGGCCGGCGAAACCCGCCTGGCGCTCAAGGCAGCCCGCGACCAAACCGGCACCGCGATCGAGCGCCTGAACCTCGACAACGACGCGGTGGATGCCGATATCTCGGGCCGCATCTCGCCGCGGGACGGGCAGCTTGACGTGGTCGCCGCGCTGACCGACATCGCGCTGGTCGAGCCGCGGGTGGCCGGCCCCGCGCGGCTCGACACGCGGGTGACATGGCAGGCCGGCGGCGACGTCACGATCAGCCGACTGGCCGCGACGCTGGCCGGCGCGGAGATCGAGGCTGACGGCCGTCTTGACCCCGAGGATCCGGCACTGCCCGTGCAAGGCGGCGTCACGGCACGCATCCCCGATCTTTCGGCCTTTGCCGCGCTCGCAGGGACGCCGCTCAAGGGCAGCTTGAGTTTCAGCGCCGATGGCAGCGGCGCAATCAGGGCGGGCCGGTTCGACCTGCGCGGCGACGCTTCCGGCGACAGCCTCGCCACCGGGATCGCGGATCTCGACAAGCTGATCGCCGCAAAGCTCGACATGCGGTTCGATGCCGGGCGCGACAACGAGACCCTGCGGCTGAGCCTGTTCGAGGCGGAGACCCCCATGGTGCGCCTCAGCGCCCGGTCAACAGCGGCCGACAGCCCTGTCGCCCTGTCGATGCGTCTGGCCGATCTCGGGGCGTTCGCCCCCGGTCTCGACGGCCCCCTCACCGCCGAGGGCACGCTGCAGCCCATCACGCCCGATGCGCGGGAGCTGGATGTCGACCTCGCCGCGGATGGCCCCGGTGGAATGCGGATACGCGCGGCGGGCACGATACGCGACCTCGGCCGGCAGCTCGACCTGTCGCTTTCCGGCGCGCTTCCGCTCGCGCTCGTCAACCGGCAACTGGCGCCGAACTCGCTTCGGGGAACGGCCACCTACGACCTGCGGCTTGACGGGACGCCCGGGCTTGCCGCGCTGTCCGGCACCGCGCGGACCGAGGGCGCCCGCGCCGCGCTGCCCGCGCTCGATACCGCGCTCGAAGGGATCGACGCCACGGTCACGCTCGGCGCGCAAACCGCCCGGATCGAGCTGTCCGGCAGCCCGCTGGACGGCGGCAGTTTCACCCTGAACGGGCCGGTGTCGCTCGTGCCGCCGCACGCTGCCGATCTCGCCGTGGCGCTGTCCGGGCTCACGCTCACCGATCGCAAGGTATTCACCACGACGGCCGACGGCACGCTGTCCGTCATCGGACCGCTGACGGGCGGGGCGCGCATCGGCGGCCGCGTGACGCTTGGTCGGGCGGATATCCGCGTGCCCTCCGGCACGGCCGCCGCGGCAGTCGCCCTGCCGGGGCTGCGCCACCTGAACGAATCCCGCGCCGCGCGGCTGACACGCGCGCGCGCCGGCCTGATCGCGGAAGACGCCGGCAATGGCGGCGGCGCGGCGCCCGCTTTCCCGCTGGATGTCACGATCAACGCGCCCAACCGCATCTTCGTGCGCGGGCGCGGTCTGGATGCCGAACTCGGGGGCGGCCTGCGCGTGACGGGGACCACCGACAACGTCATTCCCAGCGGACAGGTGGAACTGATCCGGGGCCGGCTGGACATCCTCGGCAAGCGGCTTGAGCTGACGGAGGGGCTGATCGACCTGCGCGGCGCGCTGGACCCTTACATGCGCTTCGTCGCCGAGACATCGGCGGCGGACACGCTGATCACGATCATCATCGAGGGGCTGGCCAGCGAACCCGGCGTCAATTTCCGCTCGCAGCCCGACCTGCCCGAGGAAGAGGTCGTCTCGCGCCTGATATTCGGCCGGGGCCTCGACAACATCTCGGCCTTTCAGGCTGCGCAACTCGCCTCCGCCGTGGCAACCTTGTCGGGCCGGGGCGGCAATGGCATCGTCGGCCGCCTGCGAGAAACCTTCGGCCTCAGCAATCTGGACGTGACCTCCGGGGAGGACGGCGCGACAGAAGTCAGCGCCGGCGCCTACATCTCGGACAACATATATTCCGAGTTCACCGCCGACAGCGAGGGCCGCCGCGAGATCAATCTCAATCTCGACATAACCCCCAGCATCACCGCGAAGGGCCGCGCGGACAACACGGGCGACACCGGGATTGGCCTCTTCTTCGAAAAGGATTACTGACCGCGCCATGCCGGTGGCGGGTCGTGGCGCGCGACGTTGCGCGCAACAGGCGCCGGCCTGCCAGCAGGTCAACACCCGGCGCGGCACGCGCGATACGGTGCCGCGCGCCGGCCCATCCGCCATGTTTTTCCTGGAAATGCCTCCGCCCCAGCCGACAGCCGGGCGGCCCGGGAAACCGCGCCGCCTGCCGCGTGTCAGAGGTTGTTCGCGCTGCTCGTCACCCCGATCACCGTGCCGAACAGGCCGACGATGGTGCGCGCCGCCGAGATCGGCGACTCGGTCGCCAGCAGCGTGTCATCGGGGTTGATCTCGAACTGGCGCGCCGCGAACAGCCCGTCCGCCGATGTGAGATCCATCGTGAACACGACCTGCTGCATGTCCGGCCCGTCCGTCCCGGGCTTGAGGTCCTCGGCCTCGTACTCCCGCAGGACAAGGATGCCCTTCGGATCGGCACGCGACCCCTGCAGCCCGCCCATGGCCGACAACGCCTCCATGGCGCTCATGCTTTCCTTCCGGAAATTCATCACTTCCTGGGTCCCGGCGGCGCCCAGCACGTTGAACGTGCGGTCGTCCTCGGTGACGATGATCTGGTCGCCGCCGCGCACGCGGACATTCCGCGCGGGATCGGCCATCAACCTTTCCGCTCGCGTCTCGTAGCTTTCGGTACCGCGCTGAAGCCGCACCAGCGGATGGCGCAGCGCCGGGATGATCCCCCCGGCCTGCGCGATCACGCCGAGAATCTTGGTGTTGCGGTTTTCCAGCGGATAGCGCCCGGGCGATCCAACGCCGGCCACCATGTCGATCGAATTGTTGCGCCCCGGTTTCACGGCAAGCTGCACCTGCGCGGTGGGCGCGATGCCCTCGAGCTTTTTCTGGAGCCGCTCGCGCGCGGCGTCCGCTGTCATGCCGCGCACGGCCACGTCACCGACATAGGGGATGAACACGTTGCCCGAGGACGAAACGACCGTCGCCGGGATCGGCGTGGACTTGCTGCCACCGCTGGACAGCAGCGAGTTCTCCTGGTTGTCCCAGATCACGATATCCAGCTCGTCACCGGTGCGGATGATCGACGAATCCGGCCCGCGACCGTTGCCAAACCACCGGTAATACCCGTCCCAGCCGGTCGCGGGCCAGTCGGCCAGCATCGGCGTCATCTCGCGCGTGACGGGCACGACCTGAATGGTGGGCTCCTCGCGGTTGGCCTCGTTCACGATTTCGGATTGCAGGGCGGCGCTTCGCGGCAGGCTGCACCCTGCCAGCATGACCGCCAAGCCCAGAACGACCACGGCTCGCGAGGTTTTTCGCACGTCTTTCTCCCACCCGATATTTATCAGTTTATGCGTTCACTACCGCGATCGCATGGTGCTAGACAAACAAAATCTTGAGGCACGGAACCGCGAAGGAAGACAGCTTGGCAAATCAATCGCGACAGCCGGCACTGCTCGTCACCGGGGCGGGGGGGCGCGTCGGGCGCCTGCTGCGCCGGATATGGACCGGCCCGCGCGGCGCCGGGCTTCCGCCGGCGGCTTTCCTGTCACGTCATCCCGGCGCGGACATCACGTGGTCCCCGGGCCTGCCAATGCCCGACCTGCCCGCCTGCGACACGGTCGTCAGCCTCTGGGGCACCACCCGCGGCACGCCCGAAGCGCTGGCGGAGAATTCCCGCCTCGCCCGCGAGGGCCGGCGACTGGCGCGGGCATGCGGCGCCCGGCGCGTGCTGCATTTTTCCAGCGCCGCCGTCTACGGCCCCGGCACCGACCTGTCCGAGGACACGCCACCATCCCCCCTGTCCGGCTACGGGGCCGCGAAACGCGACATGGAACACGACGTGGCGGCATTCGACGACCGATCGATCGCGCATTGCTGCCTGCGCGTGGCCAACGTGCTGGGCGCCGACAGCCTGACGCCGAATCTGTGTCCCTCGAACGATCCCGTGACCCTCGACAGGTTCGAGGACGGGCGCGGCCCGCTGCGCAGCTATGTCGCCCCCGGCGATCTGGCCCGTGTCATCGCCGCGCTCGCCGATCTGCCGCCCGACGCGCTGCCGCCCGTTCTCAACATAGCGTCCGGCGATCCGGTCGGGATGGCCGACCTGGCAGGGGCGGCGGGACGGCCCGTGCGCTGGCGGCACGCCCCGCCCGAGGCAATACAGGCGGTCACGCTGTCAACGGGGCGGCTGACCCGCTTGTTGCCGGGCCTCGAAACTCGTAAGACGGCAGCCGCGATGATCGCGGACTGGCAGGACCTGGAGGCAGCGGATGACGCCCGCTAAGCGGCTCTTCGATATCGTGCTGGCGCTCGTGCTGCTGGTGCTTCTGCTGCCCGTCATGCTGGCGATCGCCGGGGTCATCCTCTTGCGGGATGGCCGCCCCGTCCTGTACCTCTCCGAACGCATGAAAACACCCGAAGCGCCTTTCGTGCTGTGGAAATTCCGGACCATGCGCAGCGCCACCGATGACTGCGGCGTGTCGGCGGGCTACAAGGCCGGCAGGATCACCCGCACCGGGGCCTGGCTACGGGGCCGCCGGCTCGACGAGCTGCCGCAGCTCGTCAACATCCTGCGCGGCGACATGAGCTTCGTGGGGCCGCGCCCGCCCCTTCGACGCTACGTTGAGAAATGCCCCGAGACCTACGCGGCGGTTCTCGCCAGCCGGCCGGGGGTGACCGGGCTGGGCACGCTGTTGTTCCACCGCAATGAGGAAAAGCTGCTTGCCGGATGCACAAGCGCCGAGGAGACCGAGCAACTCTACATGCGGTGCTGTATCCCGCGAAAGGCACGCCTCGATCTCATCTGGGCACAGCATCGCAATCTGTGCTTCGATCTGCGGCTGATCATTGTCACTGCGCTCAGGTGCCTGCGCATCCGGGCGCCACTCTAGGATCATACAGACCCTGATTTCGGCGAAAACCCGCCGAAATTCGGTTTGTTCGCATCCGCAGAATTCCTGCCTTGTCCGATTTTCTTATTGTTGCTACCAAAGTGTCTGGTTTGCTATCGGCAAAACAGCCGGCCAGATACCCAAAAGGGGCGCGACCCCAATCCGAACGGGGGACCGGGACGCATGCTGTACAATCTCGCGATCTCCCTTACGCGATCACAGAAACGCGCCCTCATCCTGTCAATCGACGTTGTTCTCGTGGGCCTGTCCTACGCGCTTGCGTGCTGGCTGCTGCTGGGGCTTTCATGGATCGCGGCCAACCCGGGCGTCGCGCTGCGCGACATGATCATCCTGCTGGTAATGGGCGGGGCCGTCACGACGCTCATGGGGCTCCACAAGATCAAGCTGAACGCCTACGAGATGCAGGGCGTGATCGAATCCGCCTTCGTTGCGGTGATGCTGATCGGAACGGGCGTGCTCGCCGCCCTGATCATGCCCACCGCCACGCCCGCGCATGTCTTTGCCGTCGCCGGGATGCTGTTCCTGATCCTGTCGGTCATGGCCCGGTTGAGCCTGCGCACGGCGCTGTTGCGCATCTATCGCAGGGGCAATCCGCAGACGCGCCTGCTGATCTACGGCGCCGGCCACAACGGGCAGCAACTCGCCACGGCACTGGCCACCGATGAGCGGGTCCGCGCCGTGGCCTTCGTCGATGATGATCCGCGCCTGCAAAGCCTCAGCATCGCCGGCCTGCGCGTTCACGCCCCGGCCGAGATCGACGAGGTGATCGCGCGCCACGCGGTAGACCGGATCGTGCTGGCGATGCCCAAGGCGCCCGCCTCCCTGCGCAGTAACCTGACCGAACGGCTGCGCGACACGGGCTGCGAGGTCCACGCCCTGCCGTCCTTCGCGGACCTCGTATCGCAGACGGCCAACGGGCTGGCCGATACCAGGCCCGTCGACGTGAACGAGCTGCTGGGGCGCGAACATCTGGGGGAGTCGCTGTCCGGCGTACAGGACATCTACCTTGGCCGGCGCGTTCTGGTCACCGGCGCGGGCGGCTCCATCGGGGCCGAACTCTGTCGGCAGCTGATCCTGTGCCGGCCCGAAACGATCATCCTGATCGACCACAGCGAACATTCCCTTTTCCAGATCCATCGCGAATTGGCCAATGTCGCGTCCGGGATCCGGATCGAGGCCGTGCTCGGCTCGGTATGCGACAAGCAACTGATGACGATGACGATGCAGAGATGGCACATCGACATCGTCCTGCACGCCGCGGCCTACAAACATGTGCCGCTGGTCGAGGACAACGCCATCGAGGGGATGCGCAACAACGTTCTGGGCACCAAGATCACTGCCGATGCCGCCGAGGATGCGCAGGTCGAGCGCTTTATCCTCGTTTCCACCGACAAGGCGGTGCGCCCGACCAGCGTCATGGGCGCCTCAAAGCGAATGGCCGAACTCGTCGTGCAGGATCTCGCGACGCGCTCGAAGGTCACGCGCTTCTCGATGGTCCGCTTCGGCAACGTTCTCGGCTCGTCCGGCTCGGTGATCCCGCTCTTCCAGGAACAGATCGCCAATGGCGGGCCCGTTACCCTGACGCACAGCGACGTCACGCGGTATTTCATGACCATCCCCGAAGCGGTCAGCCTTGTCCTGCTTGCCGGGTCGTACGCGCGGGGCGGCGATGTCTTCGTCCTCGACATGGGCAAGCCCGTGCCGGTGCGCCAGATCGCCCGGCAGATGATCGAGGGCGCGGGCCTGACAGTGCGGGACGGGAAAAACCCGGATGGCGACATCGAGATCCGCATCACCGGTCTGCGCCCCGGCGAGAAGCTGCACGAGGAACTTATGATCGGCTCGGACATGATGACCACCGCGCACCCCAAGATCCTGCGCGCGCTCGAAGGGCACCTGTCGGAGATCGAGATGGCGCAGGCGCTCAAGTCCCTGCGTCAGGCCATCGAGGCCCGCGATGTCGATGTCCTGTTCGAAACGATGGCCAAATGGATCGAGAAATCCAGGGACAAGGTGATCACCGTCAACGAATGACCGCCGCCGGCATCAGGCCGGGTAAAGCGCCCCGAACTTTTCCTCCAGGTAGGTCATCAGCGGCTCCGCCGTGGGCGCGGCCCCGCAGGCCCGCGTGATCAGGTCACGCGGCTGGTACAGCCCGCCATGCCGCTGCACGTTCTCGCGCAGCCATCCGGTGGCCGCCGCCAGGTCACCCTCGCCCAGCCACGCGTCCAGATCCGGCACCGCCCGGCGCAACGCCGCGTGCAGGCAGCCGGCATAGACATTGCCAAGACTGTAGGTCGGGAAATACCCGAACAGCCCCACGGACCAGTGCACATCCTGCAGGCATCCGTTCGACGGGCTGTCCACCCGCGTGCCGAAATCGACCTCGAACCGGTCGTTCCACGCGGCCTCCAGATCGGCCACGGGCAGGTCCCCGGATATCAGCGCCCGCTCCAGGTCAAACCGCAGCATGACATGCAGGTTGTACTGGACCTCGTCGGCCTCGGTGCGGATATACCCCGGATGCACCCGGTTCACGGCGGCATAAAGCGCGTCCGCATCCGTAATACCCAGATCGCCGAAAGCCGCGCGCATCTCGCCGAAAAGCCAGCCGCAGAACGCGCGCGACCGACCGAGCTGGTTCTCGTAGATGCGGCTCTGGCTTTCGTGCACGCCCATCGACACGCCCTGTCCCAACGGGGTCAGGCGATAGGCCGGGTCTATCCCCTGTTCGTAACAGGCATGGCCGGCCTCGTGGATCGTGGAATACAGGCAGTTGAACGGATCGTCCGGCGCCGTGCGCGTGGTGATGCGCACGTCATCGCCGCTGCCCGA
>JAVLCJ010000010.1:0-54901 GCA_031580875.1 Roseovarius sp.
CCCGGCACACCGGCGGCGGCCGCAAGACCTATTTCGCCGAGGCCACGGTGACAGATGACCTCGGCACCTGCGTCGCGCGGGGCACGGGCGTGTTTCGCTACCGCGGCACCGCCGGCGGATAGGCCGCGGCCCGCCGGGCTCACATCTCGGCGCCGGCCTTGTGCTCGCCCCACCGCATCACCGCGTTCGCCCCGACGAAGGTGAACGGCAGCGGCGGCAGGCGCCGGGGCGCGTCCTGCCCCGTGACGGCCTCCAGCAGGGCCGACCGGTGCCCGGCCGCCAGTTCCGCCATCAGCTTGCCGTGCAGCGTGCCCTTGGCCGTGCCCAGCCCGTTCTGGCAGCACGCCGAGTACAGCCCCTCCTCGATCTCGCCCAGCGCCGGCACGCCGTTCCAGCTCAGGCACAGGCGCCCGCCCCAGCGATAGGCCATCTCCACGCCGGAAAGCTGCGGGAAACGCGCGGCGAAGGCGCGGTCATGGTCACGCCCCACCCGCGCGATGCGCCGGTCGCTCACCGTCATCGACGGATCGCAGGTGAACCTGTTGCGCACCACGATCCGGTCACCGCCGGTGCCGCGGATGCGCCGCACGGTGGTGCCCATCGGATCGGCCGGCGTCACGCCCCAGCGCGGCGCACCGCCCAGCGCCGCGCTTTCCGCCCGGCTCAGCGCGCGCGTCATCGAGGCATAGGTGAACACGTGCAGCAGCCGGCCCCGGAACTGCCCGAAGCTCTCGGCATGGCCATTGACCGCGAGGATGACCTTGGGCGCCGTCACCGCCCCCCGGGGCGTCCGCGCCACCCAGTCGCCCTGCCGCGCAAGCTCGACCACCGGCGACCCCTCGAAAACATGCACCCGGTTCGACCGCAGCCCCCGCGCCACGCCGCGCACGAACATGGCGGGCTGGATCATCGCCGACCCCGGCGTGTAGACGCCGCTGCGGTAGTACTCCGTGCCCGTCAGCGCGCGCATGTCGGCGGCATCCAGCATGTCGCGCGGCTCGCCCATCTCGGCAAGGTGGGCGGCGTAATCGAGGTTGTGCCGGTGCCCCTTTTCCGTCGCCGCCGCGTTCGTCTTGCCGACCCGGGCGAAGGCTTCCTCGCCCAGATCGTACTCGGCGGCCATTTCCGCTGCGAAGTCTATCCCGGCGCGGTTGGCGCGCGTCTGCGCCATGTCGGCCTGTACCGCGCCGCCGTAATCGTCCGACGACAGGTCGTGCGGCAGGTCGATCATGAACCCCGAGTTGCGCCCCGCCGGCCCCGCGCCCACGCGCCCCGCCTCCAGCAGCACGATCCGCGCCGACGGGTCAAGCTGCGCCAGCCGGCGCGTCGCGGCCAGCCCGGCGAACCCCGCGCCGATCACCAGCCAGTCGGCGGTCAGGCGGTCATCCAGCACGTCGGCCGGGCCGGCCGCCTGCAGTATCTCGTTCCACCCGGACGGGCCGGGGTCAACGGGCAGGCGCGTGACTTTCATGGGCAGGCATCCTCAGGTCACCAGCGTGTAGCGGACGGGCAGCCGGTGCGCGCCCGTGTTGCCGCTGTCGGGCAGCCATTCGGGCGCCCCGTCGTATTCCACCGTTGCAAAGGTTTCGCGCAGCGCCCCCAGCGCGGCGGCGATGTCCGTGCGCGCCACGAAATGCCCGATGCAGTGATGCGCGCCCCCGCCGAAGCCGAAATGACGGCGCCGCCGGGCCGTGATGTCAAAGGCGGGGTCGTCGCAGATCTCCGGGTCGCGGGCCGCGGCGTGAACCAGCAGGTGAAGCACCGTTCCCTTGGCGATCACCCGGCCGTTCATCTCCACGTCCTCCACCGCCTCGCGGGTGGCCCACGTGGTGGTCGGGCGGGCGCGGATGAATTCCTCGATGGCCGCCGGGATCAGCCCGGCATCGGCGCGCAGGGCACGCCACTGGGCCGGGTTCTCGATGAACAGCGACAGGCCCAGCCCGATAAGCGCGCGGGTGGTGTCCACGCCCCCGAAGATCGAGATCACGATGGTATTCAGCAGTTCCTCGTGGCTGCAATCGCCGTTGCGGTCGAACGCCGCCACCATCCGCGCCACGTAGCTGCCGTCATCCTCGCCGCGGCGCACCTTGGCGACCAACTGGTCGGCTAGCCGGAACAGCGTTCCGCAGGCGGTGTTGAACCGTGCCTCGTATTTCGGAGCCTCGACGCCCATCGCCAGCCCAAGGTCGGCGGCGTTGTGCGCGACCAGCGGCCATGCCTCGCGCTCCATGCCCAGCAGCGTGGTGATGGCCTGCCCCGCGAACGGCTCGGCGAATGCCGACTGGAATTCGCAGCGATCGGCCCGGCGCAATTCGTCGCACAGGTCGCGCGCGATCCGCCGGAACACGGGGATCAGGCCGCGCACGTAATCCTCGCTCAGCGCGGGCACGGCCAGCGCGCGCATCCGCTGGTGGGCCGCGCCCTCCTGACCGATCACCGATTGCCGCCAGAAATCGGCGAACGGCCCCTTGATGCCCACGGTGTCCGGCCAGTTGTGGCTGCCCTGCCGGAATCGCCTGTCGCGCAGGATGCGCCCCGCCTCGCGATAGCGCAGCACGGCAAGGCCGTAGGGCGTTTCGGCACACCAATGCGCGTCGCGCGCCGCCAGCACCTCGGCCCCCCGGGTCGAGAAGCCCGGATCCGCCAGATCGAGATATGGAAGCCCGGTTTCCATCAATGCTCCTGGTTCAGCGCGTCGGCCGCCGGGATCTCGCGCTCGCGCCGGGCGATGTAGTCGCGCAGCGCCTCGTCCACGGCCGGGTCCAGCCTGGGCTCCTCGTAGTCTTTCAGCAACCCCCGGGCATGGTTCAATGCGCGCGCATGCGTCTCGATCGCGCCTTCGGCCTGCCATTGCTCGAACGCGTTGTTATCGAACAGGTCGGGCATGAAAAACGCCCGCTGGAAATTGGCCAGCGTGTGCGGATGGCCAAGGTAATGGCCCCCGGGGCCGATATCGGCCACTGCCGCCACGGCCTCGTCGAAATCATCCCAGCGGATACCCTCGGCCATGCGATGGGCCATCGCGCATTGCTCGGCATCCACGACGAACTTGGCCATCGAACAATGCATCCCCGCCTCGTTCCAGCCGGCGGCATGCCACATGTAGTTCGTACCGGCCATCTGCAGGGCCATCAGCGTCGTTGCGCTTTCGTATCCCGATTGCGCGTCCAGCGTCTTGGCCCCGCCCAGGCTGGCCGACGACCGCCACGGCACGCCGTAATGCCGCGCCATCTGCCCGATCATCATGTTCATCAGCGAAATCTCGGGCGTGCCGGCCATCGGCGCGCCGGACTTCATGGAAACCGTGCTCAGGTAGTGCCCGTAGATCGCCGGCGCCCCCTTGCGGATGATCTGCGTGTAGGCCAGCGCGCTCAGCGCCTCGGCATTGAGCTGCGCGACCGTGGGCGCGACGCTGGCCGGCGTGTTCGCCCCGCCCAGCACGAAGGGGCTGCACAGCACCGGCTGGTTGCGCCGGCAGAAGGCGCGCATCGCCCCCAGCATCGTTTCGTCCCACACCAGCGGCGAGTTGCCGTTGCAATTGCCGGTGACGACCGGATGATCCTCCATGAACTCCGCGCCGAACAGGATCGCGCACATCTCCAGCACGTCCTCGGCGTTCCTCGGGCTGGTCGTCATGCCCATGAACGTCTTGTCCGAGTGCTTCATCGAACTGTAGGTGATCCGCAGGTGCCGCTGGCTGATCGGGTGGTCGTAGGGTTCGACGATGTGATGCGCCGAACTGTGCAGCCCCGCGCACATGTGCGCCAGCTTGTGGAAATCCGCGAGATCCGCCAGCGTCGGGTTGCGCCGCACGTCGTCCAGATCGCGCAGGTAAGGCGCCCCGGTCATCGGCACGAACATCGCGTGATCGCGCCCGAAGGGCAGGTTGTTGGCCGGGTTGCGCGCGTGGTAGGTAAAGGTCTCCGGGATCGTCGCGATCAGCTCGCGCACCATTTCCCGGTCGGGGTAGACCGTCTCGCCCACCACCTTGGCGCCGGCGGCGCGCCAGTCCTCCAGCGCGATCTCGTCGCGGAAGACCACGCCCGTATTCTCGAGAATGTGCATCGAGGCCGCATCGACCCGCGCCACCTGCGCCGCGTCCATCGGCTCGGTCAGGGGCAGCCCCCGCTTCAACGCGGGCAGCATCGTCACGTCCCGCGCCTGCCGCCCCGCCTTGCGCGCGCCGCGGCCGCGCCGCGCGGCCCGTTTTTCCACCACGTCACTCATCCCACGTCATCCCCGTCCTTCGGATCGGTCAGGTCGATCCATATCGTCTTCATCTCGGTGAACTGGTCATGGGCATGGACGGAATTGTCCCGGCCGCCGAACCCCGATTGCTTCATGCCGCCGAACGGGGTCGTGATGTCGCCCTCGCCATAGCAGTTCACCGTCACCGTCCCGGCCCGGATGTCGCGCGCGGCACGGATCGCGCGGCGCACGTTGCCGGTAAAGACACTCGCGGTCAGCCCGTACCCGGTATCGTTGGCCAGCCCGATCGCCTCGGCCGCGCTGGCCACCTCGATCACGCTCAGCACCGGGCCGAAAATCTCCTCGCGCGCCCTGGGATCATCCTTGTCCACCTCGTAGACGGCCGGCGTCACGAAATTGCCCCGCACATCACCCCCGGCGACAGCCTCGCCGGTGAGGTACCCTGTCACCTTCCGGCAATGCTCGGCATCCACCAGCGCCCCGAGATGGTTGGCCGGGTCCAGCGGATCGCCGGTCTTCCAGTCGCGCAGCCGCGCCACGATCCGCGCCATCAGCGGCGCCTTCACCGCCTTGTGCACGATCAGCCGCGAATTGGCCGAACAGTTCTCCCCCATGTTCCAGAAGGCCGCGTTCACCACGTGCCCGGCCACGTGGTCGAGGTTCTCGGCATCCGCCAGCACCACCGCCGGGTTCTTGCCGCCGCATTCCAGCACCACCTTCTTGAGGTTGCTGTCGGCCGAGTAGCGCAGGAACCGCCTGCCGGTCTCGGTGGAGCCGGTGAAGCTCACCATGTCCACGCCGTCATGCGTTCCCAGCGGCTCGCCCACGCCCGGCCCGTCGCCCGGCAACACCTGCAGCACACCGCGCGGCACGCCGGCCATGTGCGCCACCTCGGCCAGCCGCAGCGCCGTCAGGCTCGTCTGTTCGGCCGGCTTCACGATGACCGAATTGCCGGCGGCCAGCGCCGGGGCGATCTTCCACGCCATCATCAGCAGCGGGAAATTCCACGGCAGCACCGCGGCCACGACGCCCAGCGGCTCGCGCACGATCATCGAGATCGCCTCGTCGCCCGAAGGCCCCACCTGATCATAGATCTTGTCGATCAATTCGGCGTGCCACTTGATCGTCTGGATCACCTCGGGCAGGTCGATCAACGCGCAGTCGCGGATCGGCTTGCCGGAATCAAGGCTTTCCATCACCGCGAATTCGTGCCGCCGCCGCGTGATCAGCTTGCACAGCCGGATCAGCACGTCCTTGCGGGCCGACGGATGCGCGCGGGCCCAGTCCCCGCGCTCATACGCCTCGCGCGCCTTCCGGACGGCGAAATCCACGTCCCCCGCATCCGCCGTGGCGATCCGCGCCAGGACCGCGGCCGTGGCCGGGTTCACCGTGTCCAGTTCCGGGCCGTTGCCCTTGCGGAACTTGCCATCCACGAAAGGCGCGCGGGGCAGGTCCAGATCGGCGGCGATGGCGCCGTATTCTCCAGCCGTCAGCAACTCGCTCATCTGCCTTCTCCCTCGATCGCGGCAATGGCCTTGTTCATGGTGCGGATCACCTCTTCCAGTGCGCGCTTGTCATCCTTGTTCAGCGGATGCAGCGGACGGCGCGGCGGCCCCGCCTCGATGCCCCGCATCGTCACCCCGTGCTTGATGCACTGCAGGAACTTGCCGCCCTGCTCCAGAACCCGCATCAGGGGCATCATCGCGCTCATGATGGCCCGGCCCTTGATGAAATCGCCCTGCTCGACACAGGCCCGGTACAGGGCGACATGCGCCTCGGGGGCGAAATTGGACCCGGCACAGACCCAGCCCCGCGCCCCCCAAGCGAAGAATTCCAGCGCCTGGTCGTCCATGCCGCACAGCAGCCCCAGATGCGGGTAATCCCGCGCGATCATGTGCAGCCTGTTGATGTCGCCCGAACTCTCCTTGATCCCGCAGAAATTCGGTGACCGGCCCAGCCGGTCGAGCGTTTCCTCGTCCATGTTCACGCCCATCCGGTCGGGATAGTTGTACAGCATCACGGGCATGTCCACGGCGCGGTCGATCGCCAGCGCGTGCAGGGCGATCTCGCGCCCCGTGGGCATGGAATAGGGCGGCGTGGCCACAAGGATCGCGTCCGCGCCGATCTCCTTGGCCGATCTGGCGTAGTCGATGCTGTCCTCGGTGCGCAGCGCGCCGGTGCCCATCACCATCGGCACCCGTCCCGCGATCAGCTCCTTCGTGCAGCGGCCCAGCCACAGGCGCTCCTCGAAATCCTGTGCGTAATACTCGCCGGTCGTGCCGGCACTGATGATGCCGTGCACCCCGGCACCGATCAGCAACTCGACGGTTTCGGCCAGCGCGTCCTCGTTAATGCCGAAATCGTCATGGCAGGGCGTGACGATGGGTGTCCAGATCCCCTCAAATCGCATCTTCTCGGTCCTTCATCGGGATCACGTCGATCGGCAGGGGATCGGGGCTGACGAAACGTTCCAGCCGGTCGCGCGAGAGGTTCCAGTGTTCCAGCGTCAGGTCGACGGCCACCGCCGACTCCTGCTGGTCGATGGCCACGATCATCGCGTCGTGATGTTCGCAGGCCCGCGCCACGCGCAGCTTCTCGTCGGCCGAGGCCGGCCGGTAAAAGGTCTGGCTCAGCCGCGTATGGTCGATCAGCATCCGCTTGAGACCGGCCAGCAGGTAGGGGTTGTGCGCCATCTCGCCGATCTGCAGGTGGAACCGGTGGTTCTGCATGGCAGCCTCGCTGGCATCGCCGGCCTGCGTGGCACGGCGGAAGGCCTCCTGGATGTCCTCCAGCGGCCCGATCTCGTCGCGGCGCCGGTTCTCGGCGGCAAGACGGGTGACATTGGCATAGATCATCGGCGCGGTCTGGAAGAACATCCGCATCACGGGCAGGTCCATCGAGGCCACCTTGGCCCCGCGGTTCTGCGCCAGCCGAACGTACCCTTCCCCGTTCAGCCGCTGGATGATCTCGCGCATGGGCGTGCGCGACAGGCCGTAACGCGCGCACAGCGCGGCCTCGTCAAGGTCGCTGCCCGGCGCGATATCCTGCGTCAGGATGCGCGCCCGCAGATCTTCGAGACAGGCATGCTTGCGGTCCTTGGTCATGGCGAATCTCCGGTTTGATACGATTTGTATACATTTTGTATTTTCTGTAAAGCGGTGATTTGCCGCCCGTGACGGCCGCCCATTACAACCGCGCGACCGCACCGTCGCGATACCTGCGCGATACCGACGCGATGCCGAAGCCGATTTTCAGGTATTTCCGGGCCCTCAGCCCCGCGCGCTCGTCTCCAGCGCGGGATAGCGCAGGCCCAGCGTCACCCCCCGCACGACAAAGCTGACCAGCAGCGCCAGCCACAGCCCGTGATTGCCGAAAAGGGGTAAAAACACGGCCAACGCAATGACATAGCAGGCCAGGCTGATCGCCATCATGTTGCGCATGTCCCGCGTGCGGGTCGCCCCGATGAACACCCCGTCCAGCATCCACGCCGCCAACCCCAGAAGCGGCGCAAAAACCATGTAAATCAGATAGTTGCGAGCGACGTCCTGCACATCCGGCGCCTTCGCCATGATGTCGATGATCGCTCCCCCGCCCAGCGCGAACGCGGCCGCCAGCAGCACCACGGCGCCCAGCCCCCACTGGCTCGTCATCACGGCGGACCGCCTTACCCCGCCGCCATCCCGCCGGCCCAGCGCCTGCCCCACCAACGCCTCGGCGGCAAAGGCGAACCCGTCAAGCGCATAGGCCGTAACATGCAGGAATTGCAGCAAAACCTGGTTCGCGGCCAAGATCACGTCCCCGAAACGGCTGCCGATGAACAGGAAGGAAACGAATATCCCCTGCAACATCAGGGAGCGCAGGAAAATGTCCGTGTTGACCACCGCCATCCGCCGCAGCGCCACCGGCTCGAAGACCCGCGCCCAGTCTCGCCATGCTGGCACGGCAAAGGCATCCCGGCAGAACCAGAAACCAAGCGCCAGACCGCTCCATTCGGCGATGACGGTAGCGCGCGCCACCCCGTCGACACCCCAGCCAAGGCCCAGAACGAACCACAGATCCAGCACGATGTTCAGCCCGTTCATCAACACCTGAATGGCCAGCACGGCGCGCGTCCGCTCCAGCGCGATGAGCCACCCGGTAACCCCGTATATGGCGATCATCGCGGGGGCGCTCCAGACCCGGATCGCCATGTAGTCCCGTGCCAGTGACTCGACCTCGGCACTGGCGGGCGCCAGTTGAAAGGCCACCATGAAAACAGGAACTTGCAGAACGATCAGGGCGACACCGCCACTCAGACCGATCAGCAAGGACCGTGTCAGCATCGCGGCCACCTCACCCTGCCGCCCGGCCCCGCGCGCCTGGCTTGTCAAGCCGGTCGTCCCCATGCGCAGGAAGCCGAAAATCCAGTAAACCGCCGACAGGATGATCGCGCCGATCCCGACGGCGCCGATAGGGGCCGCCTCGCCCATCTGGCCGACCACGCCGGTATCGACCGTGCCCAGTATCGGCACTGTCGCGTTCGACAACACGATGGGAACGGCGATCTTGAGAACACGCCGATGCGTCAGAGCCGGGTTTTTGTCAGGCATCGCGGCGCGGCATCAGGAAATGACCGGTCGCCTGCGCGAAAGGCCGCGCGCGATTGTCCTGCCACGCCTCGACGTGAACCGACGCGTAACGCCGCCCCGACCGCGCGATCTGGGCACGGGCATACGCATCCCTCGGCAGCCCCGTTCGCAGGTAATCAACGGTGAAATCAATCGTTTTAGGAAGACGGGGCAGATTGCCGCTTTCCAACTCCACGACGCTCAGCTCACCGCTTTCGACCTCGTCCCACAACATCGACCAACTGAGCCCGATGATCGCCGTCACTTCCAGAAAAGCCGCCGTCGCCCCTCCGTGAAGGGCCGGCAATTGCGGGTTGCCGATCAGCTTGTCATCAAAAGGCATGATTGACGTCAACTCATCGCCACGCCTTTCGAAACCGATACCCAGGAATCCGATATAGGGAACGCCTTGAACCAGCGCGTTGAGCGCGGCATCCCGGCGTTGTTTCACGACCTGAACTGGTTCGGGGCGCGCACGGTTCATGGTGCAACCTCCACCGTGAAAGTGCCGGTCGCGGTCGCGACCGGGTTGCCCGTGTCATCATCCGTGGCACGGGCCCGGACAAACGCCACCGACCGTGTGACGTGGTAACATTCGGCCTTTGCCACGATACGCTGACCGGGCGTGGCCGGGCGCATGTAGTCGATGCGCAGGTCTATGGTGGCCGTCGCGCCCGGCGATGACGGGTGGCTCATCACCGCGGCACCGCAGCACGTATCCATCAGCGCCGACACGGCACCGCCATGGATCACGCCCGTATCGGGGTCACCGACAAAACGGCGGTCATAGTCCATGGTGATTGCGGCGCTGCCGTCCCCTATCGCGCCAAGCTCCATGCCGAGCGCCCTTGAATGCGGAATGGCGCTTATGAATCGTTCGGCTATGTTCTTCTTGTCTGCGCTCATTGTTCCCTCCGACGGTGCCGCCACCTTTATGAGCCTGTTTGTTTGCCCGCTTCAAGGGGGCGCGGTTGCCCTTGGAAAGACTTGCTTTTACGTTAATCGAAGGGGAGCAAGCGACATGTCAGAAACACGCCTGTCATTCAAGGAGATGTGCGCGAAGTTCGACGTGACGCCGCGCACCCTGCGGTATTATGAGTATATCGAGCTTCTGGCGCCGGAGCGCGAAGGGCGCACACGCTTCTACGGGCCGCGTGAGATCGCGCGGATGACTCTGATCCTGCGTGGCCGGAAATTCGGCTTCGCGCTGGAGGACATCCGCCAGTGGCTCCTCATCTACGAGCACGAAGGCACGGAAGCCCAGATGCGCAGCTGGATCACGCTGGCCGACAGCCAGCTCGAGGAGCTGGCAGAACAACGCGCGCAGCTTGACGAGGCCATCGCCGAACTGAAGGCCCTGCGCGATGAAACCGCCGCGTCCCTGCCCGACAGGTAACGTATTCCGGCGCAACATTATTGCACGTCGCCGCGATTTACCTTGGCTGATCCTACGTCAACCTGAAAGTGACGCAACGTATCGGTTACGTCAAAGCCGGGGAGTATTGTATCTCGGCCATCACAAACGCAGGTACCGGGCCACGATCCGTTCTGCACAGGAAGACAGATGACCGAAGACACGATGACGATCCGCCAGATGTGCGACGATTTCGACGTCACGCCCCGCACGTTGCGGTTCTACGAATCCAAGGAACTGCTTTTCCCTTTCCGCGAAGGCCAGAGGCGCCTTTTCACCCGCCGCGACCGTGCGCGGCTCAAGCTCATCCTGCGTGGCAAACGCTTCGGCTTCAGCCTTGAAGAAATCCGTCAACTTCTCGACCTCTACGACAAGGGGGATCAGCAGCTCACGCAGCTGTCAAAATCTTACGAGATCGCCCGCGAGCGGCTGGCCGACCTGGAAAGGCAGCGCGATGAACTCGAAGAGGCCATCGCCGACCTGCGGGACCAGATGAGATGGGGCGAGAAGATGATCGCCTCGATCAGGCAGAGCAGAAAGGCCGCCGAGTAACCGCAGCGGACCGCAAGGCAAGTTCAGGGAGATCAAGATGCCCAGTTATACCGCCCCCACGAAGGACATGCAGTTCGTGCTGCATGACGTCCTCAAGGTTAGCAAGGCCGATACGCCGGGCTATGCCGATCTGGACGGCGAATTCACGTCGGCCGTTCTGGAGGAGGCCGGCAAGATCGCGTCAGAAGTGCTCGCGCCCTTGAACCAGACCGGCGACAGGGAGGGATGCGTTCTGGAAAACGGCGTCGTGCGCACGCCCGAGGGCTTCAGCGATGCCTTCGAAAAGATGAAGGAAGGCGGCTGGACGGCGCTGGACCTGCCCGAGCAGTACGGCGGACAGAACATGCCCTACCTGCTGGGCACCGCCGTCGGCGAGATGTTCTCGGGCGCCAATCAGGCATTCACCATGTACCAGGGCCTGACCCACGGAGCCGCCTCCACGATTCTCGCGCATGGCAGTAACGATCAGAAGGCAACGTTCCTGCCCAAGATGTTCTCGTGTGACTGGACGGGAACGATGAACCTGACCGAACCGCATTGCGGCACCGATCTGGGCCTGATGCGCACCAAGGCCGAACCGCGCGGGGACGGGACATTCCGGCTGACCGGCCAGAAAATATTCATCTCGTCGGGCGAACATGACTTGGCCGAGAACATCATCCACCTCGTTCTCGCCAAGATCCCCGGCGGGCCCGAGGGGATCAAGGGCGTGTCGCTTTTCATCGTGCCAAAATTTCTCGTGAACGAGGACGGCAGCCCTGGTGAGCGCAACGGCGTCAGCTGTGGCAAGCTCGAGGACAAGATGGGCATTCACGGCAACGCCACCTGCGTGATGAACTATGACGGCGCGACCGGCTACCTGCTGGGCGAGGAACATAAGGGCATGCGCGCCATGTTCACCATGATGAACGAAGCGCGCATCGGCGTGGGCATGCAAGGGCTGGCCCAGGCCGAGGTTGCCTATCAAAACGCGCTCGAGTACGCCAAGGACCGCCTGCAGGGCCGGGACGTGACCGGCACCAAGAACCCGGACGGCCCGGCAGACCCTCTCATCGTGCATCCGGACATCCGGCGCGCCCTGATGGACCAGAAATCCTTCATCGAAGGGGCGCGCGCCTTCATGCTCTGGGGCGCCAGCATGATCGACCGGTCCCACAGGGGCGGGGACGAGGCGGCCGACGGCATGATCAGCCTGCTGACCCCTGTCATCAAGGGCTTTCTCACGGACGAGGGCTTCGACATGACGATCCTCGCCCAGCAGGTATATGGCGGGCACGGCTATATCGAGGAATGGGGCATGTCCCAGTTCGCCCGCGATGCCCGGATCGCCATGATCTACGAAGGCGCCAACGGCGTTCAGGCGCTTGACCTCGTGGGGCGAAAGCTGCCGCAGGACAGCGGAAAGCACGTCATGGCCTTCTTCGACATGGTCAAGGACTTCATAAAGGAAAACGAGGACAACGACGCCATCAAGGCCGATTTCCTCGACCCGCTCAAGGACGCGTCCAAGCATTTGCAGTCTGCCGGCATGTTCTTCATGCAGAACGGGATGAAGAATCCGAATGCCGCGCTTTCAGGGTCCTACGATTTCATGCACCTTTTCGGTCATGTTTGCCTTGGACTCATGTGGGCGCAGATGGCCCGGGCCGCACAGGCGGCGCTGGATGCCGGCACCTCGGACGAGTCGTTCTACCGCGCCAAGCTGGCAACCGGGCGCCACTACATGAAACGCCGCCTGCCCGCGACCGCGATGCACCTGGCGCGAATCGAAAGCGGGGCCGATCCCGTGATGGCGCTGGAGGCCGAACAGTTCTGAGACTGCAGGCGCCCCGAGCGGCGCCGGAAAGGAAGGAAAAATGCCGAAACGCTTTCGCCTGACCCGCCGGTTCAACGCGGCCATGACCGAGGATGGATACCGCCGGCTGCGGAAATTCGCGCAGGAAGCCGGGCTGGACGAGGGCGAGGCACTGTCCTTCCTCTTCGAGAACTTCGACAGCGTGATCGACGAGGACACGTTCACGCACCGGCTGAGGATTTTCAACTCCGAGCTCGACGCCCGCAAACGCTGAGGTGACCCCATGACATGGATGACCAAAGATCATCAGCTGCGGGCGGAGATATCGGCACAGTTCAGTCTTGCCAACCGTAGAAATCCTTTCCATTCGCGTATCTCTCGGCCCGAGGACGGCCCCGGCGTCTGCCAAGTGACGAAGAGACTGCCGAAAGAACAGTTGTTCATCGGGTGCGCCCTCCTGAACGTGGTGAAGAGAGCCGTGACGCGCCACACTGCCCGTGCGAAACAGCCTCAATCCCTCGGCTCGTCGACCCTGACAACACGGCTGCACACCCGTTTCAAACTGGCCCAATGCAGGACAACAAAAGTGCTCTGTCGCACCTTTCTCATGCCTCTCCGACCACATCGCGGGACAATTCGATGTCGAAAAGGCCGCGATGGCGAAATACTGGCTGACCGATGCGCAGGGCGAGGTACTGGACGAATGCCTGCAGCTTCATGGCGGTTACGGCTACATCGCCGAGTACGACATCGCCGAAATGTGGGCCGATACCCGCGCGCAACGCATCTGTGGCAGCACGAGGGAGAGGATGACGGAACCTACAGGCAATACGCCACGATCCCTCAGGCCCCGCAACATACTCATCCTGTGGAACCGGGGGTTTCACACCCCCGGACCCCCGTGGAGTATTTGCGGCAAGATGAATGGCACGAAGGCACCCTGCCCGGTGCGCGGGCCGAATGGCATCAGTCACCGGGACAGGGCTTCACCTTGCACGGCCATCGGCTCTCCAGCCTGTACCGCAAATCGGATCACAACGTCTTTGCGTTAACATCAGGTGAATGCCCGATCGTTTCATCTTGCCGGAAATACTCGCTTCAGACATTTGGGCCGGGAGCCGCGCCATGACCATTCAACTCCATTGTTTCGGCGAATCCGGCAATGCCTACAAGGCCGCGCTGGCGCTTGAACTCGCCGGGCTCTCATGGGCGCCCGTCTTCGTCGATTTCTTCGGGGGCGAGACCCGCACGCCGGAATTCCGCGCACTCAACGTCATGGGCGAGGTGCCCGTTCTGGTCGACGGCGACGTGGCCTTGACGCAATCCGCAGTCATGCAGACCTACGTCACGGAAAAGACGGGCAAGTTCGGCGGCACGTCGGCCGAAGAGGCGCGCGAGGTTCTGCGATGGATGTTCTGGGACAATCACAAGCTGAGTTCACAGGCGGGCATGACGCGCTTTCTGATGAATTTCCTGCCGGAGGAAAAGCGGCCGGCCGAGGTCATCATCTTCATGCAGGAGCGGCTCAAGGCGGCGTATACCGCGCTCAACGCTCATCTGAAGGGGCGCGACTGGATCGTGGGCAACGCGGTGACAAATGCCGATCTCAGCTGCTGCGGCTATCTTTTCTACCCCGAGCCATTCGGGTTTGACCGCGCGGAATGGCCCGAAATCGACCGATGGCTGTCCAACATCGCTGCGCTGCCGGGTTGGAAACACCCCTATGACCTTATGCCCGGATCCCCCGCGGACCGCGCCTGACCGAGGAGACACAGATGACCGACGCCTATATCTACGATGCCGTGCGCACGCCGCGCGGCAAGGGCCGCAAGGATGGCGCCCTGCACGAGGTGACCGCCGTGCGGCTCTCCTCGCAGGTGCTCGACGCACTCAAGGATCGGAGCGGGTTTGACGGCCACGCTGTCGAGGACGTGATCTGGGGCAATGCCACGCAGGTCAAGGAACAAGGCGGGTGCCTGGCGCGGACGGCGGTTCTGGCCTCGTCGCTCGACCAGCGGATGCCGGGCTTGTCGATCAACCGCTTCTGCGCCAGCGGCATGGAAGCCGTGAACCTTGCCGCCAACCAGGTGCGCGGCGGTGCCGGAGACGCCTACATTGCCGGCGGTGTCGAGATGATGGGCCGCGTTGCCATGGGCAGCGACGGGGCGGCGATCGCCGTTGACCCGAGCGTGGCCATGGAAACCTACTTCGTGCCGCAGGGCATCAGCGCAGACATCATCGCCACGGAATACGGTTTCACGCGCGACGAGGCCGACGCCTTCGCGGTCGAGTCCCAGAAACGCGCCGCCGAGGCATGGCAGCACGAGCGGTTCGCGAAATCCGTCATCGAGGTGACCGACCAGAACGGCCTGAGTATCCTCGACAGGGATGAACACATGCGCCCCGACACCGACATGCAATCCCTCGGCAGTCTCAAGCCGAGCTTCAAGGACATGGGCGAGGTCATGCCCGGCTTCGATGCCGTGGCCAAGTTGAAATATCCCCATCTGGAGCGGATCGAGCACATCCACCATGCCGGCAACAGCTCGGGCATCGTCGATGGCGCGGCCGGCGTGCTGGTCGGGTCCAGGGCATTCGGCGAAAAATGGGGGCTCAGGCCCCGTGCGCGGATCCGGCAGACCACCAAGATCGGCACCGACCCCACCATCATGCTGACCGGCCCCGTGCCCGCGACCGAGAAAGCGCTGGCGGACAGCGGCATGTCGATCGGGGATATCGACCTTTTCGAGGTGAACGAAGCGTTTTCCTCGGTCGTCCTTCGGTTCATGCAGGCGTTTGATGTCGATCACGACAAGGTCAACGTGAACGGGGGCGCCATCGCCATGGGCCACCCGCTGGGCGCCACGGGTGCCATCATCATCGGCACGCTTCTGGACGAACTGGAACGCGCCGACAAGGAAACCGGCCTCGCCACGCTCTGCGTGGCCTCGGGCATGGGCGCCGCCACCATCATCGAACGCGTATGATGCGGCGACCGGACAGGAGAGACAGCAAATGACCGATTTCACGATGGAAAAAGGTGCCGATGGCGTCGCCGTGATCACTTGGGACACGGTCGGCAAATCGATGAATGTCATGACCGAGCAGGGGTTCTACGATCTAGAAACGCTCATCGACGAGGCGCTGGCCGACGACGCGGTGCGGGGCATCGTGATCACCTCGGGCAAGGCGGGCAGCTTCGCCGGGGGGATGGACCTGAACATCATCGCCCGGATGAAGGAAAAGGCCGGGGACGCGCCGGCCAAGGGCCTGTTCGAGGGGCTGATGCGGATGCACGGCATCCTGCGCAAGCTCGAACGCGCGGGCATGGACGACAAGAACAAGGGCGGCAAGCCCGTCGCGGCCGCCCTGCCCGGCACCGCGCTCGGTATCGGGCTGGAAATTCCACTTGCCTGTCACCGGATCTTTGCGGCGGACAACGCATCGGCCAAGATCGGCCTGCCCGAGATCATGGTGGGCATCTTTCCCGGCATGGGCGGCACCACGCGGCTCGTGCGCAAGATGGGGGCGATGGCCGCCTCGCCGCTGTTGCTCGAAGGCAAGCTGAACGATCCGAAAAAGGCCAAGTCCGCCGGCGTGGTGGACGAGGTCGTGCCGGCAGACGACCTGCTCGCCAAGGCCCGGGAATGGGTGCTCAGCGACCCCAAGATCGTCAAACCGTGGGACGAAAAGGGCTACAAGATGCCCGGCGGGGCCCCCTACCATCCCGACGGCTTCATGACCTTCGTCGGCGCGTCCGCCATGGTCAACGGCCGCACGCAGGGCGCCTTCCCCGCCGCCAAGGCATTGCTGTCGGCCGTCTACGAAGGCGCGCTCGTACCATTCGACACCGCGCTGAGGATCGAGGCGCGCTGGTTCACCAACGTGCTGATGAACCCGTCCTCGGCCGCGATGATCCGCTCGCTCTTCATCAACAAGGAGGCACTGGAAAAAGGCGCGAACCGCCCCGATGTCGAGGATCAGAAGGTCAGGAAAGTCGGCGTCATGGGCGCCGGCATGATGGGGGCGGGCATCACGCTCGTTTCCGCGCAGGCGGGGATCGACGTCGTGCTGATCGACCAGAAACAGGACGCGGCAGACAGGGGCAAGGCCTACACCGCCGATTACATGGATGCCGGGATAAAGCGCGGCAAGGCGACCGAAGCGACGAAGGCGGAAACGCTTGACCGGATCACCGCCACGACCGATTACGCCATGCTGCAAGGATGCGACCTGATCATCGAGGCCGTTTTCGAGGACCCGACGATCAAGGCCGAGGTCACCAAGGACATCCTCGAGGTGGTCGGTGACGAATGCATCTTCGCCACGAACACCTCCACCCTGCCGATAAGCGAACTGGCCAAGGCCAGCAGCAAGCCCGGGAACTTCATCGGCATACATTTCTTTTCCCCCGTCGAGAAAATGATGCTGGTGGAGATCATCAAGGGCAACGAAACCGGGCCCCGCGCGGTGGCCAAGGCGCTGGACTACGTGCGCCAGATCCGCAAGACGCCCATCGTCGTGAACGACGCACGGTTCTTTTACGCCAATCGCTGCATCATCCCCTATATCAACGAGGGCATTCGCATGGTGGCCGAGGGCGTCGCGCCGGCGCTCATTGACAACGCGGCGCGCCAGTTGGGCTTCCCGGTGGGGCCGCTGCAACTGGTGGATGAAACAAGCATCGACCTTGGGGCCAAGATCGCCCGCGCCACAAGGGCGGCAATGGGTGACGATTACCCCGACGACGCCGTGGACGAGGTGATCTTCTGGATGGAAGGCGAAGGCCGGCTGGGCCGGAAGGCCGGGGCGGGGTTCTACGACTACGACGAGAAGGGCAAACGGCTCGGCTATTGGCCCGGCTTGGCTGACAAATTTCCGCATGGCAGCGACCAGCCCGAGTTGATCACGGTGCAGCACCGGCTGATGTTCGCACAGGTCCTGGAGGCCGTCCGCGCGCTGGAGGAAGGCGTGCTGGAAGACATCCGCGAAGGGGATGTCGGTGCCATTCTCGGGTGGGGGTTCGCCCCTTGGTCCGGCGGCCCGTTCAGCTGGCTTGACATGCTTGGCACGCCCTATGCCGCAGAAAGGTGCGACGATCTGGCAACCCGTTTCGGTGCGCGGTTCACGCCGCCGGCATTGCTGCGCGACATGGCCGAACGCAATGCCACCTTTTATGAACGCTTCGCCACGCAGCCTGACGCTGCCTGACAAAAAACCGCGCGCCGATTGGCGGCGCGCGGTTCCTTAAGGTTTCCGCACGACACCTTGCCATCGTGATGGCAAGGCGTTTCTCGTCAACGCGTCGCGGCCTCAGTTCACCGCGGACGTATCGACGACGTCTTTTTCGATGGCGCGATTGCTCGCGATCTCGATCCGTCGGGGCTTCAGCGCCTCCGGTACTTCGCGGACAAGGTCGATGTGCAACATGCCGTCGGCATGGGTCGCGCCGGTCACCCGCACATGATCGGCCAGCTGGAACTTGCGTTCGAACGCGCGCGTCGCGATGCCGCGGTGCAGATAGGTCCGCTCGCCGTCGTCATCCGCCTTGCGCGCAGACACGACGAGCTGCCCCTCCTTCACCTCGACCGACAGGTCGTTTTCGGAAAACCCGGCCACGGCTATGGAAATCCGATACGCGTCATCGGCCGTCTTCTCGATATTGTAGGGGGGATATGTGGGTTGGGCCACATCACTTGACAGAACCCTGTCCATCATGTCGGCGATTTGATCGAAACCGACGGTTGCCCTGTAAAGCGGTGCGAAATCAAGATTGCGCATTTGTCATCCTCCGTTGAGCGATAACTGGTTATCTGCCTTCCCTCTTGGGACAGGCTTCCCTGTCCGGCCCATTGGTGGCGCCGGACAGCCGGTATGTGGGCAGCGGGACGAGGCCTTTCAAGACCAAAACAGAACATTGCCGCGATGCGCACGGACCTGCCCCGCAAGCGGGAAACGCGCGCTGATCCCGCCACCTGTCGGGATATCACGGCTTGGCGAATTTCGCCCCGGATATCTGCCGCGTGCCTTGCTCGGGTATTCGCGGCGCTTCTTCCGCAAGACCCCGACCGCCTGGCGTCAGCCGCGACCGCAAAAGGTCAAGCGAGTCCTGTAGCTCGGTCCCGAGCGAAACCTTGCGCCCGTCAAGTTCGGCCATTGCCGAAACTACCGAAACCACCCGCGCCTGCCCGGAGTCGAAACTGAAAATCGGCGCCCCGGAGGATCCGAAATCCACCTCGCACGACATCACGAGCATCCCCTGCTGGCGGGCCATCACGTCGCACACTTCCTGAAGCGATGGCGCCTCGGCACGATCCAGTGCATAACTCACGACCCCGATGCGATCCCCCTTGCGCGGTTGCCTGTCGGTTTGAAACGGGATCACGCGCGTGTTGCGGATGGGATGATACAGTTTCAGCAGCGCGATATCGTTGCGCACGCGGTCCGACGACACGTCGGCACTGAAATCGTAATCGGGGTGAAGCACCGCGCGCCGAATCCGGCGGTAGGCCGAGGCGCGGCCGTTCCGCCAGCCCGCAAGGAACTCGATTTTCGAGGTTTCCAGCCGCGATCCGTCCACCTTGTCAAAAAGACAATGCGCGGCCGTCAGCACCACGTCCGGCGCGATCAGCGTGGCCGTGCAAAACCCGCGCCCGGCAAGATCCAGACGGCCGACCGCTTCCCACGCACGGCCGTCATCGCCTGTATCCAGCCGCTGCAGCCGGCTGTCGCCGGCAGTCGCGGCGCCCGTCGCCAGAAGGAAAAGGAAGACAGCAAGAAATCCGCGCAAAACATCCACTCCGTGCCCTAGTTGCGCGTTGCATAACAGGAAACTGGGGCGAATTTTGGACACTCAGCGCAATTTCGGAACCGTCGCGTCGGTTTCTTCCAACACCGGCGGGACCGGACCACCGGTCGCCCAGTCCAGCAGCTCGACCGTATGCACGACGGGGACATCGCTGCCCGAACCGATCTGCATCATGCAGCCGATATTTCCGGCTGCAATGATATCGGGTTGCTTTGCCTCCAGGGTGCGTATCTTGCGGTCCTTCAGTTGTTTGGAAATCGCGGGCTGCATCAGGTTGTAGGTACCCGCGCTGCCGCAACACAGGTGGCTGTCGGCCGGCTCGACCACGGCGAAACCGCACTGCTTGAGCAATTGCTTGGGATAGGTCTTGATCTGCTGGCCGTGCTGCAGGGAGCAGGCCGCGTGGTACGCCACCGTGATGTCTTGGCCCTGCGTCGCGGGAACATCCAGTTGCATCAGCAGTTCGGAGACGTCCACCGCGATCTCGGACACCTTCTTCGCGTCCTCGGCAAGGGCCGTGTTGCGGAACATGTGGCCGTAATCCTTCACGGTCGTGCCACACCCGGACGTGTTGATCACGATGGCGTCCAGCCCGCCCGCATCCATTTCGCGCGACCACGCCCGGATGTTCCGTTCGGCGGTGCCGTGGCTTTCGTCGGTTTTGCCCATGTGGTGCGTCAGCGCGCCGCAACAGCCCGCCCCCTCCGCCACGACGACCTCGCAGCCCAACCGCGTCAGAAGGCGGATGGTCGCGTCGTTGATATCCGTGTTCAACGCGCGTTGCGCGCACCCAGTCATGAGCGCGACGCGCTTCCGCTTCGGGTTTTTCGGCGTGAAGGTCTGCGGATCATCATTGCGGCTCACTGGCGGGATCCGCTTGGGCGCCATCTCGAGCATGGCGCGAAGCCGTGCGTCCGGCACCAGGCGGGCAAAGGGCCGACCTATCTTGGCGCCGAGCAGCGCCAAGCGGAAACGCCCTGGGTAGGGCAGGATACGCGCCAGAATCCACCGCAGGAACCGCTCTCCCATCGGCCGTTTGTAGTTTTCCTCGATATAGGTGCGCGCATGGTCGACAAGATGCATGTAATGCACGCCCGACGGGCAGGTCGTCATGCAGGCGAGGCAGGACAGGCAGCGGTCGATATGCGTCACCGTGCGGTCATCCGGCACACGCTCGTTTTCCAGCATGTCCTTGATCAGGTAAATGCGCCCGCGCGGACTGTCCAGCTCGTCCCCCAGAACCTGATAGGTGGGGCACGTCGCGGTGCAGAAACCGCAGTGCACGCAGGCCCTGAGGATCTCGTTCGATCGGGCGACATCCGGGTCCTGCAACTGCTGCGTGGTGAATTCCGTTTTCATGAAGACCGGCCCGTATGAACCATGCGCCGCCCGGTCTGCGCGCGATGCGCAACGGGCGACCGGATTGAAAGGAATACCGGGCCGATCATGCCGCGTCCATGGCCGTCATGAGCCCCGGGTTGAACAGGCCGCGCGGATCGAAGCGGTGGCGCAGGCCCTCCTGCAAGGCCGCGACGGGGCCTGCCAAGGGCTGGAAGGCGCCGCTTGCCCGGTCCCCCCGGACCAGCATGGCATGGCCGCCAAGCTCCGAAACCGCGCGCCGGATCGTCTGTTGCTGGCTGCCTTCCGGCACGAGAAGCCAGACCAGCCCGCCGCCCCAGTCGTATATCGCCTCGACATCTTGCAGGCGGGCAACGATCCCCGGGCCGTCGGTTGGTTTCGTGGAAACGCGCCAGACGTCGCCCGGCCGTCCGTGAAACGGCGCGACATCGCGCACCGACGCCCACGCCGCGCGGGCGGACTCGTCATCATTGTCCAAGGTGACCTCGCCATACCCCGCCAACAGCTTCTGCAATTCACCGGCTCGATAGGAAACCGAGTTCGCGAAACCTTCGATCCGGATCATCGTGACAGGCGCGCCTGCCTCACCTTTCTGAAGGTGGGCGGCCCCTGTCACATCGCAGGGCGATGCCAGCGCGCGCGACAGGGCCTTGATGGCGGTGGCATCATCCAGCCCCCGCAGCGTGACAAGGTTGGTGATCTGCGTGTCGGGCAGTACCTTGAGCGACAATTCGGTCATGATGCCCAAGGTGCCGTAACTGCCGGCCATCAGCTTGACGAGATCATAGCCCGTCACGTTCTTCATCACGCGGCCACCATTCTTGATGACCTGCCCGCGCCCGTCGACGAAGCGGACCCCCAGCACGAAATCGCGGCAAGCCCCGGCCTGAATACGGCGCGGCCCGGACACATTGGCCCCGACAACCCCGCCGATGGTTGGCGTTCCCTCGGTGCCCAGCAAACCGCGGTGGTCCATCGGTTCGAAGGCAAGGCGCTGCCCCTCGGCGGCAAGAGCCGTCTCGACCTCGGCCAGTGGCGTGCCCGCTCGCACGACCATGGTCAAGGCGCCGGGATCATAGAGGTCGATCCCGGACATTGCGCGCGTTGACAACGGGGCTGCGTTGACAGGGGCGCCCAACGGCCGCGTGTCGCCCCCGAACACCCGGAAGGGCGTGGCGCCCTCAGCCACGAGGGCTGCAAGATCGTCTTCGGTTTCCGGTGTCAGCATTGTCTCTCCGTTCCGCATCAGCCGCCGTGGCTTCTGCGCGCGTGCGATGCCTGCAACGGGAAAACCTTCGCCGGGTTCAGCAGCCATTTCCGGTCGAAAACATCCTTGACGGCCATCTGGCACTCCAGGTCCTCCGGCGCGTACTGATTGACCATGAGATCCCGCTTCTCCACGCCGACACCGTGCTCACCCGTCAGACAGCCGCCGACCTCGACGCAGAGCTTGAGTATCTCGGCCCCCAATGCTTCGCAGGTTTCCAGCTGCCCCGGCTGGTTCGCATCGAACAGGATCAGCGGGTGCATGTTTCCGTCACCCGCGTGAAAGACATTCGCGACATCCAGCCCGAATTCCCGGCTCATCTCGCCGATCCGCTTGAGCACGAAGGGCAATTCGCTGACCGGGATCGTGCCATCCAGACACATGTAGTCATTGATCTGCCCCATGGCCCCGAAGGCCGATTTGCGGCCCAGCCAGATCTTGGCGCTTTCCTCGGGCGAACTGCTTTGTCGCAGCTCCACCGGGTCGTGGCGCTGCGCGATCTCGGTGATCCGGGCAAGCTGTTCGTCGATTTCCGCGTCGCTGCCTTCGACCTCGACGATCAGCAACGCCTCGCAATCGGGATACCCCGCCCCGGCAAAGGCTTCGGTCGCGCGGATGCAGGGCCGGTCCATGAATTCGATGGCGACCGGCAGCACCCCGGCCTTGATGATGTCCGACACGCACCGGCCGGCCACCTCGTTACTATCGAAGCCGATCAACGCGGGGCGGGCGCCCTCCGGCGCGTGCAGGATGCGCAAACTCGCCTCTGTCACGACCCCGAGCTGCCCCTCGGACCCGCAGATCAGCCCCAGAAGGTCATACCCGGCCGCGTCCAGGTGCGCGCCGCCCAACTCGATCACGGTGCCATCCATGAGCACCATGGTCACACCAAGAAGGTTGTTCGTCGTCACGCCGTATTTCAGGCAATGCGCGCCGCCCGAATTCATCGCGATGTTGCCGGCAATCGCGCAGGCCAGCTGACTGGACGGGTCCGGCGCGTAGAAAAAACCGTTCTCTTCCACGGCGCCTGTCACCGAAAGGTTCGTCTTGCCGGTTTGCACGCGGATGAAACGGTTGTCGAAATCGGTCTCGAGCACCTCGTTGAGCCGCGCGACCCCCAGAATCACGCTGTCCCCGCTGGGCAGGGCGCCGCCGGCAAGCGACGTTCCGGCCCCGCGCGGCACGACCGGCACGTCCATTTCGTGACAAATCCGCAGTATCTGTGAAACTTCCTCGGTCGAGGACGGAAGCACGACCAACAGCGGCGGGCACTTGTAGGCCGTCAGTGCATCGCATTCATAAGCGCGGGTTTCGGCCTCGTCCGAGATCACCGCATCAGCTCGAAGCACCTGTTGCAGCCGCGCGACAAGATCTGCCTTGCGCGACAGCACGGACGAATTGGGGCGCGGCATTTCCAAGGTCAGTCTCCCATCATTGGTAACAAAATATAACCAATTTCGGCCTGTGGCAAGGTGGAGTTGCCAAAAGCGTCGCAAACCTGCCCGCACAGTGGGCACGGCCACGGTCTCAACGCCGACCTTCCCGCAGCCAGCCACCGATGATGAGCGCACTGAACAATGCCAGAACCAGCCAGGGCGGCAGCAACGGAAACTGCACGAGGCTCGTGGTCTTGTAAGCCCCGCGCGGCGTTATACCGATCCAGCCGCGGCCGGCGGCCGGCCGGCCGGCGCGGACCTGCCTGATCGTGGGGATGCCGTCGGCCAATGCCTTGACACCGCCATTCGTCGCTTCGATCCCGGGGCGCAGGATATCGCCCGTCGCGATCGTCTGCTCGAACTCCCTGGGTGCTGCCGGTCCAAGGCCGATAACCGCGGTCTGCTCTCCGTTCTCAAGGTGGTAAAGCCCGATCTGGCCGCCCTCGAATACGGTTTCGAACCTGCCCGGCGCCTTCTTTTCCAATTCACGCTCGATAATGTCACCCGAAGGCGTGGTAATGATGACCGGCGGCACCTCGTCCGACAACGAGCGACGCACGATGCGCATGGTCTGCCCCGTCGCCTCGGCCCGGAGCGCCTCTTCCTCCAGTTCCGGCTCCTTCATCATCCAGTGGGCCAAGCGCCGCAAGAGTTCCAACTGCGGCCCGCCCCCTTCGTATCCGCGATTCCACAACCACGCTTGATCGGACCCCAGCAGCGCCACCCGGCCGTCGCCGACACGATCAAGCACGAGCAACGGCTTGTCGTCAGCGCCCGTCATGGCGACTTGTCCCGTCGCCTCCTCGAGTTCGATCTGCCGGATCCAGCGGCCCCAGCCGGGGCCCTCGCCCCCGGGCAACCCCGAGGTTACCGGATGGCGCGCGCCAAGGTCCGTCACTTCCGGCCGGTAATGTTGCTCCAGAACGCGTGCCGTCGGGCGCGCGGGGACGATCGACTCGAGCGGCGTGCGGTAGATGCTGTCGGCGCTCGCGAAATCCGGGCCGGCCGCGATCAGCATCGCGCCGCCCTGCTCGACGTAATCGCGAACATTGTCGAGGTAGACCGACGGCAGGATTCCGCGGCGCTTGTACCGGTCAAAGATGATCAGGTCGAAATCCTCGATCTTTTCGAGGAATAGTTCGCGGGTCGGAAAGGCGATCAACGACAGTTCCCGAACCGGCACGCCATCCTGTTTCTCGGGTGGTCTCAGGATCGTGAAATGAACCAGATCGACGGAGCTGTCGGACTTCAGAAGGTTGCGCCACGTCCGCCCGCCAGGATGCGGCTGCCCCGAGACCAGCAGCACGCTCAATCGGTCCCGAACGCCGTTCATCTGAACAAGCGCCGTATTGTTGCGGTCGGTAAGTTCCCCGGGCACGCTCGGCGTGGTGAACTGCAACACGTTGCGCCCGGCATGCGGCAGGGTCACGGGCAGTTCGATGGGCCGGTCAAGCGGCACGTCGAAGCGTTGCGCCTCCTCGCCGTCTATGGAAATTTCCAGCGGCACGGTTTCACCGGCGTCCGGGGCGGCCCCGTCATCGGTGATGCGCAGGCGCAACGTGACCTCTTCGTCTAGAATGGCGAATGCCGGGGCATCCTGCACGATCAGGCGCCTGTCCCAGTCTCCCTTGCGGCCGGTATGCAGAAGATGCAGCGGCGCCGGAACATCGGGCGCACGCGCCATATCGTGCACACGCCCGTCCGAAAGCGTGATCACGCCGGCAACGCGGCCGCTCGGCTCCTCTGCCAGCGCCTCGGAAAGCGCCGTCATCAACTGTGTGCCCGCGTTGTCGGGCGCGTCCCGGACGGTCACGCGCCGCACGTCGGTATTCTCCATGGCCGCCAGATCCGAGGCGATGGCGTCCGACGCCGCCGACGCCGCCTCGGCCCGGTCGGCCAGGCGCTGGCTGGCGCTTTCATCCTCCACCAGCAACACGATATCGCTGAGCGGATCACGGTCTTCGCGCTGGTACACGGGCCCGCAAAGGGCCGCGATTATCGCCGCGCCGGCCAGCAACCGCAACCCCCAGCCCGACAGCCCGCGCCACAGGGCGAGCGTCACGCCCAGGGCCAGCAGGCCCGCCATCATGCCGATCATCCACCACGGCAGCAGAGGCTCGAAAAGGATATTGCCCGTCATTGACCCAACCTGTTCAGCAACGCCGGCACATGCACCTGGTCGGATTTGTAGTTTCCTGTCAGTACATGCATGACCAGATTGACCCCGAAGCGGTAGGAAAGCTCCCTCTGGCGCTCACCCGCGAAGCCACGTCCGACCGGAAACATCGGGTCGCCGTTTTCATCGACGGCCCATGCCGATGCCCAGTCGTTTCCGCCGATCACCACGGGCGTGACGTTGTCGTTCAGATCGCGAAACGGCATCCCCTCGATCTTCTCCGCGTCGGGCGGCGCGGCCTCGACCCAGATGGTGCGTCCCGAATGACGCCCGGGAAAATCCTGCAAGAGGTAGAATGTCCGCGTCAGCACGTGATCCTCGGGCACGGGTTCAAGTGGTGGCACGTCCAGCGGCTCTGCCAGTTCCTGCAATTTCCGCCCGTTGGGCGATGACGCGCCGAAGCCGGAAACATTCGAATCACGGGTATCGAACAGGATCATCCCGCCGGTGCGCAGATAGGTATTGAGTTTCGCGTAGGCGTTGGCAGACGGAATCGGCTGGTCGGGGATGACGGGCCAGTACAGCAACGGGTAGAAGGCAAGTTCATCCGTCTCGAGGTTTACCGCGATCGGGTCGGCGGGTTCGACGGACGTGCGCCGGTAGAGCGTTTCGCTCAATCCCTGCAAACCGGCATTCGCGGCGGTATCGACCGTGTCGTTGCCGGTCACGACATGGGCCAGCACGACCTCGGTGGTCGCGCGGATGGCCTTTTCCTCGGCGGTTTGCTGCTGCGCAAGACCGGTGTCCGGCAGACCAAGCGCCACCACGACGAGAAGCGCGGCCCGAGCCGGCAACAGCCTGCCGGACAGCGCCAGTGACGCGATGATATCCCCCATGAGCAATACCAGCGAGAACGCCAGCAGCCACCCGCCAAGCGGCGTCTCGGTCGGGCGGGCGAACCCGGCCAGCGCCGTGCGAGGTGGCCACGCCGCCGGCGCAACGGCATCCCCGGCGTTGATCACGTTTCTCGCGAGCCTGCGATCGGGCCCCTCGTACAGCCCCGGCGGAAGGTCGGGCCCGATCCTGCCGGCGATCAGCCGCTCGCCCGCGACACCCGGCAGCGCCCCGGCATCCCCGAGCGCGCCAAACGCGTCCAGCACCCGCACCGCCCGCCATGTCGTCCCCTCCACCTCGGCAAGCTCCGGCAAGGCCACCCGCGACGACACCGCCAGCCTTTCGAGCATTTGCACGAAAAGGCCCGACAGCGGCAGGCTCGACCATTCCGCATTCGCGGTGACGTGGAACAGAACGACCTGCCCGCGGCCGATGGATTTGCGCGTGACAAGCGGTGTGCCGTCCGTAAGCTGGGCCACAACCCTCTCGGCAAGGTCCGGGTCGGGCTGGGCCATCACCTGCGCCGTGACCCTGACATCATCCGGAATGGACAGGCCGTGAAACGGGCTATCCTCGGCGAACGGCGCCAGTGCCTTTGGCTCGCCCCAACTCATGGCGCCACCCACCGTGCGCCCGCCGGCCCTCAGGCGGACCGGCATCAGCGGGTCTTCCTCGTTGCGGGACACGTCGCTGGCGGCCAGTCGCGGCCCGGCAAAGCGCAACAGCAGACCACCCTTCTCGGCCCAATCCAGCAGCGCGTCCTCCTCGGCCGCCGAAAGCGTCGCCACGTCAGCCAGAACGATCACGTCCGGGTTCGCGGGCAGGACATCCATCAGCGCCCCGTCGAGCAGATCAGACGACGTCGTCAGAGCCTGTTCAAGGTAATGCAGCGGCGAAAGCAACTCCAGCCCTTCGCGGTTTTCCCGGCCCGCGATCAGCGCGACCTCCCGGCGCTGGAGGCTGTCGTCTGTCAAGGTCACGGCACCGGCATGGGTCTGGCCGGCAATCTCGAGGCGTGCCACGCGCGCCCGCAACTCCGCCGGTACCGCCAACGTCGCACCCGCCTCGGTGGTCCCCTGCGCGAATGTCACGGGAACCTCTTCCAGCACGCGCATCACGCCGGCCGGATCGCGCCCGTAAGCCTCCACAACGACTTCCTGCGCCGGTCCGCCGCCAGCGCGGCGCAGCGTCAATTCGAGATCGCCGTCACGCATCTCGGGCGGTGTGAGCGCGATTATCGGGGCCGGGCTTTGGTGGACCGTCACGCTTCCGCGCTGCTCTAGAGCCTCCAGCAGGCGGGACCGCCCGGCACGTTCCAGCCCGTCCGACAACCAGCGCGTTTCGACCCTGTCGTCGGTCAGAAGCGCCGCCGCACGCGCCATCATGTCAGGTGATGGCGTCCACGGTTTCGGGGCAAGCCCCGAAATGCGGCCCTCCCACGCGGCCGCCGTGCGAAAGACGGGGGCTTGGGGGGCGCTCAGTTGCAGGATGGCCACCAAGCGCGACTGCCGCTCCGCCTCGGCCAGCATCGACTGCACGAGGTTCCGGCGCGCGGCCCAGTCCCGCGCACTGGCCCAACTGCCGTCCAGCACGATCAGCAGTGGTTGGCCAGGCGGCCGGTCGCCCTCCCGTTCGGGATTCAGCACCGGCCCGGCAAGCGCAACGATGACAGCGGCCACGGCCAGCATCCGCAGCAACAGCAGCCACCACGGCGTACGGTCCGTGACGCTGTCGTCATCCGTCAGCCCCAGCAGAAGCGCGACCCCCGGAAAGCGCCGCCGAACCGGGGCGGGCGGGACCGCCCGCAGGATGAACCACAGAATCGGCAATGCCGCCAACGCCAGCAGTATCAACGGCGACGTGAAGGCAACGGCGCCCGGCATCACGCACCCGTCCCGCGCTCGAACGCGCCATAGAGCCAAAGCAGGGCCGACTGCGCGGAGTCAGACGTATGATGGCAGCCATAGCGCCACCCGGTCAGCGCACACAACTGCGCCAGATCGGCCTTTCGCCGGGCCAGCCGTTCACGATAGCGGTCGCGCAACTCCGACGCCTTCAGCGTCTCGAACGCGAGCGTGCCGCCCATGCTCTCGAAAATCGTGCGGCCGCGATAGGGAAACGTCTCTTCGGCTGGGTCGAGGACCTGCAGCAGCACGCCGCGCACGCCGCGATCCGCCGCGTCGGTCAGCGCCCGCTTCAACGGGTCGATCTGGCCCAGACAGTCGGAAATGAACAGGGCATGTCCATGCGATGGAAATTCGGCGCTCGCGGGGGCGCCGTACTCGCTGTCACCGTGTCGGCCCAATGCAGCCGCCAGCCGCTCGATCTGCGCCTTGCCGCGCCTCGGCGGCAGGGACTGACCGCTCAGCCCGACGCGCTCCCCTCCGCGGTTGAGCAATATCGCGATCGCAAGACCCAGCAGACGCGCCCGGTCGGATTTTTCCGGCAGCGAGTCATCGGAGGCAAACCGCATCGACGCCGAAGCATCGACCCATAACAGGACGCTCTGGGCGATCTGCCATTCCCGCTCGCGGACGAATTGCGTGTCGCTCCGCGCCGAGCGGCGCCAGTCGATGTGGCGTCTCTCGTCACCCGGCTGCACGGCACGGTACTGCCAGAAATCGTCGCCCAGTCCGGCACGCCGCCGCCCGTGTTCACCCAGCAGAACCGTCCCGGCCAACTGCTCGGCCCGGGCCAGCAGCGGCGGTAGTCGGGCCGCTTCGGTTTCGGCCCTCGCACGAAGGCGGGCACTCTCTGTCACGCGGCGGCCTCTACCCTTGTCATTGTCTCGACGGTCGTCCTGATCAGGTCCGACAGGTTCTCACCCCGCGCCCGCGCGGCGAAATTCAATGCCATGCGATGCACCAGAACCGGCTGCGCCATGGCGGCCACGTCTCCGGCGTCCGGCGCGAGGCGGCCCTGCAGCATCGCACGGGCGCGCACCGTCAGCATCAGCGCTTGCGCCGCGCGCGGACCGGGCCCCCACGCGACGTTTTCGCGCACGGTCTCGGGCGCTGTCTCATCCTCGGGCCGAAACGCGCGCACGAGATCGAGAATTGTTTCCATCACGGACTCGCCCACCGGCATTCGGCGCAGCAGGTTTTGTGCCTCGACCAGCTCCTGCGCGGTGAAGACCTCGTGCGCGGTTGCCTCCGACGCGCCTGTTGTCGCCAGCAGGATGTCCCGCTCGGTGTCGCGGTCCGGGTAGGGAACGTCGATCTGCACGAGAAACCGGTCAAGCTGCGCTTCCGGCAACGGGTAGGTGCCTTCCTGCTCGATGGGGTTCTGCGTGGCCAGAACATGGAACGGCGACGCCAGCGGCCTGTTCTGACCCGCCACCGTGACCTGCCGTTCCTGCATCGCCTGCAGCAACGCCGACTGGGTGCGCGGGCTGGCCCGGTTGATTTCATCGGCCATCAGCAACTGGCAGAAGATGGGGCCGGCTATGAACTTGAAGGCACGGCTGCCGTCCTCGCCGGTTTCAAGAACCTCGCTGCCGAGGATATCCGCCGGCATCAGGTCGGGGGTGAACTGGATGCGGTTGCCGTCCAGCCCCATCACCGTCGCAAGCGTCTCGACCAGCCGCGTCTTGCCCAGACCGGGCAGCCCGATCAGCAAACCATGCCCTCCGCACAGCAGGGCCGACAGCGCCAGGTCGACGACACGTTCCTGCCCGACGAAGCGCTGCGTGATCGAGCCGCGCGCCGCGGCCAGCTTGTCCTCAAGCGCCTCGATCCCCGCCAGCAGGTCCGCGTCATCGCTCATGGAAAAACTCCTCAGCACACTATATTGATAGTTAGAATGTATCGCGCATTGACGAAATGGCAAAAGCAATGAGCAAAGACCCGATCACGGCAATGTCAGTCGATCAGCTCGCATCCGCCGCGAGTGACGTTTCGCGCAAGGGTTTGCCGCCGGTGCACGAGTGGCACCCGGATTTCAGCGGCGACATCGACATCCGCATCACGCGCGATGGCGCATGGTACCACGAGGGCGACCTGATTCGGCGGCCCGGTCTGGTGCGGCTCTTCTCGACGATCCTGCGAAAGGAGGGCGACGACTATTACCTCGTGACGCCGGTCGAGAAGGTCAGGATCACCGTGGACGATGCCCCGTTCGTCGCCGTCGATTTCGAGCCGGACGGAACCGGCCGCGACCTGACCCTGACATTCGAAACGAATGTCGGCGACAGGGCCACTGCCGGGCCGCGGCACCCGGTCCGGGTAGCGCGCGACCCCGACACCGGGGAACCGTCGCCATACGTGCTGATCCGCGACAACCTTGAGGCGCTGATCGACCGCAAGAGCTTCTATCGGCTCGTGGAGCTCGGCACGCGGGACAATGGCTGGTTCGGCGTCTGGTCGGGCGGTGAGTTCTTCCGCTTTGCCCGGGCCGATGAACTGCCCGATGGCACGACCGGGGCCTGAGGCAAGCGCCGTTATCGTCGGGGTCGGATCGGGGCTGTCGGCCGCGCGGCACCTGCTCGGCAACGCGCCCGAAGACAACAAGCGCGGCACCATCCTGTTCACGGGCGCCTCCGCCGGCACCAAGGGCTTCGCTGGGTCCGCGGCCTTCGCGATGGGGAAATTCGCGCAAAGGGGACTTGCGCAAAGCATGTCGCGCGAACTGCACCCGCAGGGCATCCACTTTGCGTGGATCAACATCGACGGCATGATCCGCAACCCCGGCAGAACTGACGCGCCCGGAGCGCCCGTCAGCATGCTGGACCCGAACGAGATCACGCGAAACTATCGCGCGCCGATACGCCAGGAGCGGTCCGCATGGTCCGAGGAACTGACCCTGCGGCCCTGGTCTGAAAGGTTCTGAGACCAGCCCCGGCACCGGCCCTTCACACCTTTCACATGACCCCGGTGCGTTCGAGAACGGGCGTTTACCGCCTGCACCGTGTTACCGCGGCACGCCCGTTTCCGGTCCGTCCATGGCATGAAATTGGCAAAATCGTGGCCGCTGGCTGATTCTCGGCACAGGGTAATCCGCCCTTCAGCGCACTCTGGTGCAACCGTTACCAAAACCGGAACAATCCAGCCTGAAAATGACGAATAACCCCTCAACGACAACGGTTAACGCATCTGTTTTCAATAAGGGAAACAGTCTGTTGCCCGGAAAGCGGGCAAAATTTTGACGCAAAGAAGTTAAGATAAAGACGATAGATAGCAGGTGGAAATGTGTCTGTGCCGCCCGCCAAAACAGTATGGCGGGACCCGCGGCGGCTGCCTCAGGCCGCGGTAAGCAACGGAATTTCACAGGTCGTAAAACCTTCGCGATTTTCGCGGTGGTCCCACTTGTCTGTCTGACACGAACCGGAAAGTTGCTGGGGGGCAACGATGACAGAAACGCTATTCAGGGACGGCACGCTGAAAGCCGTGTCCGCACAGGACGCGCATGGCAGCGGCAGGATGTCCGGGTTCGTGATCACCGGTCCGGACGTCGGCGCACCGAAAGGCACCAGGACAGGGACAGGCGCCCGCGACACGGAACGCCGCGGCGGCTGGTACGTGGAGCACGGCAAACGCATACTGGACTTCGCCTTCGTGACGCTGACCCTCCCGATCAGCCTGCCGATCATCGCGATATGCGCCATCGCGCTGTGGCTGGAAGGCGGCCAGCCTTTCTACTGGCAGCAGCGGATAGGCCGGGGCGGCCGGCTGTTCAGCATCGTGAAGCTCAGGACGATGAGCCGCGATGCCGAGGCGGCGCTGGCCCGGCACCTGGCGGCGGATCCCGCGCTACGCGCCGAATGGGAACGGACCCAGAAGCTGAAGAACGATCCCCGCATCACGCGGGTCGGCGCGGTCCTGCGCAAGACGTCGCTCGACGAACTGCCGCAGCTGTGGAATGTCGCCATCGGCGAGATGAGCATCGTGGGCCCGCGCCCGATGATGCCCGACCAGCTGTCCCTGTATACGAACCCGCGCCCCTATTTCCGCATGCGCCCGGGTATCACCGGTGAATGGCAGGTTTCCGACCGGAACGAGAACAGTTTCGCGCACCGCTCCACCGTGGATGCGCGATATTTTGCCGGCTTGTCCTTGACGGGAGACATCAAGATCCTGTTCCAGACGGTCGGGGTCGTCCTTCGGCAGACCGGCTACTGACCGAAATCACGCGATCTGGAGGCACTGAGATGAACATGCTCGCAACGACGACAGCGGCGGCGGCACCGGCGTCCGGGCTCGCCCCGGACCGGCACCAGCCGGAGCATCCGACAGTCTCTGCCCCGTCGGCCGACCGGACCCATCGCGCCCCGCCCGCACTTGCAGACGGCATGTGGCAGGATGAATGGGATCACATTCGCATGGTCCGTCAGAACGCCACGAACGAGGCGGGGTTCACCGTCGACCGCGACCGGGATCACCCCGCATCCCGGGCCTTCGACGTGTTGCGGACCCGGCTGGTGCGCACACTGGAACTGAAAGGCTGGAACCGCATCGCCGTATCGGCGCCGACCTCCGGCTGCGGCAGTACCTTCACGGCAGTCAATCTCGCACTCAGCCTTTCCCGGGTGCCCGATTCCCGCACTGTCCTCGTGGACCTCGACCAGCGCGCGCCGGGCGTGGCGCAGATGCTGGGCGTGGGCGGCACGCATGTTCTCGGGGACTACCTCCACGGCCGCACAGAGACCCGGGATCACATGGTGCGCCTGTCCGAAACGCTCGCGCTGGCCCTGAACTCGGAAGTCAACATCAACGCCGCCGAACAGTTGCACGACAGCGGCACCGGGCAGGTACTCGAGACCATGCAGGATGCCCTCGACCCGGATATCGTCCTGTACGACATGCCCGCAATGCTGGAACATGACGATCTCGCGGCCTTCCTGCCCAATGTTGACGGCGTGCTTCTCGTCTCCGATGGCACCCGTTCCACCAAGAAGCAGATCGAGGAATGCGAACGCATTCTCGACGGTCAGACCCGTCTGCTCGGCGTCGTGCTGAACAAGGGGCGAATCTGACACCGGTAACTTGCTTTGCCCTTGCCGTGTCATAGTTTTGCCAGCCTGACATGCTTGGTTGTGCCGAGGTCACGGGCACGGGGCAGGCGGGCACGGCTTTGGCGGCCCGCGCCGGGAGACAGGTAAGGCATTGGAAACAGTCTACACGCTAGCAGATTTTACCGACATGGTGCGGCGCCGCTTCAAGCTGATCGCGGCCGTGGCCATCATTGGCAGCGCCGCGTCGGTATTCCTCGCGTTGGGCCAGCAGCACATGTACCAATCCGCCGAGGTGCTGCAGGTCGCTCAGCCCAAGGTCAACGATGATCTTGCGCCGCAAACGGCCGGCAGCGGCTCGGCGCGTCACCTGCAACTGGTTCAACAAAAGCTCATGGCGCGCGATTCGGTGATCGAGATCGCGGACAAGTATGATCTCTTCAAGGGACGGCGCCCCAACGAACGGCTGGTCCTGATGCGCGAGGCGGTGAACATCGATGGCATCGCCGCGGCAAGCGACGGCGCGGGCGATGATGGCTCCGTCGCCGTTCTGACCGTCTCGGCCCGCATGGAAACACCGGAACTCGCGCGGCAGGTTGCACACGAATTCGCACAGCGCACGATCGACCTCAGCACCCGGGAAAGCATAACCAAGGCGCGCGAGACGCTCGACTTCTTCGTCGCCGAGGAACAGAAACTCATCGACGAGCTCGAAACGCTCGAACAGGAGCGGACGGCCTTCCGGCGGGAAAACGATCTTGCGATTTCGGGCAGTCTCGAATTCCGTCAGACCCAGTATGCCTCGATCAGCAGCGCGCTGCTTGAAATCGAGCGCGAGATGATCGCGCTCGAACGTGAACTTGCGGGCCTCGATCAGGGTCAACGGGCGGCCACGCTGGAACAACAGACACGCGACATTCAGGCTGAACTGGCCTCGCTCGAGGAACAGCACGTTCTTCTTGAGGAGCGGGCCGACGCTCTCAGCAGCACCATTGAAACGACACCCCGCATCGAACGCGAGCTTGCCGCCTTCGACCGGCGTGTCGAGAAACTGCAGGATCAACTGGATGTCGTCTCGGATCGCCGCGCGCAGGCCGAAGTTGCCTACAAGCTGGAAAAAGGGCGCCAGACCGCGCGGCTGACCGTCATCGAACCGGCCAGCCTGCCGGATTACCCCGTGACGCCCAGCCGGAAAAAGGCGGCGGCACTGGGCGGTGTCATGAGCGTGGCCGCCGCGTTGATCCTCGCCTTCCTGCTTGACCTGCGCCACCCGGTCATCCGGACCAGCGCACATATGAAAGCGAGGCTCGGCTTCGCCCCCGTCGTGACGATACCTGTCGTCGATGGCAAGCGGAAGCGCCGCCGCGGGTCCACCGGCTGACGCGGTACGCGCGGCAAAGCGGAACAGGCTGGCGCGCAACGCGGCGCGCGCCCTGCCCGGTATCAGCCCGCCAACGCCAAGATTTCGGTCCAGTGAAGCCATACCGCGAACGCCGCGCCGGATGCCCCCGCAACCGTGGCCAGAACGTCATGCAGCGGGTCCCATGCCTCGTGCACCCGGGCCAGCCAGATCAGCACGGGATGCACCACGAGCATCGCGACCGCGACGGACACCATCGCGCCCAACAATCCGAATTGCGTGACGGCGACCAGCAGAAAGCCGATCTGGCAGGCCGCGCGCACCCCCGTGAAAACGAAGAACCGGCGCGAGTCACCCGCCGCGAGCGCCGCCTGATCGTAACTCAGGCCGATCGCCTGCGGTATGAGTGCACAGGCGATGACAACGACCATGCCGCCGGCATCCTGGTACCGCATGTCATAAAGGACCGAGATCAATGGCGGGCCGGCCACCGCCATTGCCGTCAGCAGACCGATCACGCCCGCCGACAGCCCCAGCCGCATCTGGTGCAAGCGGCGGGCGTTTTCCGGCGCCGCGCCGGGCGGCTTTTCACGGTAGACGGGGATCAGGACCTTCTGCGTCACCGCCTGCCCGAGCAGCAGGGGAAAACTGGCAATGAAGAACCCGACATTGTAGATACCCAGCGTATCAAGGGACAGGAACTTGCCCAGAATGGCCTTGTCCCCCTGACTGCTGAGGAACCAGAACGCGGTACTCAGGAAGATCCATTTGCCGAAATGGATCAGTTCGTGCGCCGCCGTCTTTTCCCAGCGGAACCGGTTGCCCGCCCCGGGCAGGAAAAGATGGGTCAGGCACAGTTTCGCAAGCGCACTGATCACCCCGCCGATGACGAGCGCCCAGACAGAGCGCGTGACGTAGGCCAGCGCTATCATGCTCAGGATGCCGATGAACTGCCCGAGCAGGTCAAGCACCGTCAGCCGCCCCACAAGCAAGTGCCGTGTCGCCGTCTCGATGCGGGTGGGGTTGAAGCCGCTGACCACCAGCGACAGACCGGCGACAGGCAGGTAATAGGCCAGGTCCGGCGCGTCGTAGAGTTCCGCCACAGGCGCGGCCAGCAGCCACGTCGCGCCAAACAGCACGAAGCCCCGGATCACCTGCAACGTCCAGGCTGTATTCAGGAAATCGGGGTCATCGCCCCGCGGGCTCCGCGCGATCGAGGAGTTGATTCCCACGTCCGAGAACATCGACAACCCGATCGTCACCATCGTGACAAGCGCCATGATCCCGAAGGCTTCGGGAAACAGCAGCCGCGTCAGGATCAGGTTCGAGGCAAGCCGCAGGAACTGCGATCCGCCATATCCCAGAACAAGCCACGAGGAACTGCGCAGCACACGCGAAAGCAGTCGGTTGCTTTGAAAGGTGGCGGTCAGACTGGCCATGAATTAGCGCCATCCGGCTGGAATACGGGAACGTGGTCAGACGCTACGGCTTGCCCGGTGACGGGTCAATTGACCCTGCGATCACGCCCGGATTCCCGACTTGATTGCCCCCGGATCAAGAAACAGTGCCGGGCCAAGCCCGGTACTGTCGGCCACTGGAAACAACCCGGGTTTCCACGATGCGGGCGACAGGGTACCAAGGATGAAACCGATTTCAGGGGCGGGCCGACGTGATGCTTGCATATGTTCTCAACACTTACCCGCAACCGTCGCAAAGTTTCATTCGGCGTGAACTGCGCGCACTGGAGGAACAGGGGCATTCCGTCCTGCGGCTGGCCATGCGCCGCCCGACCGTGCCGCTTGTCGATCCGCTCGACGACGCCGAACAATCGAGAACGGACTATGTTCTCGAAAAGGGGGCAGCGGCCCTGTTCGGTGCTGTCGCGCGCATGGCCCTTTCCGCCCCGCGCGCCGCGGCGCGCGCGCTCGGGCTGGCAATCCGCCTCGGCCGGAAATCGGAAACCGGCGTCCTGCGGCACCTGATCTATTTCGCCGAAGGCTGCCATGTCGCGCGGGCATGTGCCGACGCCGGCATCACCCATATCCATGCGCATTTCGGCACGAACGCCGCCACGGTCGCGATGCTCGTCAAGGTTCTTGGCGGCCCCGACTACAGTTTCACCGTCCACGGCCCCGAGGAATTCGACGCCCCGCGCGCGCAGTGCCTCGGCGAAAAGATCGCCCGCTCCGCCTTTACCGTCGCCATCAGCAGCTACGGGCGCGCGCAATTGTGCCGGTGGGTCGCACCCGGCTATTGGGACCGCATCAAGGTGGTGCATTGCGGGATCGACCCCGCGGCCTTCCCGGCGCCCGCCCCGGTACCGGACGGCCCCCTGCGGCTGATCTCGATCGGGCGCTTCGCGGAACAGAAGGGCCAGATGATCCTGGTCGCGGCCATGGCCGAGATCGTCCGGCACCACCCGGATGCGAAACTGATCCTTGTCGGTGACGGGGAACTGCGCGGCCTGATCGAGGCCGAGATCGCCCGCCTTGGCCTTGCCCGCAACATCGCGCTGACCGGCTGGTTGTCCGAGGCCGATGTCACGGCGCGGCTTGCCGGGTCCCACGCCCTCGTCATGCCCAGCTTCGCCGAAGGTCTGCCCATGGTCATCATGGAGGCGATGGCGGCAGGCCGCCCCGTCATCACCTCCTACGTCGCCGGCATTCCCGAATTGGTGAAACCCGGCGAAAACGGGTGGCTCGTTCCCGCCGGGGACGCGCCGGCGCTGGCCGAGGCTGTGCTCGACATGGCGGCGTGTTCTCGTGACAAGCTGTCAAACATGGGCGCGCGCGGCCGTCAGCGCGCGCTGGCCCGGCATGACGTCGGTCAGGAAGCCCGGAAACTGTCCGGCCATTTCGGCATCTGAGCCACCGCGCCGACGACGCGTGCCGGCGTTTACATGCGGTCGCAGTCGCCGTCGCAATCCCGGGCACTGACCAGCGCGCGCCACCGCGGATTGTCATCCGTCAGGTAACGCAGCGCGCCCCAGCTACCCCATTTCGATGGCGTGTTCATGTCCGCGTAGGCGTTGAACTGGCCCCCTCCAAGGCGGCGCCAGCCGGCAAGCAGCACCTCGTAGAGCCTGCCCATCTGCGGCGTGTAGTTGAAATGCGTGAAGAAACTCGTCAACGCTGCATCATCAACCATCGAGCCGATCCCGACAAGATGCGTTCCCCCCTCGTACATCACCAGGTCCAGATCATGCGCCGCGGCCACGCGCGCGTGATAGGGCAGAACCCGGCCCAGCAGGTCGGCAAGCGTATCGCTGTCATCCCCGCTGACCGCTCCGTTCAGCAGTTCCAGGCCCGCACGCCGGCTCGCCATGTCGTAGGCATGGTCCGACACATGAGTCTCGGCCGCGGCCCCTGTCAGGCCACTTTCACGGGCCGTTTGCCGGGCCTTGGCCCGGCTTTCGGCCAACCAGTCCCGGACCATGCCCGCGCGTTCCTCGGTGCCAAGGATACCGCCGAAATACCCCGTTACCGCGTAGGCGTCGAAATACGTGACCGGCGCGCGCGCATCCGGATCGCTTTCCTGCCAGAGCGGCGCGTTCAGGATACTCTCCTCCAGCCCCAGCCACCCGGTTTGCGTCGAGATCACGTTGACCAGTTCGGGCCCCGGCGTACCGGCCCCGGCAAACACGTCCGACCATATCCGCGCGACCTGTGCCGCCCGCATGCCGTAGAATTGCCCGCCGGCGTCTTCGTTGCCCCATAACTCGGCGGCCCGCGCTGACGCCCATTTCGCTTGGCTGAACGCCCAGTTCCAGACCTCGTTCGAAAATTCCACGTAGACGCGCGTCTCCGGCCCGAGGCCATCGCGCACCGTGCGCGCGAAGCGGCGGACGTAATCGTCGTCCGCCTGATGCGGCATGTTGAACCACGCGTTCGTACCGCTCTGGCGGGCCAGCTCCAGCATGACTTCCAGCGGGACACCGCCGGCGCTGGCATAGGTGTAATCTTCCGCACGCGGCCGGTCGCGCCACCGCGACAGTTGCGAATGATTGGTGTCCATCCAGTCCATGTAACGCAGCGTGTCGAAATCCCTGATCCGCGACAGGAAAAGCGGGTTGAAGATTTCCCCGCGCGCGAAACGGTCCAGATGCTCGACTTTCACGACACGGATGTTGCGGACGTAATCGCCCGTCCGTGCCGGATCGCTCCGGCGCAGCCGTATTTCCACCGGGCCGTCCCCCGGGGTGAAATCGAAAAACACCTCGTTCTTGCCGTATTGCTTGTTCTCGGCGCGGCCCATCACCTCGACGACGCCGGTACCGTCGAAACTCAACCGGTACCGCCCGGCAAGCGACACCGCCTCGGCGGGAAGGTCCGTCAGGATCACGGTGCCCACGGTCCCCAGTTCGCGCGGCAGGCGCACGGGCCAGCCATCCGCATCCAGAACGCCGTTCTCCCTGAGCTCCGCCACGCCGCCGCCACCCCATTGCCCGGCCTTGTGGACGATCCATGGCCGGGCGGTTTTCATCACGTTCAGAAACGGCTGCTGGACCGACCAGTCATTCACGCCCGTCAGCCCGATCCCGATCGTGGCGTTCCCCGCGGGCAGTATCCCCTGCGGCACGTTGCGCAGCAGATCCTTCGCCTGCATATCCCAATCCGGCGCGTCGCGCGTTTCCGTCGCCGTTTCCGGCGATGGCGCTGCCGCGTTGGACGGTTGCGACGGCGTCACGGCCGCCGCATCCGGCACTTCCTGCGCCACGCGCCACGCGATTTCCTGCAGGCGTTCCGCCGCCCCGGGCGCCGGCGCCTCGTAGGGCTTGCCCCATTTGTTCGACAGCGCCCGCGGCAACCCGACCGGGTTTTCCCCGGTGATGACGGCGTATTGCAATGAGGCGACGAAATAGTGGCCGATGTCGCTCAGGTGCACATCGTCATCGAATAGCGCCGAAATGGAGGCAATCCCGGGCACCCGCCCCGCCTCGATCTCGGCGTCAAGCGCCAGCATGGCATCGCCGGCCGGCAGCAATCGCATCGACGGACCGGGCAACGCGGTATTGCGGTTCACGTAATCGACGACGCCCTGCCATTTCGACCGGTTCGCGGCGATGGCATCGGTCCACCCGGCAGTGTCCACCCCGCTCGGCCATGTCTGTTGCAGGAAAACCCGCGTGCCCGGCGCGTCGGCCACCGCGGCCTCGTAATATTTCAGCGCGTGTTCATGGGTGCCGCTCCATTCAAGATGATCATCCAGCGGCAGCGCCTCGGTCAGGATGACGACACCCGGATCCTGCCGCGCAAGGAAATCCCGCGCGTTCACGCCCTCGGCGTCATGTCCGTGTTCCCAATTGTAGACCAGCGGCGCGCCGTTGATGATCTGGAACGCCACCTCGGCGTCGGGCCCTCGTGCCGACAGAAGTTGCTTCAGCATCTGCGGCGTGTCCTTGCCGAAAAGGCTGTGCCCCACCAGAAGAACCGAAAGCAGCACCCCGGACACGTTCATGCCGCGACACCCGTCTTGGCATAGCCGGTCACGACCTCCTGCACGGTTTCCTGCATGAGCCGTGCCGCCTCGGGGCCGGGCGCGGTTGCCGCGCGACCATCCGCGCGCCGCAACTGCCGGGGCAGGCCCACCGGCGATTCGTGGTACAGCACCGCGTAATGCGTCAGGGCGACCAGATATGCCCCCATGTCATTGAAATGGATCGGGTCCCGCGCGCCGTTCTCCTGCCGCGCGAACAGGTCATGGCGCGACCCGATGTTGTCCACGCCATCGGCGCTTTCCACCTTGCGAACGAACCGCGCCATCACCTGCCCGGCCGGGATGACGTGAACGGGACGCTCGCCGCCGTTCCGGCGCAGGTCGACCGCCAACAGCCTGTCCTCCCACAGCTTTTCAAGGTCGTCGTCCAGACGGGTCAACCATCCGTCGGGGTCGTCGGTCGGATGCCATGTCTCGTACAGGTAGACGCGCGTCCCGGGGTCCGCGTTCCGCGCGAGATCGGCCCACAGGGACAGGTACTTGCCGCTCTGATGGTATCGGATCGCGTCGCGCAGCTCGACCATCTCGGTCAGGACAACCGCATCGTACTCCCCGGATGACACGGCCTCCATCGCCGGGCGGAACCGCGCGTGATCGTTCTCGGTGTCAAATCCCTTGATCGGCACATTGTCTTCCCAGTGCCCCCTGAGCGGTGTACCCCAGCCAAGCTGGCTTTCATAACGGTGGCCCGCGCCCGCCATCTGTGCCAGCATCGCGGGCATGTCGCGCCCGACAAGGCTGTGCCCAAGGTGAAACACGCGCAGCGGCCCGGGCGGTGCCGGCAGAGGGTCGGCATACGCCGCGCTTTCCAGCTGTTGCGCGCTTTTCTTGAGCCCGGCCCATGCCGACCCGCCCAGAAGCGTGGCAAGCCACAGGATCGGAAGTGGCAGAAAACCTCTACGATGCATCATCCTTCGCTCCCTTGAACGTGACAAATCCGCGGGTCGGTCACCCACCGCCGGGATCGGCGGAACGCGCCTGTTCAGCCGACAGCGTGACACCGCACATCAGGACGCCACCGCCTAATACGAACCGTCCGGCCAACTGCCTTCGGGCCGGGAAACCGGGGACATCCCGGGTGAATGTCGCCTCGAACTGGCCTGTCTGTGGATCCGGGGTGATCTCCATCGCGTCAAAGCCCAGGACCGTCCGGCTTCGGGTATACTGGCACTTGTACGCGGCCTCCTTGGCGCTGAAGATCAACCGCCCCAGCCGGCCGCGCAGGCTGGACGGTTGCACCGACAGCCACGCCAGTTCCCCGACCGTGCAGATCTCGGGCTCCAGCTCACGCGGCAGCTCCGCGTCGGGCTCGATATCCAGCCCGAGCGCGGCGAAACCGCAGGAAGAAGCCACCGCCGCGACGCAAACGCTGTCATCATGCGAAATGCTGCCGGTCAGGCCATCCGGCCAGACGGGCGCACGATCCGCCTCGGCCACGACCGGCCGTACCGCCTGCCCCAACGCCGCCATGGCCTGATGCGCGGCACGCCGGCCCGCCGCGAACTCGCGCTGTCGCGCCGCCGTCGCTTTCGGCAGGCTGGCTTCTTCCGCGGCCAGCAGGTCATGCACGTCCTCGTCCGGCGATGTCACGCCGATCGCCACACCGTCGGGAAAGATCGACCGCAGCATGGCCTGTGCGACGTCCAGCGAATGGATATCGGCAAAAGCGTTCATATCGCCCTCCTCGACCGGGCCGCGCGCATGGCGCGGCGCTTGGACATGGTTTCGGCATTGACCAGCGTGCTATCCGCACCGGCGCCCGGCGCCTCGTCACCGCCTGTATCACCGCGCAGCTTGTCCACGTGCCCCGCCAGCGCCGCCAGTTTCGGGAAACGGAATATGTCCGTCACCGACAGTTGCGGCAGTTCAAGGGTCGCCTTCAGTTCGCGATGCGCCTGCACCGCCAGCAATGAATGGCCTCCAAGGTCAAAGAAACTGTCCTCGCGCCCGATGTTCCGAACCCCGAGGATCCGCGACCAGACAGCCGCGATGGCGGCGTCGGTCCCGCCCTTCCCGACATGCGTCGCGACATCCGGCGCGGCGGCCGCATCCGGCGCGTCGGCGGGGTCGGGCAGCGCCTTGCGGTCGATCTTGCGATTGGGCGTCAGCGGGAATTCGTCCAGCACCGTGAAATGCGACGGCACCATGACCTCCGGCAGATGCGCGGCGAGATACTTTTTCAAGCTGTCCGGCGCCACGTCCCGGCGCCCGATCATGTAGGCGGCCAGATACGTCTCGCCGTTGGTGTGCTGACGCGGCACGACCACGGCTTCCTTGACGGCCTCAAAGCTGTTCAGCCGCGCCTCGATCTCGCCCAGCTCGATCCGCTGGCCGCGGATCTTGACCTGGTGGTCGGCCCGCCCCCGGTATTCCAGCGTTCCGTCCGTCCGCCAGCATACCAGATCCCCGGTACGGTAAAGCCGGCCGTCACCGTCCGGCACGACATCGTCGGCAACAAACTTGTCCGCCGTCATCTCGGGCCGCTGCCAGTAGCCGCGCGTCACCCCGGCCCCGCCGATGAGAAGCTCGCCGGTCACGCCGACCGGCACCCGGCGCCCGCTTTCATCGACCACGTGAACCGACGTGTTCGCGATCGGCCGGCCCACCGGCATCGCCGGCGCCGAGCCACCCGCGCCCTCGACGGGCTGAACCGTCGACCAGATCGTCGTTTCCGTGGGGCCGTACATGTTGGTGATACGCGCGCGCGTGTGGCGACGCAACTCGTCGACCAGCGCCCCCGGCAGCGCTTCACCGCCAAGGTAAAGCTGCCTGATCTGCCCGATTGCGGAACAGGCCTCGTCGTTCATGGTCAGCATCCGTGCCATGCTGGGCGTGCATTGCATGTGCGTCACGCGATGGCGGATGATCTGCGCGGCGATCGAATGATCGTCCGCCGCGATGTCCGCGGGCCGGTTCGCCTGCGCCCGCACCTCGGCCAGATAGCCAAGGCTGTGCATCACCTCGGCTGTCGGCACCCCGTAGTCGATCAGACAGGCAACCTCGCCGACGCCGATCTGCCTGAGCTGTTCGATCCGCGCCACGCCGTCATCGACCGTGCCGAACAGGCCCGCATCGTGAAAGTAACGCTCGAAGGCGAAGTCGAGGATCGCCTCCATCTCCGCGTCATCGAGCGCGCTCAGATCCACCTCGAACGGGTTGGTCACGCCCTGCGGTTTCTTGAAGGCCGGGAAGGCCCACGCATATTGCTTGATCAACCCCGCCGCGCTGCGCAGGTAATCCTTCAGCGGGCCGCGCACGATCTCGGCCACCTGCTCGCGGCTTTCGCCGATGAGGGTGTGCAGCATCACCGTCACGGTGAAATCTGCCGGATCGTGCCCGGCCTCGCGCAGCGCCTGATGGTAGATCGTGATCTTCTCGCCCACCTCGGCGATGTCTTGGCCCAGCAGGTGGGTCAACACGTTGGCGCCCATGTGCCCCGCCTCGCGCCACGTGGCCGGGTTGCCGGCCGTGGTAACCCACAGCGCCACCTCGTCCGAAACCGGGCGCGGCTGCGTGACCACCGGCACCGCTTCCCCCGATTTCATCGGGAATTCCACCGCCTCGCCCCGCCAGAGCCGGCGCAACTGGTCGATCGTCCCGGCCATCGCGGTCTTGTTCTCGGGGGGCGTGTTTTCCGGGCGCAGCACGAAATCCTCGGGCTGCCAGCCACTGGCGATGGCCAGCCCCGTCTTGCCGTTCGTCAGGTTGTCGATCACCGCCCATTCCTCGGCGATGCGCGCCGGGTGGTGCAGCGGCCCCACGCAGCTCCCGGCGCGCACCGAGAGGTTCGTGGTCAGGGCGGCCACCGCCGCGCCCGTCACGGCCGGGTTGGGGTAGGGGCCACCGAAAGCATGGAAATGCCGCTCGGGCGTCCAGAGCGCATCGAAACCGTTGGCATCGGCGAACTTGGCCCCCTCCAGCAGCAGCTCGTACTTGTTCGGCCCCGCCCCGCAATCATTGCTCCAGTAGTACAGGCTGAAATCCATGTGGCGGCCCGACGATCCGAAGGGCTGCCCGGAAATCGCCGCCGGGCCGTCATCGCGGCAGATCACCAGCTTGAACCCGCGCGACAGGGTATAGAACAGCTCCAGCACCGAGATATCGAAAGCAAGGCTCGTGACCGCCAGCCACACGGCGTCCTCCCCCCGTTCGATCACGTCGTCCATCCCGGAAAAGAAATTGGCGACGTTGCGGTGCTCCACCATCACGCCCTTGGGCGTGCCCGTGGACCCGGAGGTGTAGATCAGGTAGGCCAGATCCTGCCCACGCGCGCCGCCATCCACGTTCTCGGCGTCGCTCGGCCGGCCCGCCTCGCCAAGGTCGATGATCCGCGCCGCCGTCTCGGGCAGCAGGCCCGCCTGCTCTTGGCCGGCGACGATGAGGCTGGCCGCGCTGTCGGAAATGTAATGCGCCAGCCGGTCCGCCGGATAGGCCGGATCGAGCGGCACGTAGGCACCGCCGGCCTTGAGAATGGCCAGCGCCCCGATCAGCAGGTCCGGCCCACGCCCGGTACACAGGCCCACATGCGCCCCGGGGGCGACACCGGCATCAATCAAAAGACGCGCCAGCCCGTTCGCGCGGCCGTTCAATTCGGCGTAGGTCAGGCTCTCGTCCTCGAACACCAGTGCCACGGCATCGGGCGTGCGTGCCGCCTGCGCCTCGAAGGCGCGATGAACGGTCAGATCGGCGTCGACCGGCTTGGCCGTGTCGTTCCATGCATCCAGCAGTTCCCGCTCGGTCTCGGGCAGCCCGGCCAGCGCATCAAGACGCGACTGCGCCCCGGCGGGCGCGTGCATCGCGGCGACGATTCCCGCCAAGCGGTGCCGCAACAGCTCGACCGCCGCCGGCGATACCCGTGCGGCATCATGGAAAAGCCGCGCATCGCCACCGTCCGCGCCGACGGCAACGGTCAGGGCACTGCCTGCCACCGGCTGACCCGTCGCCGCCTCAACGGCGATATCGGGTGACGAAAACGCCGCCAGCGCCGGTTCCCGCACGGGCAGGTCCCGCGCCGGCCCGCCCAGCCTGGCGGCCCTTTCTGCCTCGGCGCCCAGCCTGTCAACGGCATCGGCCAACGCGGCATCCGGCTCGGCCGTCACCGGCGCCCAAGGCAGTGTCAGGTCAGATGCCGGCTTCCCGGTGCCGCATCCGATCCAGACACCGTCGTCCCCGCTGGATTGCCGCGCAAGCATCAGCGCCGCCGCCGCCAGCTGCCCCGGCGCCATGCCGGCCGTGCCCGGCAGCACCGCCTCTTGCCAGTCCGCGCTGGCCGCCGCGGCCGATACCAGCGGCAGGTCGGCGGGCCGGCCCGACACCAGCACCCCGCGCCAACGCGCATCGGCGCGCGCGCTTTTCTCGGCGATGGCGGCGAACGCCACCTTGTCCCGATCCGTCAGCGGCGGCAGGCACGCCCCCGGCTCGATCGCCGCGGCCAGTTCCATGCGCACGCCCGACAGCGTCGCCGCCTCGGTGATCGCAAGAACGCCCGCCCCGGTCGCGATCCGCACCTTGTCGGCCGCAACGTCCAGAACCGTTCCGGGCGCCGCGGCGGTCACCGTGTCCTCCGCCTCGGCCCCGCGGATGATCCAGATCGCCTCACCCACCTGCAGCTTGGCGCAGGTCAGCGGGTTGCGATAGCCGCCGAAATCCAGCGCTCGCACCAGCCGCTCCAGCGCCACCGCCGGCCTGGCGACATCCAGCAGCGCCCCGGCCTCGGGCCGGGCGTCGCGACGGAAATACTGCCGCTGCGACAAGTCCTGCGGGGACCGGGCCAGATCGCCCGACGACAATTGCGCCAGCACGGAGGGGAAGCTTTCCATCGCGGCGCCGTAGCACTTGGAATTCAGCGAAAAGGCGGTCTCGTCCGGCGCGGTGTCGAACAGACGTTGCTCCAGGATATCGCCCTCGTCCACGCCACCCTCGATCAGGTGCCAGGTAACGCCATGCTGCGCCTCCCCGTTCAGGATGGCCCAGACCGGCGTGTTCAGCCCGGCATAGTGGGGCAGCGGCCCGTCATGAAAATTGACAGCCCCGGCAGCCGGCAGCGCCAGCACGTCGCCGGAAATCACTTTCAGGTTCGCGATGCTGATCAACCAGTCAAAGGATCCGGGCGCGACCGCACCAACCAGATCCGCAGGCTCGGACACAACCGTGATCGCCTGCGCCGCGGCCCATGCCCTGATATCGGCGTCATCCGTGACGACGGCCCTGATCTGGTGCCCCTCGCGCAGCAGGTGTTCGGCGCAGCCGACAAGCAGCGACTCACTCCCGATCAGAACGCTTGAAATCGGTGTCATTTGCCGTCCTCCGTCATCGGATGTGGTCCCTTCAGCGCACGTCGCCCCACGCCACCAGTGAACGGCGTTTTGAGCGAATGCATGATGAGATCACGAAGAAAGTGCGGCGGATCGACCCTCGGTTTGCCCGAAACGGCACGCCGCACGCCCCACAGGCACGCCCCCGCCACACGGGCGCCCGTGGCCAGCGCGGCATACAAGCGGCCGTGGACCTTGGCGAAGTAGTAAAGGCGTGAATCGAACCAGTAATCCGGCGTGCGCGCCCATGTCTTCAGCCCGGTCGACGCCGACCCGACATGCGTCACCTCGCTCGCGGGCACGTAACACGTGGCCCAGCCAGCGCGCGCCGCCCGGCGGCACAGCTCCGTTTCCTCGTAATAAAGAAAGAAGTTTTCGTCGAAGGCCCCGATTTCATCCAGCATCCGGCCACGCAGCATCATCGACGCCCCCGCCACCCAGTCTACCCGGGTGGTCTCGGTCGGGATCGGCATCCGCACGACCGACCGCCGCAACAGGCGCGAGACGGGGCCGAACCGAACCGCGCTCTCGAATTCGCTGGCAATCGACGGGAAACGGAAAACCGTGCAATGCGGGGCACCGTCGGTACCCTTGATATAGCTGCCCGAAATGCCCGTGCCGGGGTCATTCCGCATCACCTCAAGCAGTTTGCCAACGGCGCCCGGATCAGGCCATGCATCGGAATTCAGCAGGTAGACGAAATCAGGATCGCCCCCGTCGCTCATTCGCAGCCGCATCCCGTGATTGTTTCCCGCGCCGAATCCCCGGTTCTCGGGGGCGCGCACGATACGCAGGCGGCCGCCCTGCACCCACCCGGCGTCCTGCGCACCACGCAGGATCGCCTCGTGCGACCCGTCGGGGGAGGCGTTGTCGACCACGATAACCTCGCCGTCCAGCGCCGTCATCTCGCGCAGCGCGGCCTCCGTCGCCTTCAGGGTCAGCACCGGTGTCTTGTAGTTCAGGATGATTGTCAGGATCCGCGGGCGCGTCATGGCCTACTCCGCCGCCGTGGCCGATGACCACGCGCGCGGTCGGGATCTGCCGGCGGCCGGCGCCCCGTCCAGCGCCGCCGCGATCTCCTCGGCCATATGCGCGGCCAGAACCGTCACGTTGGGGTTCAGCACCATGCTGTCGTGATCGCCGGGCACCTCGATGACCCGCAGGCCGGGGGCCCAGCCCGTCCATTGGTTGTCCGCAAAGACGTATTCCCGTTCACGGCTGATCCAGCGCCCCCCGGACGCCCGCCAGTAGCGGTCCAGCGGCGGCCGGAACAGCAGGGCCGGGCCGTTCCACGGTTTCACGTCATAGGCGGCGACGGCCTGCCGGAACGCCAGTTCGATACGGCGGTTGTTGAACCCGCCACCGGCGTCACCGGCCCCCGCACCGCGCCGCTTGGCCACTTCCCAGTTCATCCGGTTGACGGCCCATTCGCGCAGGTACGCAGGCCCTTTGCGCCGGAATTCCTGCATCTTGATCAACGCCTTGTCACGTCGCGTCAGGGCCGGGCGCACCGGCAGGGGCGTGTCCAGCAGCGCCAGCATGGCCACTGCGTCGCCCGCGGTGTCCAGCTGCTGCGCGATCTCGTAGGCCGTGATACCGCCCCCCGAGAACCCGCCCAGCAGATAGGGCCCCTGGGGCTGGACCTGCCGGATCTCGGCGATGTAATCGGCCGCGGCGGCCACGATGTCGGTATGCGGCTCGGCATCGCCGACAAGGCCCCGCGCCTGCAGCCCGTAGACCGGCTGATCGGCCCCGAGCTGTTGCGACAGGTGCCGCAGGTTCAGCACGTTCCCGAACATGCCCGCCACGATGAACAGCGGCGGTTTCGTCGCGTTCTCCACCTTGTTGAGCGCGACAAGGTGCGTGAACCCCGTCGGTGCCGCGGGAGGGGCCGTCGCCTCCGGATCGTCCGGCGCCACGTCGGCGGCGCGCCCGCCGGACCGTGCCTCGATCAGCGTAGCGCAATCCGCGATCGTGGGCGCCTCGAACAGCACCGAGATCGGGAATTCCACGTCGAATTCGCGCTTGATGGTCGCGAACAGGCGCACGGCGATCAGCGAATGCCCGCCAAGATCGAAGAAACTGTCCTCCACACCGATCGGGCTGACGCCCAGCAGCTTTTCCCACATCCCGGCCAGCGCCTCTTCGGTCGCCGTGCGCGGGGCGAGGTACTCACCCTCCAGATCGGGCCGCTCGAAGCTCCGGGTTTCGGCATCGCCAGCCTGCACGCCGACCCCGGCCTGCGCCACCAACCCGTCAAGATCGAGCGAGGACACGATGACCTCGGACCGCCCGGTGGCCAGCGCGCGGCGCAGCGCCTCGGCCCCTTCTTCGGGGCGGATACCCTCCACTATGTTGTGCCGCAGGCGCTCCTCCTCGGGGGACAGGGGCACGTCAGGCCCCCCCGCCGCGTCGTCGAACATGACCTCGGCCGGCGCGACCGGGGCTGGTTTGCCGAACCCGTCGCGCTGTTCCAGCCGCCGCATCCTGAACCCGGTGATGTCCAGACAGACCTCGCCGTCGGCATCACACAGCGTGACGTCAAAACATGCCTCGTCCCCGCCGGCCGAATCCGCGGCCAGCCGCACCCAGCTCTGCACCTCGGCGGGCAGCGGGCGCCAGACGCGGATCTCGGCATAGGCCAGCGGCACCCACAGGGCATCGTCGCGATAGCCCGGGATCAGGTCCATTGCCCATCCCGTCGCGATATCAAGCAGCCCCGGATGCGCGAGGTAACCGTCGGCGATATCACCCCGGCACGCCGCGGGAAGCGCCAGCCATGCCAGCCCTTCGCGGTCTCCAAGCGCCCTGTCCCGCAGGACGCGCCAGCGCGCGCCGAAATCCAGATGCGCCTCTTGCGGCGACGCCAGTGTCTGGTCGCCCCGCGCGGTTTCCCGCGTGGGGCAGCGGCCGGCAATGGCCGCGGTATCGAGCCGGTCCGGCGCCCCGGTCGCCATCGGCTCGACCGTGGCCTGCGCGTTGCAGACGGTCCCGTGCCGACCTCCGACACGGCAGGCCGACCGGATTTCAAGCGCCACGGCGCTGCCCTCGGGCATGCAATGCGCCTCGATCCGTCGCGCCTCGCCATCGGCCACGTCCAGCGGCCGCAGGAAGGTCAGACCCCGGATCGCGTAAGGCGCGGACAGGCCCCGCGCCGCCATCGCCTCGGCGGCCAACTCGACAAAGCCGGTGCCGGGCAGCAGGGCATCACCCGCCGCCGTCCGGTGCCCGTCGACAACCCAGTGGCGCGCCGTGCCAATCGCAGCGTCCAGAACCTGGCGGCCGCCTTTCTCGCGCAGCGTTTCCCAGATCGGTTGCCGCGCCGGCAGCGCGGCGGTTTCGGCGCCCGTCCGGGCGGCCATGGCATCGGCGGCCATGCCGACCTCGGCCCAGACACCCCAGTTGACCGCGACAACCCGCGTCCTTGCGCCCGCCCGGGACCGGGCGAAGGCGTTGAAATAGGTATTGGCAGCAGCGTAATCGACCTGCCCCGCCGGCGTCGTGACCGTGCTTGTCGACGCGAAAAGCACCATCAGGTCCAGCGTCCCGTCGGGGAAAAGCTCGTCCAGCACCCGCAACCCGGTCATCTTGGGCGCCAGCACCCGCGCCGCGTCGGCCTCGCTCTTGGCCAGAAGCGGGCCGTCGTCGATCGCGCCGGCGGCGTGGATCACCCCTGAAACAGGCCCGAACGCAGCTTCGACATCGGCCTTGGCCCGCGCCATTTCCTCGCGGTTGCAGATATCGGCGGCCACGGTCATCACCCGGCCGCCACCGGCCTCTTCCAGTTCACGCACCTGCCGGATGCGCCGCGCCGTGCCGTCCATCGCCGGGGCCGACGCCAGATGATCGTCCCACGCGTCACGCGGCGGCAATTCGTGGCGCGACAGCAACGCGACGCGTGCATCAAGACGCGTCATCAGATCGCGCGCCACCGTCAGGCCAATGCCCCCGAACCCGCCGGTCACGAGATAGGTGCCGCCGCGCCTGAACGCGGCCTCCTCCCCGACCTCGGGCAGCGGCACGGGGCGGTGCGTCTTCTCGTAACGGGTCCCGCCGCGGAGGGCCGCCGCGCCGTTGCCCGGCTCGGCGGCCAAGTCCTCGATCACCCGGGCCACCAGCGGCGACAGGTCCGGCCGCGGCGCCTCGCGCTTGCCGAAGAAACCGGCGGGTCCCCCGTGGCCGGGCGCGGGCAGTTCGACATCAAGCGTCGCGCAGGTAACGCCGGGCAGTTCTCGCGGGATAACCCCGGCCGGGCCGGCGATCACGGATTTCTCGGGATGCGGCAGCGCCTCGTCGGTCACCTGTTCGGCCCCGTTGGTGACGACCGTCACATGCACCGGCCCGGGCATGTCGGCGTTGCCCATCGCCTGCGCCACGTGCATCAGGCTGTAGAAGCCATGCTCCATGTTGCGGTCGAAGAAGCTGCTGCCGGGCCTGTGGCCTTCCCGTCCGGTCACCAGCCAGAAATGCGCGATCCGGTCCGGCAACGCGCCCGCCTCGGCCAGCATCTCGAACAGGTGGTCGTAGGACGCGCGGCCAAGCTCGGGCGCCAGGCTGTACCGACCCGGCCCCTGCCTTTCGGTCGTGTCTCCCGACACGACGCGCACAACGCGGTGGCCTGCGTGTTCCAGACGGTCGGCCACGCTGTCGCCAAGCCCCGTTTCATCGACGAAAACCAGCCACGCGGTTTCGGGCAGGTCGGCGATGGTCTGCCCGGCATCCAGCACCGTCGCGGGATAGCGGGGCACCCACGCCGCGCGATAGCCCCACTCGGCCATGTCCGGCTTGCGCAGCAGCGTCGTGTCGGCCCCCTCGGCCGCGGCCTTGCCCGGCTCGATGAAATAGCGCTTGCGCTGAAAGGCATAGGTCGGCAGCGGCACGCGGTTGCGCCGTGCCTCGCCCCAGATCTGGGACCAGTCCGCCTCGACGCCGCAGGCCCAAAGCCGGCCGATCACGCCCAGGAAATAGGCATCGTCGGCGATGTCCTGATCCGGGTGGCGCAGGCTGCTGATCACCTGCCCGGGCGTCACGCCGGGGCTCATCTGCGCCAGCGCGCTCAGCGCCTTGCCGGGCCCGACCTCCAGGTAGACCCGCCCGGGCGTTTCCGCCAGCGCGTCGATGCAGGCACCGAACGCCACGCGATGGCGCAGTTGCCGGGTCCAGTACTCGGGGTCCATCGCCTGCGCCGCGGTCAGGATGTCGCCGGTGCGGTTCGACATCACGGGCAGTTGCGGCGCGTTCAGGTCAAGCCGCGCAAGGAACGCGCGGAACTCGTCGAGGATCGGGTCCAGCATCCGCGAATGGGCCGCGATGTCGATGGCGACCCGCTGGTAATCCACGTCCAGCCCGTCGAGAGCGGCCGCGAACGCGTCCAGCTTGTCCTGCGGGCCGGAAACCGCGCTCAGCTCGGGGGCGTTCACGCTGGCGATGTCCAGATCATCGCCCACGAGCGCCTCAAGGCGCGACACCGGCAGTGACACGCTCAGCATCCCGCCCGCGGGCACGCTATCGAACAGGCGGCCGCGCAACAGCACGAGGTCGATGCAATCCTCGAACCGCATCACCCCGGCAAGGCAGGCCGCGACGTTCTCGCCCATGCTGTGCCCGACCAGCGCGGCGGGCTTCACGCCCCATGACATCCACAGCTGCGCCAGCGCGTATTCCACGATCATGATGAGCGGCAGTTGCACCGACGGCGTCTTGAGCCGTTCGGCCGCCGCCGCCTCGTCCCCCGGCTCCGGCAGCCAGAGCGCGCGAACGTCGTAATCCACCTGTGCCTGCAGATGCGCGATCCCCCGGTCCATCCACTCGGCGAATACCGGCTCGGTCTCGTACAGGTCGCGCGCCATCTGCGGGTATTGCGCGCCCCCGCCGGGGAACATGAAGACGACCTCGGGATCGTCGCCCAGAACATCGTGGGTGAATACCCGGCGCGTATCGCCCGCTTCCAGCAAGGCGGCCGCGTCCTCGTGGGTTTCCGCCACCACGACGCGGCGCTTGGCAAAACCCTGCCGCCCGTTCCGAAGGGTATGGGCGATGTCGGCCAGCGGCTGTTCGGGATGGGCGCGCAAATGCGCGGCCAGCGCCGCCGTGTTCGCCTCCAGCGCGGCCTTGCCGCGCCCCGAAAGGCAAAGCACGTGAAACGGCCAGTCGCTTTCCTCCGACGGGGCCGCGCCGGGCGCCTCTTCCAGCACCGCGTGGGCGTTTGTCCCCCCGACACCAAGCGAGTTGACCCCCGCGCGCCGCGGACGGCCGGTATCCGGCCAGTCCCGCAAACGGTCGCTCACGCGGAACGGGCTCGTCTCGAAATCTATCGCCGGGTTCGGCGCCTCGTAGCCCAGGCTGGGCGGCATCTGCCGGTGCTTCAGCGCCAGCGTTGCCTTGACCAGGCTCGCCACCCCCGCCGCCGTGTCCAGATGGCCGATATTGGTCTTGACCGACCCGATGCGGCAATGCCCCACGGCCGTGTCCGTGCGGCGGAACGCTTCGGTCAGGGCCGACACCTCGATCGGATCGCCCAGGTAGGTGCCGGTGCCGTGGCATTCCACGTAATCGATGCTGTCGGCGCTGACCCCGGCCGCGTCGATGGCCCGCGCCACGGCAGCCGCCTGCCCGTCCACGCTTGGCGCCAGGTAGCTGGCCTTGTCGGCCCCGTCATTGTTGACGGCGCTGCCCCGGATCAGCGCCCAGATGTGATCGCCATCAGCCAGCGCGTCGGACAGACGCCGCAGCACGACGCATCCCGCGCCACTGCCAAAGACCGTCCCCTGCGCGCGATGGTCGAACGCGTGGCACTGCCCGTCGGGCGACAGGATCTCGTTTTCCTTGAACAGGTACCCCCGCCCCTGCGGCAGCTCGATGGTCACGCCGCCCGCCAGCGCCATGCCGCAATCGCCCTGCCGCAGCGCGTTGCACGCATAGTGAACCGCCACCAGCGAGGTGGAGCACGCCGTTTGCACGTTGATGCTCGGCCCCTTCAGGTCAAGGATGTGGCTGACGCGCGTGGCCAGGAAATCCTTGTCGTTCCCCGTGTGCCGCAGCAGGAACATGCCCACGTCATCCACGAGGTCGGGATTCGAACACAGGTTGAAATAGAAATAGCTGCCCATGCCACAGCCGGCAAAGACCCCGATATTGCCACCGCAATCCGCCGGGGTGTGCCCCGCGTTCTCCAGCGATGTCCACGCGGCCTCCAGGAACTTGCGATGCTGCGGATCAAGGATCGCGGCTTCTTTCGCGCTGAACCCGAAAAACTCGGCATCGAACGTGTCGAACCCCTCCATGGGGGCGGTGGCGGCGACGTAATCCTTGTGCCGGATGCGCGACAGGCGTTCCCCGGCCGCCAGCAACGCGGCCTCGTCAACCGGCGAGATGGAGGACACGCCGTCCCGCAGGTTCTGCCAGAAGGTCTCGACAGCCCCGGCACCCGGGACATCAACAGCCATGCCGACAATCGCGACCGGCTCGGCAGCGCCCGCGCGTCCGCCGCGTGTATCTTTCAACTCGTTATGTGCATTCGACATGGTCATACCCGCAAATGCCCCCTTGGCAATCTATACCGACTCCACCGGTTTCCCCCCAAAGGCCATCGGGCGGACACGCGCGGAGGGCGCGCCTAGAATTCTGTTTAATATACATTTTTCGCGTTTCACCCTATGGTTGCAAGTTGCCGCGCCGCCGACAAACACGCCGCTGGCGGGGGTATTGTCCCCCGCTGCGGCACAATTGCCGCGACACTGCAAAAGTTGTTCAGAATCACCGTCATAATATCGTGCGCCTCCCGCGGTCGCGGTCCTCCTGCCCGATCACCACGCGTTGCCCACCTTCAACGGCGCCGGCGCCACGCATCTTGAGCCTTTCGAGTTCCAGCCTTTCGCAATATCCAAGGACGGCGCCGGCGATCATCCACGTGAACGGCACCAGCGTGTCATTCAGCAGCATGTCGACCATGGTGATCGCGAGGATGAGCACCAGCGTCACCGCCAGCGGCGACAGCGCAACGTCCGCGGCGGCGCGCGACGCCCGCCACATCAGCACCACGGGCATGGCAAGCAGGCCCATCTCGCTCAGGTAGCCAACCCAACCGTAGGTGCCGAACGTGATGATCCAGCGCCCGTCCGGCACGGTGATCAGGTCGCCGGTCACATCGTCACGCACGAGGTTTCGGCCCCAGCCGCCCCAGCCGAACAGCCATTTCTCGCGCGCCCGCTCCAGCAACATCTCCTCGTTCTGGAAGCGGAAACCCAACGATTGCGCGCGGTCAGGGCTGATCGCCTCGGCCTGCGCGAGGATGAGGTCCAGCGGCACGAGGCCGAGATTGCGCAGCAC
>JAVLCJ010000110.1:0-8250 GCA_031580875.1 Roseovarius sp.
CCTGAAACTGTCGCCGCAGCGTATCGCCGGCTACCGCAATTTCGGCACCAAGCTGTGGAACGCCGCCCGCTTCGCCGAGATGAACGGCGCCACCGGCAGCGACGGCACCCTGCCCCGGCCCGAGGCCACCGTGAACAAGTGGATCGTCGGCGAAACCGCCAAGGTGCGCGAGGACGTCGATAGCGCACTGGAACAATTCCGCTTCAACGACGCGGCGAACGCCCTTTACAGCTTTGTCTGGGGCAAGGTCTGCGACTGGTACGTGGAGTTTTCCAAGCCGCTCCTGCTGGACGGCGACGCGGCCACCAAACGCGAGACGCAGAACACGATGGCATGGGTCATCGACCAGTGCCTGATCCTGCTGCACCCGATCATGCCTTTCATTACCGAGGAACTCTGGGGCACACTCGGCCAGCGCGACAAGATGCTCGTCCATGCCGACTGGCCCGACTACGGCACGGATCTGGTGGATCCGCAGGCCGACCGCGAGATGAACTGGGTGATCGGGCTGATAGAACAGGTCCGCTCGGCGCGGGCACAGGTGCATGTGCCCGTCGGCCTGTACATCCCCGTGCTCGTCTCCGACCTCGACGCGGCAGGCCGTGACGCGTGGGCGCGCAACGAGGTGATGATCAAGCGGCTGGCGCGGATCGACAGCCTGAGCGACGTCGACAGATTCCCCAAGGGCTGCATCACGGTCACCGTGGAAGGCGGCAGTTTCGGCCTGCCGCTGGCCGACGTGATCGACGTGTCCGAGGAAAAGGCGCGGCTGGAAAAGACGCTCGGCAAGCTCGAAAAGGAACTCGGCGGCCTGCGCGGCCGGCTGAACAACCCTAAATTCGTGGCAAGCGCCCCCGAGGACGTGGTCGAGGAAGCACGCGAGAACCTTGCCCTCCGCGAGGAGGAAGAGACCAAGCTGCGCGCCGCGCTCCACCGGCTGAACGAACTGAGCTGACCGCCGGTCAGCCCGCCGCACCGCCGCGCCGGATCAGACCGTCAAGGTGAAGAACATCCGGCGGAACGGGAACAGAACCGACCCGTCGGCGCGGACGGGATAGGCCGCGCTCATCACCTCTTCGTAACGGGCGATCAGCGTCGCCTTCTCGTCAGGGTCGAGCGCCTGCAGGATGGGCCGGGCATAGGTGCTTTCGGTGAACCGACGCACCGGGTGACTGCCCTTCTCGGCCTGAAGCCGCTGGTAATACTCCGTTTCCCACAGGCGAAACCCGCCGCGGCGGCCCAGGAGCTCCTCGTATTTCACCGGCGCCATGACACCGGGCGTGCCCATCTTCTCGACCCGGCCGGGGAACATCTCCTCGACCAGCCGCAGCCAAACGCGGTGCGAGGGGGCCTTGTTCTGGTGCGGCATCTGAATGGCCAGCGTGCCGCCCTTGGCCAGCATGTCCGCCAGGCGCGGCAGCAACTTTTCATGATTGCCGACCCAGTGCAGCGCGGCGTTCGAAAAGATCAGCCCGGGCGCACGGTGTGGATGCCACTCGGCGATATCGGCCTGTTGAAGGCTGCTGTAGCCGGGCATGGCACGCGCCTTTTCAAGCATCGCGGGCGATGCGTCGACCCCGATCACGGCACGCTGGCCCGCGCGCGCGGCGAGGGCATCGCCCATGGCGCCGTTGCCGCATCCAAGGTCAACCATGTCACCCGCGGCCATGCGCCCGACCGCGTTGAGCAGGTCGAGCGCGGGCCTCAGACGCTGGTCCCTGAAGCGGTTGTAGGCGCTCGGGTTCCAGTCCGGGGTTCTGGCCCTGTCGCTCACGCCGACGGTTCGGGCTCCGGCCCGCCATCGCCCAGCCCCGAGGACGGCTTGGGGTTGGTCTTGGGAATGGCGGCGACGGACGGCGCGCTGCCGCTGTCGGCGGTGTCGTCGTCATCATCCGAATGCGGCGGTTCACCGCGGATGACCCGCTCGATCTCCTCGCCCGTGAGCGTCTCGTATTCCAGCAGCCCCTCGGCCAGCCGTTCCCATTCCTCCTTGCGTTCGGCGAGGATGTCATAGGCCTGCTGGTAGGCTTCGTCGATCAGGCGCTTGACCTCGTCCTCGATCAGTTCCTTGGTATGCGCCGAGATCGAGAACCCGCCGGCGGCGTTGCCCATGTAGCCTTCGTGCGCCTGCTCGTAGTCGACATTCCCGATCTTGTCGGACATGCCCCACCGCAGAACCATGGCGCGGGCCAGCCCGCTGGCCTGCTGGATGTCGCCTGCCGGCCCGTTCGACACGTTGTCCGGCCCGTACTTGATGATCTCGGCGGCCTTGCCGGCCATCGTCATCGCGAGTTTCTGCAGGCATTCCGACTTGTGCCAGTTCAGCCGGTCGATCTCGGGCAGGCTGACCACCATTCCCAGTGCACCGCCGCGCGGAATGATCGTCGCCTTGTAGACCGGGTCGCATTTTTCCAGCGTCAGACCGACGATCGCGTGGCCCGCCTCGTGGAAGGCCGTCTTTTCCTTCTGGTCATCCGTCAGCACCATCGAGCGGCGTTCGGACCCCATCATCACCTTGTCCTTGGCGTTCTCGAAATCCTCCATGGTCACGAACCGCCGTCCGACGCGCGCCGCCGTCAGCGCCGCCTCGTTGACAAGGTTTGCAAGGTCCGCGCCCGAGAAGCCGGGGGTCCCCCGCGCGATGATCCGCAGGTCGACATCCGGCCCGAGCGGCGTCTTGCGCGCGTGTACGCCGAGGATCTTCTCGCGGCCCTTGATGTCGGGGTTGGGCACGTTGATCTCGCGGTCGAAGCGGCCCGGGCGCAGCAATGCGGGGTCGAGCACGTCCTTGCGGTTGGTGGCCGCGACGATGATGACGCCCTCGTTGGATTCGAAGCCGTCCATCTCGACCAGAAGCTGGTTGAGCGTCTGCTCGCGCTCGTCGTTGCCGCCGCCATAGCCGGCCCCGCGCGATCGCCCGACCGCGTCGATCTCGTCGATGAACACGATGCAGGGCGCGTTCTTCTTGGCCTGCTCGAACATGTCACGGACCCGGCTGGCCCCGACACCGACGAACATCTCGACGAAATCGGACCCCGAAATGGTGAAGAAGGGCACGCCGGCCTCGCCCGCGATGGCGCGCGCCAGCAGCGTCTTGCCGGTGCCCGGCGGGCCGACCAGGAGCGCCCCCTTGGGGATCTCGCCGCCCAGACGCGAGAATTTCTGCGGGTTGCGCAGGAATTCGACGATCTCCTGCAACTCGTCCTTGGCCTCGTCGATGCCTGCCACGTCGTCAAAGGTGACGCGGCCCTGTTTCTCGGTCAGCATCTTGGCCTTGGACTTGCCGAAGCCCATGGCACCGCCCTTGCCGCCGCCCTGCATGCGGTTCATGAAGTAGATCCACACCCCGATCAGCAGCAGGAACGGCAGGAGCGACACGAGGAAGGTCTGGAACCCGGATTGTTCCTGTGGCTCCGCCGTGACCGGAATGTCTTTCTCGATCAAGGTATTGGTCAGCTCGGCATCCTCCGGCTTGACCGTCGAGAACTCGTTGCCGCCGTTGTCGCGGAATCGCACGTTCTCGCCATCCAGAACGACTTGCGACACTTCGTCGTTGTCGACCGCTTCAACGAACTCGGAGTAACTGACCGCGCGGCTCTGCAAGGTGTTGCCGGACCCGCTGAACAGGTTGAACAGGGCGAGGATCAGCAGGAACAGGACCAGCCAGAAGGCGATGTTTTTTGCGTTGCCCAAGGAAACACTCCTCAAGAATTGGGTGGACTGCGCGTAGCACAGCGTTCATCCCGGTTAAATAGCCATCATCGCAAGTTCTTCAATGCGACGTCAACGCGGCAAAAAAGTCATCGGCGTCGCGCACCAGTTCCGCGCGCCATCCGGCGCCGTGCCCGGCCAGCGGTGCGGCCAACAGCTCCCCCCCGCGCCAGACGGCCGGCGATGCCGCCAGCGACCGCGCCGGCGGACCGCCTTTCTCGCGCGGCGGGCAGGCGCGCAGCCCCGCCATCCCCAATGCCGCCACGATAGCGCCCGGCGTCTCGGGCCCGGTGATGCGCCAGCGCCCGTCCCACAGCGCGCCGGGTAGCGCCGTCTCGCCCGCCAATGCCCGCGGTTCGCGCGAAACCCGTATCGCGCGCGGCCTGACCGTGACAACACAGCCCTGCAGCGTCATGCCGCGCCCCGCCGCGATCGTCTCCGCCAGACGGCGCATCGCGCGGCGGCGCGGGGGATATTCCGCCCCCGAAACCCAGCCGAGCGCGTGGCGAAGCAGGCGACGCGCGATTTCATCTCGCAACGCGTCAAAACCGGGCCGCGCGACCAGCAGGTCCCCCGCCTCGATCCGCACCAGCGCCCGGGCGGCGTCATGGACATACCCGTCCAGCGTGTCGTCCGCCTGACGCAGGTTCCCCACGACACGCACCAGCCCCGGTGCCGTGATGCCCAGGGGCGCCAGCTCGGCAAGCGCGGCACGCGCGCGCACCCGCGCGTAATGTGTGTCCACGTTGCCTGGGTCCTCGACCCAGCTCATGCCGCGTGCCCGCAACACGTCGCGCAGGGTCTCGCGGGTGATGTCCAGAACCGGCCGGCAGAAGGTCACGCCATCGACCTCCCGGTGCGGGGCCATGCCCGTCAGCCCTTCGAGCCCCGCTTCACGCGACAGGCGCATCAGGAACGTTTCCGCCTGGTCGTCCGCCGTGTGGCCAAGCGCGACATGGCCGACGCCGCGTTCCGACGCCCACCGCGCCATCAGGCCATAGCGGGCGCGGCGCGCCCTGTCCGGCAGGTTGCCCTGCCCGTCCCAGCCGCGCCATTCCCGCGTATCGTGGGGCACGCCAAGCCGCGCACAGTCTGCCGCCACCCGCGCGGCCTCGTCAGCGGCCTCGGCGCGCAGACCGTGATCGACGGTGACGGCGCACAGGTCCGGGCCGCCCATGTCGCGCCATGTGGTCAGAAGTGCCAGCAAGGCAAGGGAGTCGCTGCCCCCCGACACGGCAACGCCAAGCACCGGGGGCGGGTCAGGTCCGAAGAACGCCGCGATCCTGTCGATCAGGGCCGCGTCGTCCCGCTCATTCAGCGGCATCCCAGCCGCGTCATCGCCTCCGCCGCGCGCCCGGCCGCCTCGCCGCCCGGGAAGCGCGCGCCGACCTCGCCCAGCGTCAGGCAGGCTTCTTCCGTCTTGCCGATGCGACCCAGCGCCTCGCCGAGACGATACAGCGCCTCGGGCGCCTCGGGGCCGTTGGGCGCGGCGCTGAACGTGTCGAGGTAAGCCTGCGCCGCGCGCGTGGTCGCGCCGGCCTTCTCCAACGCTTCGCCGCGCAGCAACCGCGCCCGAAGCATCAGCGGCCCGCCGGGGTAGTCCTGCTCGAACGCGGCGAACAGGTCGGCCGCGGTCTCGTGATCGCCCGCCTCCAGCGCCGCCTTGGCTTCGTCGAACTGGGCCTGTTCGCTGACGGCCAGCTGCGGGCCCGCGGAGTCGCCCGTGGTGTCGCCCGAAGCGTCGGCCCCGGTCGATGCCCCGGCCTGCATGTCGTCATCGGGCAGGCTGCCCAGCGTGCTGCCCGGTTCGAACCCGGCGATATCGCAATCGCTGTCCAGCTCGCACACCCTGAACTCGAGATCACCCAACCGGTTGGTTCCGTCGCGAACGACCCGCTCGATGCGGAATTCCAGACGCTCGGTCTGCGCTGTCAGGTCCTGCAACGCGCTCTCGATGGCGTCCACCCTGTCCAGAAGCGACCCGCCGGAGGCGGACATGCCGTCCGCCCCGCCCGTCGTGCTGAGTTCCCGCTTGAGCCGTTGCAACTCCACGTAAAGCACCGACAACTCCTGCCGGATATCGGCCAGCGTTTCATCCTGTTGCGCCACGGCGGGCGGCACGGGCATCAGGAAAACGGCAAGGGCCAGTGACTGGAAAACGCCGCGCATCGCCCGCCCCGTCAGCTTGTCGGCACGGCCGAAATGACCGTCACGGCGCGGCGGTTCTTGGCATAGCAGCTCTCGGCGCTGCAAATCTCGATCGGCCTTTCCTTGCCATAGCTCACCACGCGCATGCGGTCGGCCGGCACGCCTTGGCTCACAAGGTATTCCCGCACGGCGTTGGCGCGCCGCGCCCCCAGCGCGAGGTTGTATTCGCGCGTGCCCTGCTCGTCGGCGTGGCCCTCGATAACCACGTCGTACTCGCCATTGGCACCGAGCCATTCGGCCTGCCCGTCAAGCGTGGCCTTGGCCTCGGAGGAAAGCGACGACTGGTCCACCGCGAAGAAAACGCGGTCGCCGACCGCCTGCTGGAAATACTGCGGCGTCTCCGGCGCGGGCATACCGGCCGCCGTGCCGCCGGCCCCCAGCCCGCCGCCTGCGGCACCATCATCGAAACGCCCCGCGCCGCTGCACGCCGCCAGCGACAACCCCGCGATCAGAAGAAATGTCTTGCTCAGGTAGGTCATCGAATTGCCCCGCTTTTTTCATCACTGCCTTGCCACGGTTCTAGCACAGCGCGCGCGGCAAGAAAACGCGCCATGCATGTCAATCCTGCAACGGCGACCACGACGGATCGCTGGCGCCGGTATCGGTGGGGATCTGGCGCAGGTTGCGGCCCGTGATGTCCACGGAATAGAGGCTGGCCCGCCCCTGCGCGCCCTGCGTCTCGCGCGTGAACATGATCACGCGCCCGTTGGGCGACCATGTCGGCCCCTCGTCAAGGAACGACGCCGTCAACAGCCTTTCCTCACTACCGTCGGTGCGCATCACCCCGATATGAAACCGCCCCTTCGACTGTTTCGTGAACGCGACGAGGTCCCCGCGCGGTGACCAGACCGGGGTGCCATAGCGCCCCTGCCCAAAGCTTATGCGCTCCGCATCACCGCCCCCGGCGGGCATGATGTAAAGCTGCGGACTGCCCGAGCGGTCGCTTTCAAAGACGATACGCGTACCGTCGGGGCTGAAACTCGGCGCGGTCTCGATCGATGGCGCGCTCGTCAGCCGCGTGCTCGCCCCCGATGATATGTCCATCCGGTACAGGTCCGTGTTGCCGCCGCGCGCCAACGAATAGACCACCGTTCGCCCGTCCGGGCCAAAGCGCGGCGCAAAGCTCATCGTGCCCTCGTCGGTCGGCAGGACGCTGCGTTCCACCCGGCCGACGTCCATCACGTTGATGCGCGGAAAGCCCGACTCGTAACTGGTATAAAGCACGCGATCCCCGCTGGGCGAAAACCGCGGCGCCAGCACGATCGCGGAACTGTCGGTCAGGTACCGCACGTTGGCCCCGTCGTAATCCATGATCGCCAGCCGCTTGGCGCGGTTGTCCTTGGGGCCGGTCTCGGCCACGTAGACCACCCGGCTGTCGAAATACGGCGCCTCGCCGGTGATGCGGGAATACACCTGGTCGGCCACCTTGTGCGCGATCCGGCGCCAGCCCTGCTGGGTGCCGGTCAGCTGCAGGCCCTGGCCCAGCTCCTGCCCGGCGAAGACGTCGTAAATCCGGAAGCGGACCACCAGCTTGCCGCTCGCGTCCGCCGTCACCGCGCCGCTGACCAGCGCCTGCGCGTTGATCGCACGCCAGTCCGAGAACTCGACCGGGCTGGAAAAGCTGGTGAGCCGGCTGATGAAGGCGTCGGGCGGGATTTCCCGGAACAGGCCGGTGCCCGTCAGGTCGGCGGCGATGACATCGGCGATCCGGCGCCCGAAATCCGCGCCGGTCGCGTCCTCCGACAGGAAATCGGGCACGGCGACCGGCAACGGCTCGATGACGCCTTCCGTGATTTCAATCCTGAGCGGCCCGTCATCCTGCTGCGCCGCGACCGGCGCGGCCCACACGCCAAGGACCGCCACGAGGGTGAATAGAATGCGCATCATTTGATCCTCATTTTCTCGGGATTGAATGTCATCTCGATGTCCCGCCAGCGTTCGTACTTCTCCGGCGGCAGGTCATAGCCGCGCAAGCCGCAGCGTATGATCGCCCGCCGCGCGGCCTCGAATGCCTGCCGCGCCGCGGCGTCATCTCCACCGGTCGCGCTCAGCAGCTCGATCGTCTCGCGCCGCGGCGTGCCATCCTTGTTCATGCTGACACCCACGACAACCGTGGTCCGCAACGCCGCCGAACTCAGCGACCCCACGTTCCAGCACTGCTCGACCGCCACGCGCAGCGCGTCCTTCTCGCCACGCGACAACGGCGGGCCGGCCGCGGCCGTGTCGCTGTCGGCCTGTCCCATGGCCTCGGCCAGCGCGTCGGTCACCGCGCTCTCGTCGGTCTCGGGCACGGCGGGCTCTTGTCGTGTCGCGCGGGGCTCGGGCGCGGCC
>JAVLCJ010000111.1:0-8201 GCA_031580875.1 Roseovarius sp.
TCTCGGGGCAGGGGGCGCTGCAGGTGCGCGCGCCGGTCACCGGCCATCGGTACCGGGTTGTCGATGACCCGTCGCACGGGCTGTCGCTGGTGCTTGGCGGCGACGTGGCTCATGTCGCCGACAGCGAATTCCTGCCCGGAAGCCGCGGTTTCGACCTGACGGATACCCGCACCCGCCTGCGCGCCGGGATGCGGTGGGAAAACGCCGCGGGCAGCAGCGCCTTCTACGGGCTGACATGGCTGAGCGAGGAATTCGAGGCCCAGAAAGAGGGGCAGCTTGTCGGGTCGCTGCGGCTGAACCTCAAATTCTGACGAAAAACGGGCGGGGGACTTCCCACGGCGATTCGCGTTTGCTACCCTGAAAGTAATAAAAAACGATATTGGCAGGTATACAGGCAATGAGAACGGGCTTTCGTGGCACGTTTGTCATCTCCTGGTCGCAGACGGAAGTGGACGGGCTCGAAGCCGCCCCGGTTCAGTCGCTTGATGTCGGGGCCGCGTGGTGCTGGCACGGGGATGTCGTCCGGGTGGACGGGCCGCCGGAACTGTTGCGATTCGGGAAGACAGACGCCGAGGGAATGAGCCGCCGTTGCGCGGCACGACTGGTCAGGCGCCTTGTCGGCGCGGCAATGTCCGACACGCGCGACCTGTCGGCGGTGGACGTCGAACAACCGCTCATGGACAGCGGCTTCGTCGTGACCGACGGGGCACGCAGTTACACCGTGACGGTCATCGAGGTTGGCGGCGGGGCGCCGCCGCTGTTGATGTTCCTTGACGAGATTCCACCGCGCGATACCGACATGTGGGTCGTGCACCACTCGCTTGAAGGGCCGCGCCACGCGTCCACCGGGCCCGGCAGCGGCGGGGTGATATGTTTCACGCCGGGGACGCGCATCGAGACCCCGGAAGGTCCGCGCCTTGTCGAGGAGCTGCGCGAAGGTGACTTCGTCCAGACCAAGGATTGCGGCGCCGAGGAAATCCAGTGGATCGGCAGCCGCCGGATGACGGGCGCGCGGCTTTTCGCCATGCCGTACCTGCGCCCTGTTCGGTTCAGGGCCGCCGCGTTGGGCACGGACAGGCCCGACGCCGCGTTGCTGGTGAGCCCCGAGCACAGGGTGCTTGTCCGCGGCGAGGTGGCGCAGGCCCTGTTCAACACGCCCGAGGTTCTGGTGGCCGCGCGCGATCTGGTCAACGGCGGCAGCGTGACGGTGGACATGGCGCTTCGCGAGGTGACATACATCCACCTGCTTCTGCCGCGTCATCAGGTGCTTTGGGCCAACGGCGTCGAGACGGAGAGTTTCCATCCCGCCTCCACCGCGCTGTCCACGCTGGACGAGGCGGACAGGCGCCGCCTGCTGGAACGCAACCCGGCCTTCGAGCACGAGCCGCATACCTACGGGGCCTTTGCCCGGCGGCACCTCAACGGGTCCGAGGCGGCGATCCTCATGCACGAGGCCGCCTGACCGGCCGTGCCGATCGGCGGTTGACACGGGCGGGGGTGCGTATATAAGCGCGCGTTCATTGGGGTTGGTGGCCCCCGCAAGGGGATGCCTGTCGGCCGACCGGGATACGCCGGGACGCAAAGGACAACGCCCTTCTAATAACCGGAAGGAGATCAGACGGTGACCAAACGCACCTCTGCCAAGTACAAGATCGATCGCCGCATGGGCGAAAACATCTGGGGCCGCCCGAAGTCGCCGGTGAACCGCCGCGAATACGCCCCCGGCCAGCACGGCCAGCGCCGCAAGGGCAAGATGAGCGACTTCGGCCTGCAGCTGCGGGCCAAGCAGAAGCTCAAGGGCTATTACGGCGACCTGACCGAGAAACAGTTCCGCCGCATCTTCAGCGAGGCCGAACGCCTGCGCGGCGACACCGGTGAGCTGCTGATCGGCCTGCTGGAACGCCGCCTGGACGCCGTTGTCTACCGCGCCAAGTTCGTGCCGACCATCTTTGCGGCGCGTCAGTTCGTGAACCACAAGCACGTGCGCGTGAACGGCCAGATCGTGAACATCCCCTCCTATCGCGTGAAGGAAGGCGACGTGATCGAGGTGCGCGACCGGTCCAAGCAGATGGCGTCGATCCTCGAGGCCACGCAACTGGCCGAGCGGGACGTGCCCGATTACATCGAGGCGGATCATTCCAAGCTGACGGCCAAGTTCGTCCGCACGCCGGCCCTGGGCGATGTGCCCTACCCGGTGATGATGGAGCCCAACCTCGTCATCGAATTCTACGCGCAGAACTGACGACGGTTCTGCAACGGTTTCACGGGATCGGCCGCGCGGGCAACCGCCGCGGCCTTTTCCTTGTCCGGTGGCCGGGCAGGCACGGCGGCGCGGCGCTATACACCCGCGGTTTCCGCCGCCTCCGCCAGCATCGGGGCCAGCCGGGCGGCCCATGCCGCTTGCTGGCTTTCGGTGCGGATCAGGTCGTTGCGCAGCTCGATCAGGATGTTGGGTCGTTCCCACGCGATGGCATGGCGCGCGATGGCGTCGCCCGGCAGGTGGCCGCCATAGGGTTCGTTCTCGCCCACGCAGAGGTCGGGGTCCTGCCGCATCCGTGCCAGCAAGGGCCGCGCGAGCCGCCTGTCGGCAGCGTATAAAAGCCCCACGTGCCACGGCCGCGGCGGGCGCCCGCGCAGTTGAGGGGTGAAGGAATGGACCGACACGATGACCGTGTCGTCGCGCCGCGCCGCCAGCTCGGCCAGCGCGGTGTGATAAGGCCGGTAGCAGCCGTTCAGGCGCTTTTCCAGCTCCCCCGGCCCGGCATGACGATTGCCGGGGATCACCGAGCCGTCATACAGTTTCATCAGCAGGGTCGGGTCGTCCTCGCCGCGGTTGGGGTCGATCACGAGACGCGAGAAATTGGCGCATATGGCCGGGCCGTCGAGCCGCCGCGCCAGTTCCCGCGCCACGCCCTTGGCGCCGACGTCATAGGCGATATGACGCGCCATGTCCGTTTCGGGCAGGCCAAGGCTGCCATCCCCGACGAATGGCGGCACCGTGTTCGTCGCGTGATCGCAGGTCACCAGCCACCGGGCCGGTCGGGTGGCCCCGTCAGTATGAAATGGTCGATATGTCATGCGCCTGTCTTTCGTGTCGGGCATTCTTAGGCCAGCCGGTTCGGAATGTGAATTCGGGAATGGACTTCCGCGGTGTGTTAGCGATAACACGCGAATGCGCACAAGCACATCCCGGAACCGGCAGCGCCCTTGACAGGCGGCGCCGGCGCGAACAGACGATACCGACCACCTAACGAAGGACCGCCCCAATGAGACGCCATCGCAACGTCAAGATCGTGGCCACGCTCGGCCCTGCCTCCTCGGATTACGACACGATCCGGGCCCTGCACGAGGCCGGGGCGGATGTCTTCCGGCTGAACATGAGCCACGGCCAGCATGACGAGATCGCCGAGAAGCACCGGATCATCCGCCAGATCGAGGCCGATCTCGACAGCCCGATCGGCATCCTTGCCGATCTGCAGGGGCCCAAGCTGCGTGTCGGGGTCTTTGCCAAGGGCGAGGAGGACCTGCAGGAGGGCGCGGCCTTCCGGCTCGATCTCGATCCGGCCGAGGGTGACGCCACGCGCGTCGAACTGCCCCACCCGGAGATCTTCGCGGCGCTCGAACCCGGCGCCACGCTGCTGGTGAACGATGGCAAGATCAGGCTCCGCGTGACCGAGTGCGGGAGCGATTTCGCCGAGACCGAGGTGATATTCGGCGGGACGATCTCGAACCGCAAAGGGGTCAACGTGCCCGACGTCGTGCTGCCGGTGGCGGCGCTGTCGGAAAAGGACCGCGAGGATCTGGAATTCGTCTGCGGGCTTGGCGTCGACTGGCTGGCACTGAGCTTCGTGCAGCGCGCGCAGGACGTCGAGGAGGCGCGCGAGCTGGCCGATGGCCGGGCCGCCATCCTGTCCAAGATCGAGAAACCCTCGGCGGTGGAGTGGTTCGACAACATCCTTGCCGCCTCGGACGGTATCATGGTGGCACGCGGGGATCTGGGGGTGGAACTGCCCGTGCAGAACGTGCCGCCCATCCAGAAACGTCTTGTGCGCAAGTGCCGCGCGGCGGCCAAGCCGGTGATCGTGGCCACGCAGATGCTCGAATCCATGATCGAATCGCCCATGCCGACGCGGGCCGAGGTCTCGGACGTGGCGGCGGCCATCTACGAGGGGACCGACGCCATCATGCTGTCGGCCGAGTCGGCGGCGGGGGACTACCCGGTCGAGGCGGTGACGACGATGGACAACGTGGCCCGCGAGGTGGAGCACGATCCGACCTATACCGAGATCATCGAGGCGTCGCGCCGGATCAGCCGGACGACCGTGGCCGAGGGCATCGTCGTCGCCGCCCGCGAGATCGCCGAAGCGACCGACATCAAGGTGATCTGCTGTTTCACCCAGTCGGGCACGACCGCGTTGCTGACCTCGCGGGAACGTCCCCGCGTGCCGATCATCGGCATGACCAGCCTGCGCGGCACGGCCCGGCGGCTGGCGCTGAGCTGGGGGGTGAACTGCGTCATGACCGGCGAACTGGAGCGGTTCAAGCAGGCGGTGCTGACCGCGGCGCGCGCCGCGCGCGAACAGGGCTATGCCGAGCCGCTCGACCAGATCGTCGTCACCGCGGGCGTTCCATTCAACGTGCCGGGCACGACCAACATCCTGCGCGTCGCGCCCTGTCAGGAAAGTTTGATCTATTCCACCGATCCGGGATAACCTTTCGGTGGATGCGCGCGGCTGCGCGCGGAGGTTCCGATGGACCCTGACCTGACACTGACGCTGGGCGTGGTGCTTGCCGTCTTCAGCGTGCCGGCCATGCTCGCGGCCGTGGCCGAAAACCGCGCGCCGCGCGTCTCGCTCGCGGCGCTGATCGTGGCCGCGGCGATGATCGGCTGGGCGCTGATCTCCAAGCCCGACGGCTACAGGCTGGCGGACCTGCCCCGTGTCCTCATCGAGGTGGCGGCCCGGTACCTGCCTTGATCGTGATCCCCCCTTGCCTTGGTGGCAGCGATTGCGTATACGGCGCCCTCTACCGCGCGTCCGGCCGACGTGGCATGCCGAGCCGCGCGACAAACCGACCGAAAGAGGAGCCGGAAATGCCCAAGATGAAAACCAAGTCGAGCTGCAAGAAGCGGTTCAAGGTGACGGCCAAGGGCCGCGTGGTGGCCGGTCAGGCCGGCAAGCGCCACGGCATGATCAAGCGTACCAACAAGTTCATCCGCAACGCGCGTGGGACAACCACGCTCTGCAAGGCCGACGAAAGCATCATCAAGCCGATGATGCCCTACTCGCGCTGAGCCCACAGGAGGATCGTCAATATGGCACGCGTCAAAGGTGGGGTTGTCACCCACGCCCGTCACAGGAAAATCACCAAGGCCGCCAAAGGCTATTACGGCCGCCGCAAGAATACCTTCAAGGTGGCCACGCAGGCCGTCGACAAGGCCAACCAGTACGCCACGCGCGACCGCAAGAACCGCAAGCGCAATTTCCGCGCGCTGTGGATCCAGCGGATCAACGCCGCCGTGCGCGCCCATGACGAGGCGCTGAGCTATTCGCGCTTCATCAATGGCCTGGGCAAGGCCGGCATCGACGTCGACCGCAAGGTTCTGGCCGATCTGGCCGTTCACGAACCCGATGCCTTCGGCGCCATCGTCGATCAGGCGAAAAGCGCGCTGGCCCGGTAAGCCGGTCGCGTCCGGAGGGACAGGAAATGCCGCCGGCCCCGGGGCCGGCGGCATTTTTCATTGGCCCGGGCTGCCATGCAATTGTCACCGTCACGCCCGGGAATCGCGGGTTTCCCCGCCCATTGTGGCGCCCTGACCGTCACCACAGGGCCAAGGAGCACCAACCCATGTCACAAGAGGAAAACCCCGATCCGCGGACGCAGGCCTCGCTCAGCGCGAAGGCGCGGCGCCTTCTGGCCGCGCATGACAGCGAAGTGAGACGCCGCGCCGCCTGAGCCGCCTAAACCGCACCGGGCCAGGCCGCGCGCGGGGCGGACGGGCTCGATGGCGGCCGGTGACGGCGCCGGCTTGCGCTGAGGCCGAAGGCGGGGTAACCGGGGCGCAAAGCGTCAACCGGTGAGACTGATGGACGATCTACGCGAAAAGTACCTTGCCGCCATCGCCGACGCGGCAGACGAGGCCGCACTGGAGGACCTGCGCGTGCAGGCCGTCGGCAAGAAGGGCGAAGTCAGCCTGAAAATGCGCGAACTCGGCAAGATGAGCCCCGAGGAGCGGCAAGTGATGGGCCCCAAGCTCAACGCGCTCAAGGACGAGATCACGAGCGCGCTCGCCGCCCGCAAGGAGGCGCTGGCCGATGCCGCGCTGGACGAACGGCTGCGGGCCGAATGGCTGGACGTCACGCTGCCCGGCCGGCCGCGCCGCAACGGCACCATTCACCCCGTCAGCCAGGTGACCGAGGAGGTCACGGCGATCTTCGCCGACATGGGCTTCGCCGTGGCCGAGGGGCCGCAGATCGAAAGCGACTGGTACAATTTCGACGCGCTGAACATCCCCAGCCACCACCCCGCGCGGGCCGAGATGGATACCTTCTACACGCACCGCGCGGAGGGGGACGACCGCCCGCCGCACGTGCTGCGCACCCATACCAGCCCGGTGCAGATCCGCACGATGCAGGCGCAGGGCGCGCCGCTGCGCGTCATCGCGCCGGGCCGCGTCTACCGCGCGGATTACGACCAGACACACACGCCCATGTTCCACCAGGTCGAGGGGCTGGCGATCGACCGCGACATTTCCATGGCCAACCTGAAATGGGTTCTGGAAGAGTTCGTCAAGGCGTTCTTCGAGGTCGACGATGTCGAGCTGCGTTTCCGCGCCTCGCATTTCCCGTTCACCGAACCCTCGGCCGAGGTCGATATCCGCTGCTCGTGGCAGGACGGCACGCTCAAGGTGGGTGAAGGCGACGACTGGCTGGAAATCCTCGGCAGCGGCATGGTCCACCCCAAGGTGCTGGAGGCCGGCAATATCGACCCGGCCAACTGGCAGGGCTTCGCCTTCGGCCTCGGGATCGACCGGATCGCGATGCTGAAATACGGCATCCCCGACCTGCGGGCGTTCTTCGATTCGGACCTGCGCTGGCTGCGGCATTACGGGTTTGCCAGCCTCGACGTGCCCACGCTGCATGGTGGGCTGAGCCGCTGAGCCCGCGCGCCGCCACGGGCCCTTTCCCCCGGCCGCGCCACCGCCTATCCTGACAGCGCGGAAAGGGGGCAGACGGGGGCGGACATGCTGCATGTCACCGACAGCATCACGATCGAGGACTGGGAACTGACCGAGCAGTTCACCCGCGCCGGCGGCCCCGGCGGGCAGAACGTGAACAAGGTGTCCACGGCGGTCGAACTGCGCTTCGAGGCGGCGCGCTCCCCCAACCTGCCGGAGGCGGTGAAACGGCGCCTGCAGCGGCTGGCCGGGCGGCGCTGGACAAAGGACGGCGCGTTGGTGATCCAGGTGGAAGACACCCGCTCACAGGCGCGGAACAGGGAGATCGCCCGCGAGCGGCTCGCGGAGCTGGTGCGCAAGGCGCTGGAGAAGCCCAAACGGCGGGTGCCGACGAAGCCGACGCTCGGAAGCAAACGGCGGCGGCTCAAGGCGAAGAAAGAGCTGGGAGAGAAGAAGGCGTTGAGGGGGAGGGTTGATCTGGGGGAGTGAACGTTTCGAGAACGAAAGTATTTCCTTTTGTCAACATAATTTTGTTGAATGTAATTGCTTTCTACTATATCTACTAGACAAGCCCTGTTTGTGCCGAAGCTTCTAGTTCCACTAGTAGTATTTAAGTAGGCGCTAACGGGGCTTTCCTGCTTCTAAATCTACCGTGTGGTTATTAGGTCTAAAGTTCCAGTGCCGATACGGATGCTCCCAATGGTTTGACAGGCTATTAGCCGTGCCTGTACTTACCCCAATGTTGAAGTTTGGATATATTCTTCTGATATTCGCGTTAATCTTCTTGTAAAGTCGTTCCTTAGCAATTGTGCGTTTTCCTCGCCGGCGTGAACCTTCGGGCTTTACAAGGTGAAGGTCATTGAGCCTAAAGTTCATGGCTCCTAGAATAATATCTAAACCTTGAAGTATGTTGTGCGACTTTGAGTCTACTTCGGCGATTTGATCATATGGTATGTGTAGACGCGTTCCTCGAAATCCCGAGAGCTCAGGGATTTCCGACAATTTGCGCTTGAAAAATTCGACC
>JAVLCJ010000112.1:0-8088 GCA_031580875.1 Roseovarius sp.
CTTCTTTCGCCGCACGATCTTTGCCGACGGCCATCGAAACGTCGTGCGCGCCGTGGCAAATGGTCTGACGCGCTCGGGCAGCGTCGACGGGTATGTCTGGGAGGTCCTGTCGCAAGTCGAGCCGGAGCTGGCCGGACGAACCCGTGTGGTCTCGCGCTCGGAATGGTTCGGCTTTCCGCCGATCGTATGCCGGTCCGACCGGGTCAACGCGGCCGAAATCGAGGCCTTCTCGCGCGCGCTGCTGACCATGCAAGACCTCGACGCGGGTCGCGTCATGCTGCGCACACTCCATCTCGACGGCTTCGCCCGTCCGGAGCTCCAATTGTTCGATGGTATCGCAGCACGGATGGCGGAGGTCGGGCCACAGCCATGACCCGCCTGCTTGGCCGCCTGCCAATCGCTGTAAGGGTGCCGCTCATGGGGGCAGCCATGATGTTGCTGGCCGGGCTGGTCGCTTCGCAGCAGGTCCTGACCGCGCTGACACGCACCCAGGAAGCGCGTCTCGAGGAATTGACGCGCCAGCATGTATCCGGCCTGTCGCTTGCGCTGGGGCCCGCTGTGCTGCGCCAGGACATCTGGGACGTCTTCGACACGCTGGATCGGGCCGCCCGCGCCGGCGAGGATCACAGGATGGTGCTGACGGTCGTCGCCAATGACGACGGAACCGTCATCGCGGCGTCGGATCCGCGTCGGGCCCCGGTCGACAGCGCCCTTTCCGATCAATTCGATCTTGGCGCCGTGCCCGCGCTGGACGAGATTTCGCTGGCGCGACCCGACATTCATATGCGCGTTCAGGCGCCACTGACCTATCAGGGGCGCACCGTCGGTCGGCTCGTTTCCGAACTCGACGTCGCCGACCTCATCGATGAACGACGCCGCGCCGCACTCGTCCTGCTTGTATTTAACACGGCTGCAACGGGTGCGCTCGCGCTACTGGGCTATTTCGTCATGCGGCACATGCTGCGGCCCGTCGACTTTCTCGCCCGGCGCATGAGCACCGAAGAGGGACGTCCCGCAAGGTTCACCGAGGCCGAGATTCCGGATGGCGACACCGAAGTCGCGCGTCTGTTCCGAACTTACAACGACATGATCGGTGCCGTGGAGGAGAAGGCAGACGCCGAGCGGAGACTGGCGGAACGTGAGCGTCTGGTCAGCCTCGGCCGGCTCAGCTCGTCCCTGGCGCACGAGATCAACAACCCTCTCGGCGGCCTTCTGAACGCGGCGGATACGATCGAATCCTACGCGGATCGGCCCGATGCGGTGCGCAGGTCCGCGGCGCTTCTGAAACGCGGCCTCGAACACCTGCGGGATGTCACCAAGGCTGCGCTCGACCACAACAGGATCGAGGATCGCGCCGCCAGCCTGAGCGCGCAGGACTTGGAGGACATGCGGCTGCTCGTGCTGCCCGAGGTGCGACGTATGGAGCAGGACCTGGGTTGGCGCGTCGAAGCGGCGGAGTCGTCGCTGGCACCGTATCCGGCCGGTCCGGTTCGACAGATCGTTCTCAACCTACTGCTCAACGCGATCAGCGCAGCTGGCCGCGGCGGGTCCGTATCGTTCGCGGTGCAGACGCGACCGGGTGGCGTGCAACTGGATATCCTGGATGACGGGCCGGGCCTGTCCGCGGCTGCACGGGACCGATTGATGACCTCGGCGCCGGCATCCGCTGCCGGCGGATTGGGGCTGCGGGTTGTTCGAGAGATGGTGAATGGGCTCAGTGGCAGGATCGAGTCCGCGCGTCAGGACGGGGTGACGCGGATCTCGATCACGCTGCCGTTCGCCGAGCCGGAGGACAGGTCGTGATGCTTCGGAACACCCGTGTTGTTCTGGTCGAGGACGACCAGATCATGGGCGACTCGATCACCCAAAGGCTCGAAATCGAGGGCGCCGATGTGGTCTGGGTGCGACAAGCTGTGCGCGCTCTTCACGCCATCCGCACGCCCCGCGCGCCCGTCGATGCGGTGGTCTGCGACATACGGTTGCCGGACGGCACGGGTGAAGACGTGTTCAACACGTTGTGCCAGACGATCTCGCCGCCACCGTTCCTGTTCGTCACCGGACAAGGCGACATCGACCAGGCGGTCCGCCTGATGCGCGCAGGCGCCGCGGACTACGTCACCAAGCCGTTCGAGATGGGCGCCTTCCTCGAGCGATTGCGCGGGCTGATCCGCGACCGTGGCGATGGGATGCCGAGTTTCCCGGGCATATCGGAAGCCGCATCCAGAATCGAGAACCAGATGCGGCGCGCGGCAGACATGCCTCACCCGGTTCTCATCCATGGACCGCCCGGCACCGGAAAAATCCGGATCGCGCGGCGCATCCATGACATGTCGTCTGTTTCAGCGGCTCCATTCGTGACAGAGAACCTGATGCGGTGGCCGGGGTCATTGGATCAAACGACCGCTCTGGCAGAGGCCATCGAACGGGGCCGACACGGGACCCTGCTGCTGATCGCGCTGGAGCTTCTGACACGGCCGGCACAGGATATTCTCCACGACGCCATGGACGATGCGTTCGACGGCCGGGTCATCGCGACCTCGGACCTTGGGTCCGGCCCCATCATGTCCGCGGGCGCATTCCGTCCCGATCTGATCGCGCGACTTTCGCATACGGAGATCGCCGTGCCGCCCCTGCGCGACCGGCCCGAAGACGCCATCTGGCTTCTGCACCGGATGTTCGACCATCTGGCCGACCGCCGTCCGGATGCTGCAGGGTCACCGCTGAAGGGGCTGTCTGGATTGGCAGAGGAAGCGGCAAGAGCGCACGACTGGCCCGATAACGGACGCGAAGTCCGAAGTCGCCTGCTTCAGGCAGTGCGGTCTGCCGAAGGCCCCTGGATTCAGCCCGCCGACCTGTTTCCCGAACTGCGCGCCGGGGGTCATTTTCCCACGCTCGCGGAGGCGCGCGACGCCGCCGAACGCCAACAGATCGTCGCTGCGCTCGAGCGTACCCACGGCCGTGTAAGCGATGCGGCACGGCTTCTCGGGGTGGCGCGCACCACGCTTTGGGAGAAGATGCAGAAGCTCGGGCTTTAGCCTCCGGCGCTGTTCGAAAATCCGAACACATAAAAATTCCTAAGTTTATCAATGGTCTGCTGGAGATAGGTGCGCCCGTGCCACCGCAGTCCCGGGGCTTGCACCGTGGTACGCTTGGATTCATCAGCAAGGGAGGATCCGAGCCAATGAAGTGTAATCGATTGGTCGATGCAGGGCGGCGTCAGTTCCTGCGCGGCGGCATGGTGACCGCCGTCGGCGCCGCCGCGACAACCGTGATGGGGCCCGGGGAGGCCAAGGCGCAGGCTGCGCTGGCCCGCGTGGACTATCCCGCAAACCGACTGGCCAACATTGCCGATCTGACGGTGAACGAGCCGGTCGATGTCAGCTATCCGGACGAGGACAGCCCCGGCGTGCTGCTCAAGCTGGGCGAGCCTGTCGAGGGCGGCGTCGGACCGGACGGCGACATCGTCGCGTTCTCCATCCTCTGCCCGCACAAGGGGTGGTTCCTGAGCTACAACGCTGAAGACCGCACCCTGAACTGCCCCGGCCACTATTCGCGCTTCGATGCTGAAGCGGGCGGGCAGCAGGTCTGGGGCCACGCCACCAACAACCTGCCGCAATTCGTGCTGCGCGTGGACCAGGAGGGCGACATCCATGCCGAGGGCGTCGACGAGCTGATCTACGGCCGCCTGTCCAACGTGCTCTGAGGGAGGATTTCCAATGGCTTACAAGAGACAGATCGACCGTCTGCCGATCATTCCCGCAGATGCGACGGAGCACAATGCCGTGTGTCACTACTGCATCGTCGGCTGCGGCTACAAGGCCTACACTTGGCCAATGAACAAGCAGGGCGGCACGGCGCCGAACCAGAACAAGTTCGGTGTGGACCTGACAGAACAGCAGTTCCAGGACGCCGAGGCGTGGTATGCCCCGTCGATGTACAACATCGTCAAGAAGGACGGTCGTGACGTCCACCTCGTGGTGAAACCGGACGTGAATTGTGTGGTCAATTCCGGGCTCGGCTCGGTTCGCGGGGCCCGCATGGCCGAGAATCACCCCTCGACCGTCACCGGCACCCAGCAGCATCGGCTGACCGATCCGCTGGTCTGGCGCTACGGCAGTTACCAGCCCACCAGCTGGGAGGACGCCTACGACCTCGTCGCGCGGGTGACGGCCCGCATCATCGTCGAGAACGGCGAGGACGACCTGATCGTCTCGATGTTCGACCATGGCGGCTCGGGCGGCGGCTACGAGAACACCTGGGGGACGGGCAAGCTCTACTTCGGGTCGATGAAGGTCAAGAACGTCCGCATCCACAACCGCCCTGCCTACAACTCCGAGGTGCACGCCACGCGGGACATGGGGATAGGCGAGCTGAACAATGCCTACGAGGATGCGGGCCTCGCAGACACCCTAGTGGCCTGGGGCTGCAACCCTCTGGAATGCCAGACGAACTACTTCCTCAATCACTGGATCCCGAACCTTCAGGGCGTCACGCAATCCCGCAAGGAAGAGCTGATGCCGGACGAGGCACACCCACCGGCGCGCATCATATTCGTCGATCCCCGGCGGACCGTCTCGGTGAACGCGGCCGAGCAAGCGGCGGGCCCGGACAACGTGCTGCACCTTCCGATCAATTCGGGTACGGACCTGGCGCTGGCCAACGCGATCTTCACCCATATCTTCGACCAAGGCTGGCACGACATGGATTTCATCGAGGCGCACACGCTGCGCGAGGCCGAGGATCGCCCGCCGCTCTTCCCCGCGCGCGGCGCGGCGGACGGGCGGCCGGGCCATCTGTCGAGCTTCGAGGATGCGGTCGACGCGAACCGGATCTCTCTCGACGAGGCCGCGGAGATCTGCGGCGTTCCCGCCGAGGACATCCGCAAGGCGGCCGAGTGGATCGCGCAGCCGAAAGAGGACGGCAAACGCCGCCGCACAATGATCGGCTACGAGAAAGGGATCATCTGGGGCAACGACAATTACCGCACCAACGGCGGGATCGTGAACATCTCGCTGGCAACGCACAACATCGGCCAGATGGGCGGCGGCTGCGTTCGGATGGGCGGCCATCAGGAGGGCTATGTCCGCCCCGACGAGAGCCATGTCGGCCGGCCGGCAGCCTATGTCGACCAGCTCCTGATCAACGGTGAGGGCGGCGTCCACCATATCTGGGATTGCAACCAGTATCGCACCACGCTCAACGCGACCGAGTTCAAGCGCGTCTGGAACCGGCGCACCAACATGGTGAAGGACGCCATGGACGCCGCCGCCGGAGGCACGCGGGAAGAGCTTGTCGAGGCGATCTTTGGCGCGATCCAGGAGGGCGGCCTGTTCTCCGTCAACGTCGAGATCATCCACAATGAAATGGGCAAGCAGGCCCATGTCGTGCTGCCGAGCGCGCAGCAGGGGGAGATGAACCTCACTTCGATGAACGGCGAACGGCGGATGCGTCTGGCGGAGAAATACATGGACCCGCCGGGCAACGCCAAGCCGGACTGTCTGATTGCGGCTGGCATCGCGCAGAACATGCAGCGCGTCCTCCGCGAGATGGGCTATGACGCCTATGCCGACCAATTCACGGGCTACGACTGGCAGACCGAGGAGGACGCCTTCGTCGACGGCTACCAGGCCCGCCACCCCGACGTCACCTATGACCGCCTGCGTGCCATGGGGACCAACGGCTTCCAGGAGCCGCCACAGGGCGTGGACGACGCGGATCGCATTATAGGCACACCGCGGCTTTACGCCGACGGCACGTTCTCGACCGATGATGGCCGCGCGCGGTTCATGGCGGGGCCGTGGCGCGGACAGGTCACGCCCGGCAAGGCAGTGGAGATGGACAAGTTTCCCTTCTTCATCAACAACGGCCGGTCGAACCTGAACTGGCAGAACTGGTTCCTCGACCAGGAGAACGACTTCGTTCTCGATCGCTGGCCCTATCCTTTCATCGAAATGCATCCCGACGACATGGCCGAGAAGGGAATCACGGCCGGTGACGTTGTCGAGGTGTTCAACGACAACGGCGCCACGCAGGCCATGGCCTATCCGACCGACACGGCCAAACGCGGAGAGACCTTCATGCTGTTCGGCAGCCCGCGCGGCACGCAGGGAAACATCGTGGGCCCCGGCGTGAACGAGTTGGTGATCCCGGTCTACAAGCAGACCTGGGCGGATATCCGCAAGATCAGCGACACGCCGATGGTGGCGCGGGGAATTTCCTTCAAGTCGAAGGAATACAAGCTCTGAGCGTCATCTGAAAAAACTGTTCCGCCCCGGCATGGCCCCGGGGCGGAAATGTCACGTCGCGGAAGAGAGGCTGCCATGAGTCCGCAAGGTCCCGCCTGCTCTGCGGGGCGGTCCGACACGCCGCTGTCGGTCGAGGCTGCGCAGTTGCGGGCGCTGGCCGCCGCAGCACCCGTCCGCGAGGTCGAAAGTCTCTCGCTCGAGGGTGCAGCCGGCCGCATCCTAGATCAATCGGTTTGGGCGCGGTCCGCGCTACCGCCGTTCGACAATTCCGCGATGGATGGTTACGCGGTGCGCGTGTCCGACCTTGAAGGAACCGGGCCGTGGCGACTTCCGGTCCGCGTGCGTATCGCTGCCGGCGACAGGCGTGCCCGCGAACTCGAACCATGCGCTGCCGTCAGGATATTTACCGGAGCTCCGATTCCGCGAGGGGCCGATGCGGTCGTCCTGCAGGAAGCGGTCCGCGGGGGTGATGGTACCGTCGTGTTGGAGAGCCGGCCCGCCGTGGGGGCGAATATCCGCAGAGCCGGCGAGGACATTGCAGCGGGCACGACAGCGCTGGACCCCGGGCTGATCCTGACACCCTCGCGCCTGACGTTGCTTGCGGGCTGCGGGGTTTCAGAGGTGTCCGTGCGCCGGCGTTTGCGGGTTGCCGTACTCTCGACTGGCGACGAACTGGTCGAGCCGGGCCGCGCGCTTTCGCCCGGCCAGATCTACAACACCAACCGCATGATGCTGCGCGCGGCGCTATCCGCGCCATGGATCGCGCTGAACGATCTGGGGATCCTGCCCGACGAGCCTGCCGCCATTCGCGAGGCCATTCGCAACGCGGCAAGGGACAACGATGTCATTCTTTCGTCCGGCGGCGTTTCGGCAGGGGAAGAGGACCACATCCTCTATGCGCTGCGCGCCGAACATGCGACACTGGAAGTGCTCAAGGTCGCGATCCGGCCAGGCAAGCCGCTGACCGTAGGCCGGGTCGGCGCTGCCTTGTATTTCGGGTTGCCCGGCAATCCCTATTCCGCTGCAATCACGTTCAGCCAGATTGCCTACCCCGCGATCCGGCGTCGCGCCGGCATGATGGAAACACCCGACCGCTGGCTGCCCGGTGTGGCAAATTTCGAGTACTCGAGAAAGGCAGGCCGGCGCGAATACATGCCTGTCACATGGAAGACGCGGGATCCGCTGGGTCGGCCGCGTCTCGAGCGCCTCGGACGGGGCGCATCTGCAAGCCTTCAGCCCTTGGCGCATGCAAAAGGGATTGCGGTGATACCGCCTGACGTATCCCATGTCCGCCCGGGGCAGCCACTCGCAGTCGAGCCGCTCGTGGAGTGAATTTCTCCAGGGATGTGCCGCCATCGGGCCTTCAGTTTGACATGGCAGAGAGACGTCGCTTGTTCGGGCTGCGTCCATGCGCGGGTCTCGTGAGTGGTGGAATAGATGCCGTAATGGGGCTCGGCGCGAATCACTGACGTTGTGCTTTGCATTACGGGGGGTGTTGGAGTGTCGTTGCCCTTGGCACGTCTGTAGCGTGTCGGTGGGGTCGGACCGTTCGGTGCGCCCCAAACTCTCTTGGCAAAGAAAGGGCAACGACATGGATTTATATATCGGTTTGGATGTCTCTCTGGCAAGCACGGCCATCTGCGCGGTGTCAGGGCAGGGAAAAGTCATCAATGAAACGACAGCGGCCAGCGAACCCGAGGAATTGGTGAGGGCTTTGGGCTCTCTGCCTGGCAATGTGATCGCGGTGGGCTTGGAGGCGGGACCGCTGTCGCAGTGGCTGCACAAGCACCTAATCGAAGCCGACTTCAACACGATCCTTATGGAAACGCGACAAGTCAAGGGC
>JAVLCJ010000113.1:0-8042 GCA_031580875.1 Roseovarius sp.
GTCGTGAAGGTGCAGGTCCACCACCGCGTAGCCCGGCGGATCCGCCGCCATGGCGGCGCGCGCCTCGTCAAGGGTCGCCGCGCTGATGCAGCGGAAACCGCGTTTGCGCATCGCCGTTTCCAGCCGAGTGCGCAGCGCGTCGTCGTCCTCGACGATCAAAAGCGGTTTGTCTGTCGTCACATAGGTCATGCGTACCTCCTGATCTGTCTACGCGGCGCCGCGGCGACTGGACCTGCCTTGCGTCAACTTGCCCCGGTCGGGGCGGCGCGGGTCAGCGCGTGGCGATCATGGTGGCGATGATATCGGCCATCACGCGGGTCTGGCTGCCGGGGGTCATGCCGCCGATGCCCACGCGCCGCCCGATCCGCCACCACAGCCCCGGCTGCCAGCGTCTGGGACGCGCCGCGCTCAGCCGCAGGAGGAATCCGTTGGACGGCTTGAAGGCAAAGACACCGCGCTCGACCGCCTCGATCTCGGCCGTGAGGGCGATCAGCGTGCCGTCGCTGCTGCGCAGTTCGGTTTCGGTGAGTTCGATCCGGTGCGCGGTGGCCCGGTACATCGCGTGCCCCAGCCAGAGCGTGCCAAGCCCCCCCAGCACCAGCGCCACCGGCCAGCCCGGATGCGAAAAACTGCGCGTGAGCCCCATGTAGAGCAGCAGCGCGCCCAGCACGGCCATCGCCGCCACCCCGAAAAGGCGCCGGCCGGGCGATGCCCGGACAACGGCCAGAACCTCGGATTCGGTCATGCGCGCCTCCCTCGCGGTGGTTTCGGCCCGCCATACCCCGAACCGCCGCCGGGGGCGAGGGCAAAGACGCCGTGGGGCGGGGAATGCGCCGCGCGGACGGCGGCGGCGCGCACAGGGCCTGTGGCCCGGCGCACCTCGCCGCCCGTGGCGCGCGGGGCCCGGCGTGCCTATCCTGAAGGCGGAAAGGAGAGTACCCATGTCCTTCAGGCCAGTTCTCGAAACCCGCCAAGCCCGCCCCACCATGGAGGGGGCCGGCGTTCACCTGCATCGTGCCTTCGGGTTCGATGACCCGTCGGAGCTCGATCCGTTCCTGCTGTTCGACGATTTCCGCAACGACGACCCGGCCCGGTACGCGCAGGGGTTCCCGTGGCACCCCCACCGCGGGATCGAGACGATCACCTACGTGCTGTCGGGCAGCGTGGACCATGCCGACAGCCTCGGCAATGCCGGCCGGCTGGGCGCGGGCGACGTGCAATGGATGACCGCCGGGTCGGGTATCCTGCACCAGGAGATGCCGCAGGGAAATGCCACCGGGCAGATGCACGGGTTCCAGCTGTGGGCGAACCTGCCGTCGACGCTCAAGATGACGGCACCGCGCTACCAGGACGTGCCGGGCGCGGAGATCCCCACGGTGATCGACGATGACGGCACCGCGGTGCGCGTGATCGTCGGGACCTTCCGGGGCCGGACAGGCCCGGTGGACGGGATCGCGGCCGAGCCGCAGTACCTCGACGTGAGCGTCCCGGCCGACGTGACGACGACACTGCCCGTCGATACCTACCGCCGCAGCTTCGCCTACGTGTTCGAAGGCGCCGGCGCGTTCGCGGACGCCGCCGCCCCGACAGGCGTGCTGCTGGAAAAGGAGGTCGCCGGGCAGGAGGTGGCGATCCGCGACATGTCGGGGGACCGCACGCTGGTGCGGTTCGGCACCGGCGACGCGGTGACGGTCCGCGCCGGGCCGCAGGGCGTGCGCTTCCTGCTGGTGTCGGGCGCGCCGATCGCCGAACCCGTGGCGTGGCACGGGCCGATCGTGATGAACACGCGCGACGAGTTGCGCCAGGCCGTGTCGGAGCTGCGAAACGGCACCTTCATCCGCAACGGCTGAGGGCCGCCGGCGCGTTTTCCGCACGGAAAACGGCCCGGAAAATACGTTATTTTCCGGGGTGCCGGGGCTGCCACCGATGCGCGTCGTGGCCCGGGCCGGGGGGCCGGCCGACGCGCGACGTTTCCGCAAGGGGAAGGATCGGGCCGTGGCTCTCTGGTTGCCGGGTCGGGTCCCCGCCGCGGTTCCGCGCGCGCCGACGGCAGGGTCCTTGCGCGGGGACACGGTCGACGCCAGCCGGGCATCCGAGTGCCTGCCCGGCCCGGCTGCGCGCTCACCCGTGTCGGGAGGGGAAACCGGACGCCGGCTCCGTCAGGTCGCCACCGATTTGCGCACCATGGCCCAGTAGACTTCCTCGACCTCGGGCAGCGACAGCCGGCCGCCGGCGCGGAACCACGTGTTCACCCCTGTCAGCATCGCGATCAGCGCCATGGCGGCGATACGCGGCTCCTCGACGTCGAACTCGCCCCGCGCGGTGCCGCGCCGCAGGATGTCGGCAAGGCAGGTCTCGTAGGCGCGGCGCAGGCCCTCGATCACCTCGAAATTCTCGGGGGTGAGGTTGCGCAATTCCATGTAGGCGATGAACACCTCGTCCGGCCGTTCGGCATGGAAGCGCAGGTGAAAGCGCGTGAACCGCTCCAGCGCGGCGGGCGGGGCATCCGGCAGGTCCGCCGCCCGCCATTCGGACAGCAATTCCTCGAGATGCCGGCGCATCAGGTCGAAAAGCAGTGTCTGCTTGTCGGGCGTGTAGTTGTAGAGCGCCCCGGCCTGCACGCCCACCTCGGCCGCGATCTGGCGCATCGACACCGCCGCATAGCCGTGGCGGGCGAACAGGCGCAGCGCCGCCGCGCGCACGCGCGGACCGGTGATGCCGGAATGTGACCCTTGGGTTCTTGCCATGCGCGGACGTTATCTGAACGCGCGTTCATATAAAAGTCCGGCTTGCCCTTCCCCGCCCGTGAGTGGCAAACAGGCCTCGGGCCCGCCCGGCGGGCCTGTTGCCGGGGTACAGACGCGCATGGAACATCGCACCGCCGTTTTACTGGCCGCCGCCGTTCTGGCGCTGGCGGCGTCCTGTGCCCGCTTCCCGGAGCTTGACGAGACCGTGGACGAGGATGCGCGCCGCGCGCCCTACCCCGCGCTGATCCCGCTGGAGGGCCTCGCGGCGCCGGGTGCGGCGCCACGCGCCACGGCCCCGGCCACCGAAGCGCTGGAGGCGCGCGCGGCGCGGCTGCGGGCCCGGGCCGGCCGGATCAGGGGCGATGTCATAGATACCGAAACGCGCCGGCGCATGGAGGCCGGGGTCGAGTAAGCCACGCGCGGCACGCAAAACCCGCGTTGCACCCTTCGGGATAAGCCGTTAAATCCCGGTTGACCACAGCACCCGAGCGACGGAGAGCCCCATGTCTGACCCCTTGCGCCTTGGTATTGCCGGACTGGGCACCGTCGGTGCCGGCGTCGTGCGCATCGTGCGACAGAAAGCCTGTCTGCTGGCCGCGCGCGCCGGGCGCCCTGTGACGATCAGCGCCGTGTCGGCGCGATCGCGGACCAAGGACCGGGGCGTGAGCCTCAACGACTATGACTGGGAGGACGACCCCGTCGCGCTGGCCGCGCGCGACGACGTGGACGTTTTCGTCGAACTGATGGGCGGCAGCGACGGACCCGCGAAGGCGGCGACGGAAACCGCCATCGCCTTCGGCAAGGACGTGGTGACCGCGAACAAGGCGATGCTCGCCCATCACGGGCAGGAACTGGCCGAGGCCGCGGAGGCCGCCGGGCGCGTCATCCGCTTCGAGGCCGCGGTGGCCGGCGGCATCCCCGTGATCAAGACGCTGACCGAGGGACTGGCCGGCAACGAGATCACCCGCGTCATGGGCGTGATGAACGGCACCTGCAACTACATCCTCACGCGGATGCACGCCGCCGGTCTACCCTATGACGACGTTTTCGCGGAGGCCGACCAGCTTGGCTACCTCGAAGCCGACCCGACGCTTGACGTGGGCGGCATCGATGCCGGGCACAAGCTGGCGATCATGGCCGCCATCGCCTTTGGCTGCCGCGTCGATTTCGACGCGGTGGAGCTGGAGGGCATCGGCTGCATCACGATCGAGGACATCCGTCATGCCGCCGACATGGGCTACCGCATCAAGCTGTTGGGCGTGGCGCAGCCGACAGGCCGGGGGCTGGAGCAGCGCATGTCGCCCTGCCTCGTGCCCGAGAACAGCCCGCTGGGCCAGCTGGAGGGCGGCACGAACATGTGCGTGCTCGAAGGCGACAACGTGGAACAGATCGTGATGCGCGGCCCCGGCGCGGGCGAGGGCCCGACCGCCAGCGCGGTGATGGGCGACGTGATGGACATCGCGCGCGGCCTGCGCATCCCGACCTTCGGCCAGCCCGCGGCGACGCTGAGCCACGCCACCCCCGCCAAGACGGCCACGCCGGCCCCCTATTACCTGCGCATGGCACTGGAGGACAAGCCGGGCGCGCTGGCCAAGGTGGCAACCGCGCTCGGCAATGCCGGGATCTCGATCGACCGGATGCGCCAGTACCGCCATTCCGCGAGCACCGCGCCGGTGCTGATCGTCACCCACCGGACGACGCGGGACGCGCTGGAGGAGGCGCTGAGCGCCATTTCCGGGCTCGACGTGATGTCGGGCGCGCCTGTCGCGCTCAGGATCGAGAATGTGTGAGCCCGGGCTTGTCCCGCGAGGGGCCTGCCGCTAATGCTGCTACCGCTGTTTGGAACAAGGAAATTGCGATGACCACGCCCGACGAATTCGACGACTCCCTTCTGTCGCTGGGGCTGGCCCGCGTCGCCGAACAGGCCGCGCTGGCCTGCGCCCCGATGATCGGGCGGGGCGACGAGAAAGCCGCCGACCAGGCCGCGGTCAACGCCATGCGCGAGGAACTGGGCAAACTGCCCATCCGGGGTGTCGTGGTCATCGGCGAGGGCGAGCGCGACGAGGCCCCGATGCTCTACATCGGCGAGGAAGTGGGCAGCGGCGACGGCCCCGGCGTGGACATCGCGCTGGATCCGCTGGAGGGCACGACGATCACCGCCAAGGCGATGCCCAACGCGCTGACCGTCATCTCGCTGGCCCCGCGCGGCACGATGCTTCACGCGCCCGATGTCTACATGGACAAGCTGGCGGTCGGCCCGGGCTACCCCGAGGGCGTGGTGTCGCTCGACATGTCGCCGCGCGACCGGGTCGAGGCGCTGGCCGCGGCCAAGGGCGTGAACCCGGCCGATATCACGGTCTGCGTGCTGGAACGCCCGCGCCATCAGGACATGATCGCCGAGCTGCGCGAGGCCGGCGCCGCGATCTACCTGATCGGGGATGGCGACGTGGCCGGTGTCATGCATTGCAGCGATCCCGACACGACCGGCATCGACATGTACATGGGCCAGGGCGGAGCGCCCGAAGGCGTGCTGGCCGCCGGCGCGCTGAAATGCCTCGGCGGCCAGATCTGGGGCCGTCTGCTGTTTCGCAACGAGGCCGAGAAGGCCCGCGCCGCCAAGGCCGGCATCACCGACCTGAACCGCGTCTACGCCCGCGACGAGATGGTGCGCGACGACGTGATCTTTGCCGCGACGGGCGTGACCGGCGGCTCGATCCTGTCGGGGCTCAAGGCCCGGGACGGGTGGATGGGAACCGATACGCTGCTGCTGCGGTCGCGCACGGGCGAGCGGCGACGCATGACCTGCCGCCACCCCGCCGGCTGAGCCATGCCGGCACGCGCGCTGATCCTGATCGACCTCCAGCGCGGCTTCGACGCGCCCGAATGGGGGGCGCGCAACAACCCGGACGCCGAGGCGCGCGCCGCCGGGCTGTTGGCGCATTGGCGCGCGGCCGGGGCCCCAGCGATCCATGTCCGCCATGTCTCGGCCACGCCGGGCAGCCCGCTGTCCGCGGCGGCGGGCGGCACCGCGTTCAAGCCACGGGTCGCCCCCCTGCCCCATGAGCCGGTTCTGGAAAAATCCGTGAACGCGGCCTTCATCGGCACGGGGCTGGAGCACCACCTGCGCGGCGAGGGCATCCGCGACCTTGTGATCTGCGGGCTGACCACGCCGCATTGCGTCTCGACGACGGTGCGGATGGCGGCCAATCTCGGGTTCGGGGTGGAACTGGTGCACGATGCCTGCGCGGCCTTCGCCAGCAATGCCGATACCGGCTGGATGGGCACGACAGGCCCGGCGCCCGACCCCGACGCCGTGCATCGCGCGGCCGTGTCCCACCTGCATGGCGAGTTCTGCGAGGCCCGAACCGCCGACACCGTCATGGCCCGGGCGCCATGACCGATTTCCTCGACGTCTCCGCGTCGCTGACCGGCCGGCGCTGGTGCGGCCCGTCGGTCGAGGCCGACCGGCTGGCCGAGGCAATGGTGCAGGCCACCGACCTGCCCCGCCCGCTGTGCCAGACGCTCACGCGGTTGGGCGTGCCGCCCGATGCGGCGCCGGCCTATCTCGAACCGGCGCTGCGCGACCTGCTGCCCGATCCGCGCGGCCTGCGCGACATGGAAAACGCGGCGGCGCGTTTCCTCGACGCGGTGGCGCGGCGCCAGCGCATCGCGATCTTCGCGGATTACGACGTGGACGGGGGGGCGTCGGCCGCGCTGCTCATCGACTGGCTGCGGCAGGCAGGGCACCAGGCGACGCTGTACGTGCCCGACCGGATCGACGAGGGCTACGGCCCCAACGCACCGGCCATGCAGGACCTTGCCGCGCGGCACGACCTGATCGTCTGCGTGGATTGCGGCACCCTGAGCCACGACGCCATCGCGGCGGCCGACGGCGCGGACGTGATCGTCCTCGATCACCACATGGGCGGCGAGACCCTGCCCGGGGCGCTGGCCGTCGTGAACCCCAACCGGCAGGACGAAACCGGCGACCTGGGGCATCTCTGCGCGGCGGCGGTGGTTTTCCTGATGCTGGTGGAGGCGGGGCGTCAGATGCGGGCTGGCGGCCGTCAGGGCCCGGACCTGATGTCGATGCTGGACCTTGTGGCGCTGGCCACGGTGGCCGACGTGGCGCCGCTCAAGGGGGTGAACCGCGCCTTCGTGCGACAGGGCCTGAAGGTGATCGCGCGCCGCGTGCGGCCCGGGCTCGTGGCCCTGTCGGACATCGCGCGGCTCGACAGCGCGCCAAACGCCCATCACCTCGGCTTCGTGCTGGGGCCGCGGGTGAATGCCGGGGGGCGGGTCGGCCGGGCCGATCTGGGCGCGCGGCTGCTGGCGACAGACGACATGGCCGAGGCCCGCGGCATGGCCGAGAAGCTGGACATGCTGAACACCGAACGCCGCGATATCGAGGCGTCGGTGCGCGCCGCCGCGCTGGCGCAGGCCGAGGCGCGCGGCCTTGACGCGCCGCTGGTCTGGGCCGCCGGGGAAGGCTGGCATCCGGGCGTTGTCGGGATCGTTGCCTCGCGCCTCAAGGAAGCGACGAACCGCCCCGCCGTGGTGATCGGTCTGGACGGCGACGAGGGCAAGGGCTCGGGCCGGTCGGTTTCGGGCGTCGATCTCGGCGCGGCGATCCAGCGGCTGGCCGCCGAGGGGCACCTGCTCAAGGGGGGCGGGCACCGCATGGCCGCCGGGCTGAGCGTCGCGCGCGACGGGCTGGAGGCCGCGATGGCGCGCCTGTCGGAGCTGCTGGCGCGGCAGGGCGCGGGCACGGCCGGGCCGGCGGACCTGCAACTGGACGGAATGCTGATGCCGCAGGCGGCCAGCGTCGAGCTCGTGGAACGGATCGAGACCGCCGGCCCCTTTGGCGCCGGCGCCCCGGCGCCGCGCTATGCCTTCCCCGGCATGGCCGTGCGCCATGCCCGCCGGGTGGGCGAAAGCCACCTGAAACTGCGACTCGGCGACGGCACGGGCGGCGATCTGGACGCCATCGCCTTCGGCGCCGTCGACGGCCCGCTGGGCCCGGCGCTGGAACGCCATGGCGGCGCGCGGTTCCACCTTGCCGGCCGGTTGGAAATCAACAGTTGGGGCGGCCGGCAAACGGTGCAGTTGCGGCTCGAGGATGCCGCGCCCGCGGGCTGACAAGCTCACATCGCGCCCGCGCCCGGCCGCGCGTGCCCGCAAGGCGATTTTTTTGAAAAATGCCTCTTGCGCCCCGCGCCCGTTTTGCCTAGGACACGCCTCACACCACGGTTTGGCCCGTTCGTCTATCGGTTAGGACGCCAGGTTTTCAACCTG
>JAVLCJ010000114.1:0-7889 GCA_031580875.1 Roseovarius sp.
GCCTGCAATGCGATGAGCTGTCACCGCCCTACCTCGCGCTGGCGGGCATGGGGGCGCTGGTATGCGCGCTGGTGGCGCTGATCCTGCCGAGGCTGCCGAATGTCGCGGCGCGTGCCGGGGTGACCGTGGCGCTTGCCGGGGTCGGAGTGTGGGGGGTGATGCCGTTGATCGGCCCGTGCCTTTCCGGTCCGTACGGGGAGCTGCCGGAGGCGGTGCAGACGCTGATCACCACCCGGATCACCGAGGCGCGCCCGGCGCTCGGCCCCTTGCTGGCCGGGGATGGCATGGCCTTCCGTTTCGTTTTTCCCGCTTTCGGCGGTGTCGCGCTGGCCAGCCTGCTGTGGCTGTCCGGCGTGATGCGTCGCACGCTGGCCGCCGAGGTGGCACGGCCGGTCGGTGTGCTGTTGCTGATAGGCTGGCTGGGCGTGATCGGCAGCCTGTTCCAGATCCGTCTGGTTCTGATGGGGGCCGCCGCGATCCCTTTGCTGACCGGCTTTGCCCTGTCCCGGCTGTGGCACATCCGGCAGGCGGGCCGGGGCACGGCGGCGGCGCCCGCGCTTCTGGCGGCACTGGCGCTGACGCTCATGGCGCCGGCGCTGCACGGCCTGCTGTCTCCGGGCGCCGGAAAACAGGCGAGCGCGGCCGGCCGGCCGGGCATGGTCAACGCGGATGGCTGCCGCGAGGCTGATATCCTGCGTACGCTTGCGGATTTGTCGCCCGGTGTGATCCTCAGCCCCAGTAACCTTGGCCCGCCATTGCTGCTGACGACGCCGCATGACGTGCTGGCCGGGCCTTATCACCGCAGCGCGGCGGCAATGGCGGATGGCGCGTTGCCCTTCGACGGGGGCGAAAGCGAATTGCGTGCCGCGCTGCGACGGACCGGCGCCGATTACCTTCTGCTATGCCGCGACGCGGCCTATGGCGACGGCACCTCCTTTGCCACGAAACTGGCCGGGGGTGCCCGGGCGCCGGGCCTGCGGCCCGTCACGGCCGGGGTTGACCCGGCCTTGGTGATGCTTCGCGTGACGCGATGACCCGGCCCCAGGGCGTGCCGCCGCGGGTGATTTCCTTACCCGGCGGATTGCTTGCCTGACCGGCCGCCCTTGATAGCGGGCGGTCGGTACTGTATTTGCAATGCATGATCCGTATTTTCGACATGGATGACCGCGCGCGCCTGCCCTGGCGCTTTTTCGGCGCGAGGATGACGGTGCTGGCCCGGCTATGAGCGCCGGCCATTCCTGTTGAGCTTTCAGACCACACCGCCAAACGGGAGAGGACCCATGTCCCCCAAGACACTCTATGACAAAATCTGGGATGCGCATCTCGTGCACGAGGCCGAGGACGGCACATCCCTTCTCTATATCGATCGGCACCTCGTGCACGAAGTCACCAGCCCGCAGGCCTTCGAGGGGCTGCGAATGGCCGGGCGCTCGGTGCGCAAGCCGGAAAACACCATCGCCGTGCCGGACCACAACGTGCCCACGACACCCGACCGCGTGCAGGGCATCAAGAACGAGGAAAGCCGCATCCAGGTCGAGGCGCTGGATACCAATGCCCGCGATTTCGGGATCAATTACTACCCTGTCAACGATGTCCGTCAGGGCATCGTGCATATCGTCGGCCCCGAACAGGGCTGGACCTTGCCGGGCATGACCGTGGTCTGCGGCGACAGCCACACGGCGACGCACGGCGCGTTCGGCGCGCTGGCCCACGGCATCGGCACCTCCGAGGTGGAGCACGTCCTGGCCACGCAGACGCTGATCCAGACCAAGTCGAAGAACATGAAGGTCGAGATCACCGGCCAGCTGGCCCCGGGGGTCACGGCCAAGGACATCACCCTTTCGATCATCGGCCATACCGGGACCGCCGGCGGGACCGGCTACGTGATCGAATATTGCGGCGAGGCGATCCGATCGCTCAGCATGGAAGGGCGGATGACCGTCTGCAACATGGCGATCGAGGGCGGCGCGCGCGCCGGTCTGATCGCGCCTGACGAGACCACGTTCGAGTATATCAAGGGCCGTCCCCACGCGCCCAAGGGCGCGCAATGGGAAGCCGCCATGAACTGGTGGAGAACGCTGCAATCCGACGATGACGCGCATTGGGACAAGGTCGTGACGATCCGGGGCGAGGACATCGCGCCGGTAGTGACATGGGGCACCAGCCCCGAGGACGTCCTGCCGATCACCGCCGCCGTGCCGTCGCCCGACGAGTTCGAGGGCGGCAAGGTGAGCGCCGCCTCGCGGGCGCTGGAATACATGGGGCTGGAGGCGGGCAAGCCGCTCAGCGATATCGAGATCGATACGGTGTTCATCGGGTCCTGCACGAATGGCCGGATCGAGGACCTGCGCGCCGCCGCCGAGATCCTGAAGGGCAAGAAGATCAAGGACGGGCTGCGCGCCATGGTGGTGCCGGGCTCGGGCCTCGTGCGCGCCCAGGCCGAGGAGGAGGGGCTCGCCGACATCTTCCAGGATGCGGGGTTCGAGTGGCGGCTGGCGGGGTGCTCCATGTGCCTTGCGATGAACCCCGACCAGCTGGCCCCGGGCGAGCGCTGCGCCGCCACGTCCAACCGCAACTTCGAGGGCCGCCAGGGCCGCGGCGGGCGCACCCACCTGATGAGCCCGCAAATGGCCGCCGCCGCGGCGGTGACCGGCCGGCTGACCGATGTTCGGGAGATGATGTGATGGAAAAGTTCGAGAAACTCAGCGGTATCGCAGCACCGCTGCCGCTGATCAATGTCGATACCGACATGATCATCCCCAAGCAGTTCCTGAAGACGATCAAGCGGTCGGGGCTGGGCGTCAATCTTTTTGACGAGATGCGCTACGACGACGACGGCAACGAGATTCCGGACTTCGTACTGAACAAGCCGCAATACCGCGAGGCCGAGATCCTCGTGGCCGGCGAGAATTTCGGCTGCGGGTCGAGCCGCGAGCACGCGCCGTGGGCGATCAAGGATTTCGGGATAAGGTGCGTCATCGCGCCGAGCTTTGCCGACATCTTCTTCAACAACTGCTTCAAGAACGGCATCCTGCCCATCGCGCTGCCGCAGGTACAGGTGGACGTGCTGATGGCCGATGCCGAGAAGGGCGCCAACGCGCGCATCGAGGTGGATCTCGAGGCGCAGACGGTGACCACCTCGGACGGCGAGGTGATCCGGTTCGACGTGGACCCGTTCAAGAAGCATTGCCTGCTGGAAGGGCTGGACGATATCGGCCTGACCATGGAAAAGGCTTCGGCGATCGACGCGTTCGAAGCCGGGGCCAGCGCGTCGCGCCCGTGGGTCTGAGCGGCGGGCGCGGATCCGCGTTACCGGGCGTGGCCGCGCGGCCGGCCACGTCATGATGCCACGGCGTATGCCTTTTCCCGGATCGGGGGCGCGTTGATCGCCTTGTATACCAGTCGGCCCGCGTCACCACATGTGGTGGCGCGCCCGATCGTCGCCAAAATCTAGTGCCAATTTTGATGCATTCAGGCACCACCGCCACCATCGAATCGCCGTAAACCTTTGGTCCCGTTAACGGGATGCTTGAGCCAAGGACCGAAAAAAGGCAAAAATCGGACATTAATGAGGCAGGTCGTCGTTATCGGCGGCGTCAAGTTGGAACAATGGGGCGGCATCGCACCGCGCCAGGCCAGGTTGAAGGGAAACAGGCAGTGTTTTCACAGGTCACGGGCGCGCTGTTGCGCGCGGTTTGTATCGCGTTGCTCATCGCAATGCCGTCCTTGATGCTGCCCGAAATCCCGGCAGACACCGCGCAGGTGGTCATCATCATGGCGATCCTTGCCGGCGTTCTGATTTTCATCGAGTACCACGGCCGCTATCCGAGCATCATCGAGTTCCGGTTCGCCCCGCCGTTCAACCGTCTGAAGTTTGCCGGGCTTGCCCTGATCGTCCTTCTGCTATCGATCATTTGCCGGGGGCAGGCGGACCCGACCGCGTTGACCGGGATCATCGAGACACTCGGTACCAAGCTGGGCTTGGCGATCGACTTTCCTTACTCGCCCGTCCGCCTTGTCCTGCTGATGATGCCGCCCGAGGCGTCTGGCGAAACCATCTCGCTGGTGCGGACGGCCGCCGGGATCTCCTACATGGTTTCCCTTCTGACGATGTTCATTTTCCTGACATACGTGCGCCTGCTGGGATGGCCCGCGCGCAACGGGGCTTTCAATGTCTGGATCAACCTGCCGCTTTTCGATCCGACGGGCGGTGGCGATGTCCTGCACAGGCTCAAGCGGGATGCCGCTCTTAACGTCGTGTTAGGGGCTTTGCTGCCATTCCTGATACCGGCGGTGGTAAGCGCTGCCTCGGATTTCGTGGACCCGATCAACATCACGAGTCCGCAGACCCTTATCTGGACGATGAGCGCATGGGCCTTTCTACCAGCAAGCATGTTGATGCGCGGGATCGCGATGAGCCGCATCGCCGAGATGATCGAGGAAAAGCGCCGGCGTGCCTACGCCAACGCGCAGGAGCAGAACTTGCAGCGCGTCTGACAGCGCTGGCCGTTGCCCTTCTCCTGGCCTGCGCGCCGGGCAGGGCGGACACCCTGCGTATCGCCACCTTCAATGCAGAGCTTGACCGCGACGGGCCGGGCCTGCTGCTGCGCGATATCCGCGACGGCGATGATCCGCAGGTGACCGCGGTGGCCGATGTGGTCGCCCGCGTCGCGCCGGACATACTGGTTTTGCAGAACGTGGATTACGATCACGGGCTTGTTGCCCTGCGGGCGTTGCGCGACCGCTTGGCGCAAGAAGGCCCGCGCTACGCGCAGGTCTTTGCGCTGGCCCCGAATGCAGGCGTGGCCACCGGGCTTGACATGGATGGCGACGGCCGTCGCGGCCGGCGAAGCGACAAGCAGAGCTTCGGCGCGTTCGCCGGGCAGGGGGGCATGGCCCTGTTGTCACGCTGGCCCGTGGCACGCGATCAGGTGAGGGATTTCTCCGGAATGCTGTGGCGTGATCTGCCGGGGGCGATCATGCCGGCAAGGCAGGACGGCACCCCGTTCCCGTCCAGGCGGGCGGCGGCCCGCCAGCGCCTGTCCAGCGTCGGGCACTGGGTGGTTCCCCTCGACCTGCCCGGCGGGATCTTCCACGTCCTTGCGTTTCACGCGGCGCCGCCCGTCTTCGACGGCCCGGAAGACCGCAATGGTCGGCGCAACCATGACGAACTCCGCTTCTGGCCCCTGTTCCTTGACGGGCGCTTCGGCCCGGCACCCGAGGGCCGCTTCGTGCTCGCCGGCGCTGCCAATATCGATCCTGTCGACGGCGAGGGGCGAAAGGCGGGCATTCGCGGCCTGCTGGCGCATCCGCGCCTCCAGGACCCGTTGCCCCGGCGGCCCGCGCCCGTGCCCGCGCAGCCCGAACAGGCGGGCGATCCGGCCCTCGATACGGTGCACTGGCCGCCGCCGGGGCCGGGCCTGTTCCGGGTCGATTACCTGCTGCCGTCGTCGGACCTGCGCGTGATCGACGCGGGCATCCACTGGCCGCCACGCGGCACGCCGGCGGGGGACGTGGCCGCGCAGGCCAGCCGGCACCGGATGGTCTGGGTGGATATCGCCGTGCCGTGACGCGCCCCGCGGCCCGGTTGCCGCGGGCCGGCGCCGGCGTGCTTTCTTGACCAGCACCGGGCATCGGGATAGGCGGTTGCCACCCCTGAATACCGCAGCGAAGGAACCGCGACCATGACCAACCCTTCCCTTCTTATCCTGCCCGGCGACGGAATCGGCCCCGAAGTGATGGCCGAGGTCCGCAAGGTGATCGATTGGTTCGGCACCGCGCGCGGTCTGGTTTTCGACGTGGCCGAGGATCTTGTGGGCGGGGCGGCCTATGACGCGCACGGCACGCCTTTGCACGATGACACGATGGCCCGCGCACAGGAGGTCGACGCGGTCTTGCTCGGTGCCGTCGGCGGGCCGAAATATGATGAGCTGGATTTCAGCGTGAAACCCGAGCGCGGTCTGCTGCGCCTGCGCAAGGAGATGGACCTTTTCGCCAACCTGCGCCCCGCGCAGTGTTTCGATGCGCTGGCCGACTTCTCGTCGCTGAAGCGCGACGTGGTTGCCGGGCTCGACATCATGATCGTGCGCGAACTGACCAGCGGCATCTATTTTGGGGAGCCGCGCGGCATTTTCGAGGAAGGCGACGAGCGCGTGGGTATCAACACCCAACGCTATACCGAATCCGAGATCGACCGCGTGGCGCGCTCGGCCTTCGACCTTGCCCGGAAGCGCTCGGGCAAGGTGTGTTCGATGGAAAAGGCCAACGTGATGGAATCGGGCATCCTCTGGCGCGAAGTCGTGCAGAAAGTCCACGATGACGATTATCCGGATGTCGAGCTGTCGCACATGTATGCCGATGCGGGCGCGATGCAGCTTTGCCGCTGGCCCAAGCAGTTCGACGTGATCGTGACCGACAACCTGTTCGGCGACCTGCTGTCGGACGCGGCGGCGATGTTGACGGGCAGCCTTGGCATGCTGCCGTCGGCCTCGCTCGGGGCGCCGATGGCCAATGGCCGCCCGAAGGCGCTCTACGAGCCGGTGCACGGCTCGGCCCCCGACATCGCCGGGCAGGGCAAGGCCAACCCGATCGCCTGTATCCTGAGCTTCGCGATGGCGCTGCGGTATTCCTTCGACAAGGGGGAGGATGCCACGCGCCTCGAAAAGGCCGTTGAACAGGTTCTGGCCGACGGTTTGCGGACAGCGGACCTGCTGGGCGAGGACGGCGTGACGCCGGTGACGACGGCCGGGATGGGCGATGCCATCGTTGCCGCGCTGAAATCCGGCCTTTGACACGCGCCCGGCGGGTTCCGCCGGGCGCGGGCGGGGTCGGTGGTCGCGCGCCACCGCGACGTGCCGGTCTTCCTTTCAGCCGGCCGGGCCGGTCGCGGCTCCGCGCCGGGCCGCCTCGATCCGGGCGCGGGCGGCGTTCGACCGCGGCAGCCACAGGCCGCGGTCAATCGCCTCGGCAAGCCTGTCGGCGATGTCCCGCAGTGCCGGCGCATTGTGCGTCTCGATGAAGTCGCGCGTCTCCTCGTCCTCGAGGAAGGCGGATTCGACCATGTCGAAGTGATGCCCGCGCACCGCCCCGGTGGTGGCGGCGAAGGCGAACATGTAGTCGACCGTCGCCGCGATTTCGAAGGCGCCCTTGTAGCCGTGCCGTTTCACCCCGTCGATCCACTTGGGGTTGACAACGCGCGACCGGACCACGCGCCCGATCTCGTCCTCCAGCGTGCGGATGAGCGGCCTTTCGGGGCGCGAGTGATCGTTGTGATAAATTGGCCTGTCGCGGCCCTGAAGCGTGCTGACCGCCGCCGCCGCGCCGCCCTCGAACTGGTAGTAGTCGTCCGAGTCGAGGATGTCGTGTTCGCGGTTGTCCTGGTTCTGGACGATGGCCTCGGTCTGGCTGAGCCGCGCCTCGAAACCGGCGCGGTCGGGCCGGCCCTCGTCCCCGGCGCCGTAGGCGTAGCCGCCCCATGTCAGGTACGCCTCGGCAAGGTCGGCCTTGTCGGCCCAGAGGCGCTCGTCGATCATCGCCTGCAACCCGGCGCCATAGGCGCCCGGCTTGGCGCCGTAGATACGCGGGGAGACGCCATCGCTGCCCGCGCGGGCGGCCGCGGGGTTGAGGTCGGGGTCTTCGTCGAGTTCCTGAACGGCGCGGGCGGCGGAATCGAACAGCGCGATGAGTTGCGGAAAGGCGTCCCGGAAGAACCCGGAGATCCGCAGGGTGACATCGACGCGCGGCCGCCCCAGAACGCCCTGCGGCAGGATCTCGAACCCGGTGACGCGGCGGTTCGCGGCGTCCCATCTGGGTTTCACGCCCATCAGCGCCATGGCCTGTGCGATATCGTCGCCGCCGGTACGCATGTTGGCCGTGCCCCATGCCGTGAC
>JAVLCJ010000115.1:0-7772 GCA_031580875.1 Roseovarius sp.
CGCACATGCGCGCGGGTGAGTGTCGTATATGTCATACCCTCGATCATGTCGTCGAAGGCGGCTGATACAAGCGGTGCCCGGCGCGCGGCTGTGGACAAGTCCCGCGTTCCCAGGGAAACTTGGACGATCGCGCCGCTCTTTTTTGTGGATAACCCGTCACCCTCGACCGCAAGCGCCCGTTTCGGGAGGCGGCGGCGCCATATGTAGCCGGCCCCGCGGCGGGTCACATGTGTCATCACTCCCATGGTCAGCTCCTTTGCAGAGCCGCGCCAAGAGGAAAACTTCGCGCCGCCGGGAGCGTGCGGCCCCCCGCGTGTCGCAGGCGTGTGTTGCACCCGTGTGTCGCAGTTGTGCGATCAACGGGTCACTCCGCGAAGCCTTTCGCGGAAACACGCCTGCCATCAGTGACTTAAGCGAAAAATGGCTGGGGTGGCAGGATTCGAACCTGCGATACACGGTACCAAAAACCGCTGCCTTACCACTTGGCTACACCCCAACAGTGCCGCGGTAATTACTCCGTTGATTTTTCCGTTGCAAGGGCGACGCCAAAAAAATTTGCCGCGGCTGCTGGCAATTCTTCAACGCTTGGCGCGGTTGGCGGAGAGGCCCTCGGCGCTTTGTCAATCCAGAAGTTCACCGGCTCCGACGCCCCAGAGGGATTCCTTGTGGCTCCAGCCTTCGTAGCCGCCGGCCGAAATCTCGCACCAGTCTCGAGTACATGTCTCGATCCGGGCGACGACGCCGATTTCGAAGCGCGCGACGACCATCGCGTTCTCGTCGGGGTTTCTGCGCAGGTCGAGCATGTCGGCCTCGACGAGCGCCGTTCTGACACCGGACAGAAGGGAATAATGTACCCAGCCGCTTGCGCCATCGCGGTCCCGGACACGGCGCCAATGGCCGTGCTCGGCGGTTATCTTGAGCGGCAGGTCTCGACGCTGGAATATCCAGTCGATCCGGTGGGTCATGCTCGGGCCGCGCCGGACGTTGGCTTCGTCAGCCTTCATCGAGACATAGCGCGGCAGCGGCAGGTTCGTGACCGGTCCGCGTTCCTGCGCTCCCGACGGCGCGGCGGTCAGCAGGCCGAGGACCAACGCTGCGGGTATGGTCAGTCTCATGCGGATGTTCCGATTTCTGCTCTGGTTTCCGACAGGGTTCTTGTGCCCCACCTCATCCTGCGTCAGTCTGGCAGCAACGCGTGGGGATTGGAAGGAGAAGGAGGGGCTGCATGCCATCTGCACGGTTGAGTGTTGTCGTTACGCGACGCTTGCCGGAGCCCGTCGAGAAGCGCCTTTCCGAGCTTTTCGATGTCAGGCTCCGCGAGGATGACCAGCCAATGACGCGAGAGGACCTTGCCCGCGCGGTGAAGGAGGCCGATGTTCTGGTGCCGACCCTGACCGACAGGATCGACGCAACGCTGATCGCGCAAGCGGGAGATCGGCTCAAGTTGATCGCGAACTACGGCGCGGGCGTGGATCACATCGACTTGCACACGGCCCGGCAGCACGGCATTCTTGTCTCGAACACGCCCGGCGTTTCGGCCGATGACACGGCGGACATGGCCATGGCGCTTATCCTTGCGGTGACCCGGCGCATGACGGAGGGCATCGCGCTGATGCAGGGCGGTGACTGGCAGGGATGGGCGCCCACCGCGCTCATGGGCGGGCGTCTGGCCGGACGGCGTCTGGGCATTCTGGGGCTGGGGCGTATCGGGCAGGCCGTTGCGCGGCGCGCCTCTGCCTTCGGGATGCAGATACATTATCACAACCGGCATCGTCTGCGCGAAGAGACCGAGGCGGAGCTCGGGGCGACTTACTGGGAAAGCCTGGACCAGATGGCCGCGCGCATGGATGTGCTGAGTGTCAATTGCCCGCACACACCGTCGACCTTTCACCTGATGAACGCACGGCGGCTCAAGCTCATGAAGCCAGAGGCGGTGGTCGTCAATACCTCGCGCGGCGAGGTGATCGACGAGAACGCGCTGACCCGCCTGCTGCGAGCCGGTGACATCGCCGGGGCGGGGCTGGATGTCTACGAGCACGGCGCGGAGGTGAACCCGAGGCTGCGGGAACTGAAGAACGTCGTGTTGCTGCCGCACATGGGCTCGGCCACCGTGGAGGGCCGCGTCGAGATGGGCGAGAAGGTTCTGATTAACATCAAGACTTTCGATGATGGTCATCGGCCGCCCGATCAGGTGGTTCCCGCGATGTTATGACCCCGTGCGACCGCGCTTTGCCGCAGAGGAGGCCTTGGAACCCGGAAAGGAGGGGCGATCATGAAACGGATCCTGCATGCATGCGCGTTCGTGGTCGGCATGGCCGGGGGCGCGATGGCGCAACAGGCAGCCGACGCTGTCGCGCCCGAGCCTGCGGGCGCAGGCTATGCCCAGACGTCGCAATGGCTGGTCCCGGCACAGCAAGCCAAGACGGCGGGCCAGCCCTTCGAGGCACAGGACTGGATGGTGGCCGCCGCCAACCCGTTGGCCGTCGAAGCGGGCGCGCGGATCCTTTCGGACGGGGGCACGGCGGCGGATGCGATGGTGGCCGTGCAGGCCGTACTGGGGTTGGTCGAGCCGCAGAGTTCGGGGCTCGGAGGCGGTGCTTTCCTCGTGTGGTACGACGCCGAAAGTGGTCAACTCACCACGCTTGACGGGCGCGAGACGGCGCCGATGGCGGCCACGCCCCGCCTTTTCTTGAACGCGGAGGGCGCGCCACTGGATTTCTTCGAAGCAGTGGTGGGCGGCCGGTCGGTCGGAGTGCCGGGCACGCCCGCGATGATGAAAGCGGCGCATGACCGCTGGGGAGGGCGTGATTGGGCCGGTCTTTTCGACGATGCGATCGGGCTGGCCGAGGACGGGTTCGAGGTGAGCCCGCGATTGGCGAGCATGGTGGCCTTCGACGCCGTTCGGCTAACGCGTTTCGGCCCGACACGGGATTACTTCTTTGCCGACGGAAAGTTGCCCGAGGTCGGGCAGACTTTGCGCAACCCGGATTACGCGGCGACGCTGCGGGTGCTTGCAAAACAGGGAACGGCCCCTTTTTACACGGGCGCCATCGCGCGTGACATCGTTCGGACGGTGCGGACCGCGCCGGGCAATCCGGGCGGATTGAGCGAGGCGGACATGGCGCTTTACCGCGTCAAGGAGCGCGCGCCCGTCTGCGTTGACTATCGCGGGCACGACGTGTGCGGCATGGGGCCGCCATCGTCCGGCGGGCTGACCGTGGGGCAGATCCTTGGGCTTCTGGAAAACCATGACCTGCCCGGCCTCGGCCCCGAAAGCCCGGAGGCATGGCGCCTGATCGGGGACGCGAGCCGGCTGGCCTTTGCCGACCGTGGCCATTATATGGCTGACAGCGATTTCGTGCCGGTTCCGACCAAGGGGTTGATCGAAAAGGATTACCTTGCCCGTCGTGCCGAGCTCCTTGCCGGCGATGACGCGTTGCCGGAGGTTCAGCCGGGCGCGCCGGCCTTTGACCATGCGCTGAACTGGGGGCAATCACGGAGTTTCGAGCGCCCGTCGACCTCGCACATATCGATCGTCGATTCCCACGGGAACGCGCTGTCGATGACCACGACGATCGAGAACGCCTTCGGATCGCGCTTGATGGTGCGGGGATTCCTGTTGAACAACGAACTTACCGACTTTTCCTTTCGATCCCATGAAGACGGGCGCGCGGTGGCCAACGCGGTGGCCCCGGGCAAGCGGCCGCGCTCGTCCATGGCGCCGACCATCGTGCTGAAGGACGGCCGCCCCGCGCTGCTGGTCGGCAGCCCGGGCGGTAGCCGGATCATCGGCTACGTGGCCAAGACGATCATCGCCCACCTCGACTGGAAAATGGACGTACAGCAAGCGGTAAGCTTGCCTCACCTGGTCAATCGCTTCGGCGTCTACGACGTCGAGACGGGCAGCGCAGCCGAGGCGCTGGCGGCGCCATTGGCCGACATGGGCTACGAGGTGAACCGGCGTGTTCTGAATTCGGGGCTGCACGCGATCTCGCTGGGCGCGGCCCTGAAGGGCGGCGCCGACCCCCGCCGCGAGGGCGTGGCGTTCGGCGAATAGGGGCGTCGCGGGGCGGGCTGCATCGCGTTGGTATCACGTCGGTATCGCGCCGGCGGACCCCCGGCCGATCACGGGGCGGCCGGCGCCGCCGCCTTCGCCATTCTTCCGGCCCTTTGTCTGATCCAAAGTTGAGACGCGTCCGGGCGGGTCACGGGACGCGGGCGCTGCAATCGTGCGACGACGTCGGTTTTGCGCATTCTTGAGTCGGCTGAACCCATCGCCACCCAACACAGGTGGTAATGATGCCGACATCAAATCCTAGGAGTCGCCGCTCATGAAGACCCATGTCAAAGCCCTTATCGTCGGTGGTGGCGCCATCGGCACCTCGATTGCCTATCATCTGGCCAAGGCCGGGTGGGATGACGTGATGCTGCTGGAGCGCGACGAACTGACCAGTGGGTCGACATGGCACGCCGCCGGCCTGCTGCCGCTGTTCAACATGTCCTACGCGGTGAGCCATATCCACGACTATTCGGTGAAATTCTACAAGACGCTGGAGGAGGAAACCGGCCTGAATGCCGGGTTCAGCGTGGTGGGCAACCTGCGCATGGCGCAGAGCCGGGAACGCATGGACGAGTACATGCTCTATGCGTCCACCGCCGAAACCGTGGGCGTGCCGTACGAATGGATGACGCCGGCACAGATCAAGGAGCGCTGGCCGCTGGTCCGCACCGAGGACCTCGAAGGGGCGATCTATCACCCAACGGACGGCTACATCAACCCGGCCGACGTGACCATGGCGATGGCCAAGGGCGCGCGCCAGCACGGCGTGACCATCGAGCGCAAGTGGCAGGCGGACGCCTACGAGTGGACCGGCAGCGAATGGAAGGTCACGCTGACCAAGATGGTCGAACAGGGTGGCAACCTCGTCCCGTCCGACGAGCAGACGGTCGTGACGGCCGAGCACGTCGTCACCGCCACCGGCAACCACGCGCAGCGCACCGCGCGCCTGCTGGGGATCAGGATGCCCGCCATCCCGGTCGAGCACCAGTTCATCGTCACCGATGCCGATCCGGCGCTTGTCGCGTATCGCAACGACAATCCCGAGCATCCCGTGCTGCGTGACGCGGACGCGAAATGGTACGTGCGCGAAGAGCGCGGCGGCTGGATCCTCGGGCCGTATGAATACGGTGCGCCGGCCTGTTTCAAGTATGGCGTGCCGGACACGTTCCGCGCCGATCTCTTCCCGCTCGACCTCGAACGGATCGAGGAAGAATACATGTCCATGATCCATCGCCTGCCCAGTTCCGAGGAGGTGGGGCTCAAGGACGATTACAACGGCCCGATCTGCTACACGCCCGACGGCAACCCGCTGGTGGGCCCGGCGCCGGGGCTGCGCAACATGTGGCTGGCCGAGGGCTTCTCCTTCGGGATCACCGCCGCGGGCGGCACCGGCCATTACATGGCGCAGATGATGGTCGAGGGCGAGGCCGAGATCGACATGGCCTCGCTCGACCCCAAGCGTTTCGGCAACTGGATGACAACGGAATACGCCGCCCGCAAGAACGAGGAGGCCTATGCCCATGTCTACATCCTGCACCACCCCGACGAGGAGCGCGATGCCTGCCGCCCGCTGCGGACGGCCCCCAGTTACGACCGGCTGAAGGCGCGCGGCGCGCAGTTCGGCGTGGTCAACGGTTTCGAGCGGCCGAACTATTTCGGGCCCGTGGATGCCCCGGCCGATTTCGATCACGCCGCGCGCAGTTTCCGTCGCGGCGGCTGGTGGCAGCACGCCCATGACGAGGCCAAGGCGGTGCGCGAGGGCGTGGGCCTGATCGACGCCTCGGCCTTCACCAAGCACACGGTGAAGGGGCCGGGCGCGACCGCCTTCCTCGACTGGTTCACCTGCAACAGGCTGCCCAAGGTGGGTCGCATCAACCTGACCTACGCGCTGACGCCACAGGGCACCACGCGGACGGAATACACCATCGTGCGGCTGGCCGAGGATGAATACTATCTCGTGTCTTCCGGGGCGCTGACCGATTACGACGGCGACTACCTGCGCAAGGCGGCCGAGGACAAGGCGGGGGAATTCGGCTACATCGCGGTAGAGGACGTGACCACGCAATGGGGCGTGTTCGCCATCGCCGGGCCCAAGTCGCGCGACGTGCTCAAGGAGGTCGTGAAGGACGCCGATCCCGACACGGTGCTGGGCAACAAGCGGTTTCCGTGGCTGTCGATGCGCGACATCGAGCTGGGCATGTGCCCCGTGCGCGCCATCCGCGTGGCCTATACCGGGGAGCTGGGCTGGGAGCTGCACCACCCCGTGGAGATGCAGAACTACCTTTTCGACCTGCTTGAGGAGGCCGGGGCCAAGCACGGGCTCAAGCTGGTCGGCGCCCGCGCGCAGAACTGGCTGCGGCAGGAAAAGAGCTACCGCGCCTTCGGGCACGAGCTGGGCCGCGACGCCACCCCGCTCGAGGCCGACCTGCCGCGCTTCGTGGACCAGTCCAAGGCGTTCCGGGGCAAGGACGCGATGAACGATCTGGGGCTGCGGTCGACATGCGTGACCGTGCTGATCGACGGGCCAGAGGATGCCGACCCATGGGGTTCTGAAGCGCTCTATGACGGCGACACGCGGGTCGGGCGGCTGACCTCGGGGGGCTACTCGGTCGCCTTCGGCAAGTCTATCGGCATGGGCTATGTCAGCCCCGACCGCGCCGTCGCGGGGCAAAAGCTGCAGGTCCGGATGCTCGACCGGTTGTGGGACGCGGAAGTCACCTGCGACAGCCCCTACGACCCCGAGAACAAGGCGATCCGCGCGGACGGCTGAGCCGCGCCCCGCGCGCGGCCCGATGCCCCTGGTGCCGTGGCGCCGGGGGCGTTTGTCTTTCCGCTTGGCGCGTCGCCACCGGCGTGGCGCCGGGTGGCGTCAGGTCGCAGCGGACAGTTCGTCGTAGCAGTCCAGCGCCTTGGCGGCGTACATCATCGAGGGGCCGCCGCCCATCTGGATGCACATGGCCAGCACATCGCCCACCTCGTCGCGGGTGGCGCCGCACCGGATCAGGGTCTCGATGTGAATGGCGATGCAGGCCTCGCACTTGGTCGCCACCGCGATGCCGAGGGCGACATATTCCTTGGCCTTGAAATCAAGCGTGCCGCCATCCTTCACCGTCTTGCCGAGCGCGCCGAAGGCCCGGGCCGTGTCGGGGATGCATTTGTTGAGGCTGCGCAGTTGGCCACGCGTGCCATCGAGCGTGTCGGTCCAGCTCATCTTCGGATCTCCCGGCTGTCTGTTCACGACAGCTCATAGCAGCGCTGTCGCGTCCGTCCTTGATGCAGATCATCCCGGGCGCCGTGCAACAAGCGCAAGGTTGTTGGCCGGCATCTCGACCACCTCGGCAAGCTCGAGCCCCGCCGCGTGCAGCCAGTCGATCACCTCGAAATCGTCCTTGTACCCGATCGCGGGGTCCTGCGCGTGCAGGCTGGCGTCGAAGGCCGCGTCACCCTCCGATGTCGCCTCGCCATCGCGCAGGAACGGGCCGTAGAGAACGAAAACGCCCCCGGGCGCCAGCGCCTGCGCGGTTTCGCTGACAACGGTCCGCGCCTCGATGGCGCTGACAAGGTGCAGCAGATTGACCAGCAGCACCAGCGACTGCCCGGTATGGTGCGCGCCCCATCCCGGCGCGGTGACGTCCAGGTCGATCGCCGCGCGCAGGTTGGGCAGGCCCGCCGCTGCCGCCCAGGCGTCGATGCTCGACCTCCGTTCGGCGTC
>JAVLCJ010000116.1:0-7610 GCA_031580875.1 Roseovarius sp.
CGGCCGATGGGGTAATCGGTGGGGCGGTGGGTGACGAAGACGCCCGCGCCGCGGCGCGCGTGCACGGTGCCGTCCTCGGCCAGCGCCGACAGGGCGCGGCGCACGGTGTGGCGGTTCACGCCGAAGCGGTCGGCCAGTTGCGCCTCGGTCGGCATGCGGTCGCCGGGGCGGTAGTGGCCCTGGGCGATCTCCGTGTTCAGCGTGTCGTGGATCGCGGTCCAGAGCGCGCGTCGTCCCATTTTGTCACCAAAGCTTCACCAAGGCGGGGTTGCCCGGCCCCGCGGCGGGTTGTAAGGATTTGTCTAGTTGTATACAAAATGGACAACTGCGCAAGATGTCGGAAATCGAAGACAACCCCGCCCGACAGGCCCGGCTGTCGACGCTGGCCAAGGCCCCGCATGACAGGCTGCTGGCGCTCTGGGCGGATCACGGCGCCGCGCCGGATCACGCGGTACTGCGCGCGCCCGAGGTCGGCGCGGTGATGGTGCGCGGCCGGGCCGGCGCCACGGGAGCGCCCTTCAATCTTGGCGAGATGACGATCACGCGCTGCTCGGTGCGGCTGACGTCGGGCGCGGTCGGGCATGGCTACGTGCAGGGGCGCGGCCACGACGCCGCCCGCGTCGCTGCGCTGATCGACGCGCTGGCCGAGGACGGGCAGGCCGAGACACTCGAAGCGGCTGTGCTGGCCCCGCTGCGGCAGGAGGCCGAGGCCGCAAGGGCCGCGCGCGCGGCCAGGGCTGCGGCCACGAAAGTGGATTTCTTCACCATGGCGCGGGGGGAAAACTGATGGATATCACCGCGATGGACGGCGGCTTTTCGGATGCCCCGCGCGCGGCGGCGCTGGCCTTCCGCGCCGCGTTGCAGGCATTGGCCCGGCCCGGCCGGGTCGAGACCGTGGCCGGGGCAGCGCCGCCCGCGCCGGCCTCGCCTGCCGCCGGGGCGCTGCTGCTGACGCTCTGCGATCCGGACACCGGGGTTCACCTTGCCGGGGATCACGACACGCCCGAGCTGCGCCAGTGGATCACCTTCCACTGCGGTGCGCCGCTGGTGGGGCCGGGCGCGGCGGATTTCGCACTCGGCACGTGGGCGGCGGTGCAGCCCTTAGACGCCTACCGCGTCGGCACCGCCGAATACCCCGATCGGTCGGCCACGCTGATCGTGGAGGTGGACCGGCTGGAGCCCACCGGCGCGCGGCTCACCGGCCCCGGTATCGAGACCGAGGCGGCACTGACCCTGCCCGAGGTGGCGGCGTTCCGCGCCAACCGGGCGGGCTTCCCGCTTGGGTTGGATTTCTATTTCACCTTCGGCGACCGGCTGGCCGGGCTGCCGCGGTCCACCACCGTGACGGAGGCGGGCTGATGTATGTGGCGGTGAAAGGCGGCGAGCGGGCGATCGACAATGCCCATGCGTGGTTGGCCGAGGAACGCCGGGGCGACATCGACGTGGCCGAGCTGAGCCTTGCCCAGATCCGCGAGCAACTGGCGCTGGCGGTGAACCGGGTGATGGCGGAAGGCTCGCTCTACGACCCCGATTTGGCGGCGCTGGCGATCAAGCAGGCGCGCGGCGACCTGATCGAGGCGGTGTTCCTGATCCGCGCCTATCGCACGACCCTGCCGCGCTTTGGCGCGTCGACGCCGCTGGCGACGGGCCGCATGGCCTGTGACCGGCGCATCAGCGCCACCTTCAAGGACCTGCCCGGCGGGCAGGTGCTGGGGCCGACCTTCGACTACACGCACCGCCTTCTGGATTTCGCGCTGGCCGCCGAGGGGCTGGAGCCGCCCCCCCCGGCGACGGATACACCCGCGCAGGGGGACATGCCCCATGTCACCGGGTTCCTGTCGCGCGAGGACCTGATCGAGACCGACCCCGACGGCCCCGAGACACCGCGCGACCTGACGCGTGAGCCGCTGGAGTTTCCCGCTGATCGGGCGTTGCGGCTGCAGGCGCTGGCCCGCGGCGACGAAGGGTTCGTGCTGTCCATGGCCTATTCCACGCAACGCGGCTATGGCCGCAACCACCCCTTCGTGGGCGAGCTGCGCGTTGGCACCGTCGCGGTCGAGATGGAGGTCCCGGAACTGGGCTTCGCCATCGATATCGGCGAGGTCACGGTAACGGAATGCGAGACGGTCAACCAGTTCCTCGGCAGCAGGACCGAGCCGCCGCAGTTCACCCGCGGCTATGGGCTGGTCTTCGGGCACACCGAACGCAAGGCGATTTCCATGGCGCTGGTGGACCGGGCGCTGAGATGGGAGGAGCTTGGCGAAGACGATACCGGCGCCCCGGCGCTGGATGCCGAATTCGTGCTCTCTCATTCCGACAACGTGCAGGCGACGGGCTTTCTCGAACACATCAAGCTGCCGCATTACGTCGATTTTCAGTCCGAGCTGGAACTGCTTCGCCGCATCCGGGCCGAGGCCCTTGCCGGCACAGGGCAGGACGCTGCGGAATGACGCATGTTGTCTTCGATATCGGCGCGGTGCTGGTGGAGTGGGACCCGAGCCTGGCCTGGGTCGATGACCTTGGTGCGGACGGCGCGGCCGCGTTTCTGGAGCGCATCGGGTTCGACAAGCTCAACCTCGCCTGTGACGCGGGCGCATCTTTCACCCAGGCGGCCGCCCTGATCGCGGACCCGGAGGACGCGCGTCTGCTGGGCCAATATGTCGCGCGCTACGCCCTCACCGTGCCGCGCAAGATCACGCGCAGTTGGCAGATGCTTCATGCGCTGAAGTCTGCGGGCCACCCGGTCTCGGCCATCACCAACTGGTCTGCGGAAACATGGCCCGTGGGCTGCAAGGTTCATCCGGAATTGGGCGAGGTGTTCGAGACGACGATCGTTTCCGGCCGGGTGGGCATGATCAAGCCCAGCACGGCGATCTTTAGGCATTTCTGCACCGAGGCGGGCGTCGCGCCCGCGGACTGCCTTTTCATAGATGACGGGCTGCACAATTGCCTTGGCGCACGGGCGGCCGGAATGGACGCGATCCATTTCACAGGGCCGGATGCGCTTGAGGCCGGCCTGGAAAAGAGGGGTCTGCCATGACCGACACGGACTACAACTTCGCCTATCTGGACGAGCAGACCAAGCGGATGATCCGCCGCGCGATCCTCAAGGGTGTCGCGGTGCCCGGCTACCAGGTGCCGTTTGCCAGCCGTGAGATGCCGATGCCCTATGGCTGGGGCACAGGCGGCGTGCAGGTCAGTGCCGCCTGCCTGACGCCTCGGGACACGTTGAAGGTGATCGACCAGGGCGCCGACGACACGACGAACGCGGTCTCGATCCGCAAGTTCTTCGAACGCGTGGCCGGCGTGGCGGTGACGGAACACACCCGCGCGGCCACGCTGATCCAGACCCGCCATCGCATCCCCGAAACGCCGCTGACCGAGGATCAGATCCTCGTCTACCAAGTGCCGATCCCGGAGCCCCTACGCTTTCTCGAGCCGCGCGAGACCGAAACGCGCACGATGCACAGCCTCGAGGACTACGGCCTGATGCACGTGAAGCTCTACGAGGACATCAGCCGCCACGGCGAGATCGCCACCGCCTATGCCTACCCGGTGAAGGTGCAGGACCGCTACGTGATGGACCCCTCGCCGATCCCGAAATTCGACAACCCCAAGCTGGAAAGCGCGGCGCTGCAGCTGTTCGGCGCGGGACGTGAGCAGCGCATCTACGCGCTGCCGCCGCACACCCGGGTGGTGAGCCTCGATTTCGAGGACTACCCCTTCGACCCGTCGCGCGCCGATCACCCCTGCGCGCTGTGCGGGGCCACCAACAGCTATCTGGACGAGGTGATCACCGACGATGCGGGCGGGCGCATGTTCGTCTGTTCCGACACGGATTATTGCGCGGGCCGGCAGGCGGCCGGCCACAGGGGAAAGGACGTGGCATGAGCGCGCTGACTGTTGCAGTCGATGCCTCCAAAGGCGGTTTGATCCTCGCGCCGACCGGGGTCTCCACACCCTTCGAAGCGGTTCAGAGCCTGAGCGTCGACGGCGGGGCAATCGTCACTGCCCTGAACGAGCCGGAGCTTGGTCTTGGCGCGGTCCTTGTGGACCCGGACGCGTCGACCGTGACGCTGCGCTATGCGCTGACGCGGGATTGCGGGGCCGGTGCCTATCCCGAAGCGGCCTTTGTACCGAGAGACAACATTCACACCCGGGCCGCGCAACCGCTTGTCGAGGCGAGCCGCGCGATCGCGGCGCAAGCTGGAGGCGGACGGTCCGGGATCGAAGCCCTTGTGGCAGACGCCGAGGCGCGGTTCGACTATGGCCATCCCGAAACGCGCTTTACCGACGGATTGGACGAAATCCCGCACCTGTCCTGCGGCCTGACGCCCGGGTCCTGCGTGGATATCAACACCTATCTTGTCGCCAGCCTGCGCGCCGCCGGATATGACGCGGCGTACTTCTATGGCTATTTCTTCCCGCAAGAGCGCAACGGCATGACCGATGACGGGCATTGCTGGGTCGTCACCCGCCACGGTGGAGAGATCCTCGAATGGGATATCGCGCATCATTTGAAGGCGGGGCTCGGTCCGACCCGACCGGCGCTCAACCCCCGTCCGGGGGCCCGGGTCGCCGTCACGCATTCGATGGGGCACCGGTATCAGGGGGCGTCTTTTGCCTGTTTCCTCAAGGTTTTGGGCACACCGATGCGTGTGACGGAAGACGATCCACCTGTCCATGTGCGCTTTGAGGCACGGCTGGCAATGGCAGAGGAAAAGCGATGACAGATCACCCGCAATCGGGCTCGGGGACGCAGCTGCACCCGCTCCTGTCCGTTCAGGGCATTGCCAAACGCTATGGCGCGCATGTCGGCTGTGCGGATGTGTCCTTTGATCTCTATCCCGGCGAGGTCATGGGTATCGTGGGCGAGTCCGGCTCGGGCAAGTCGACGCTGCTCAACTGCCTTGCCGGCCACCAGCCGCCCGACGCGGGCGAGGTGGTTTTCGACACCCGCGCCGAGGGGCCGCGCGACACCGTCACGATGAGCGAGGCCGACCGCCGGATGCTGGGGCGCACGGACTGGGCCTTTGTGCACCAGAACCCACGTGACGGGCTGCGCATGCGCATCAGCGCCGGCGGCAATGTCGGTGAACGGTTGATGGCCGTGGGCGCGCGCCATTACGGCGAGATCCGCGCGGCCGCCGGCGACTGGCTGTCGCGGGTCGAGATAGAGGCCGCACGGATGGACGACCGGCCTACGGCCTTTTCCGGCGGGATGCAGCAGCGGCTGCAGATCGCGCGCAACCTGGTGACCGGGCCGCGGCTGATCTTCATGGACGAACCCACGGGCGGGCTAGACGTGAGCGTGCAGGCCCGCCTGCTGGACCTGTTGCGCGGGCTGGTGCGGCGGCTCGGGCTGTCGGCCATCATCGTCACCCATGACCTGGCCGTGGTGCGCCTGCTGGCTGACCGGCTGATGGTGATGCAGGGCGGGCACGTCGTGGAAACCGGCCTGACCGACCAGGTGCTGGACGACCCGCAACACGCCTACACGCAACTGCTTGTCAGTTCCGTCCTGCAAGTCTGAGGAAGATGCCATGATCGAGGTCGAGAATCTTGCCAAATCCTTCACCCTGCACAACCAGGGCAGCGCGGTGATCCCGGTGCTGGAGGGCGCGCGTTTCCACGTGGCGCCCGGCGAATGCGTGGCGCTGACCGGCGAAAGCGGGGCGGGCAAATCCACCGTCATGCGCATCCTCTATGGCAATTACCTGGCGCAGGGCGGGCGGGTGACGATCGGCGGCCTGGACCTGACCCGGGCCGAGCAGCGCGAGATCCTCGCCCTGCGGCGCCGGACGCTGGGCTACGTCAGCCAGTTCCTGCGCGTGGTGCCGCGCGTTCCGACGCTGGAGGTGGTGGCCGAACCGCTGCTGGCACTCGGGGTCGAGGATGCGGTTGCCTTCGACCGAGCGCGCACCCTGCTGACCCGGCTGCGCATTCCCGAACGGCTGTGGGCGCTGTCGCCCACGACCTTTTCGGGTGGCGAACAGCAGCGGGTGAACATCGCGCGCGGCTTCGCCCATGGCTATCCGGCGCTGTTGCTGGATGAACCCACCGCCAGCCTCGACGCCACTAACCGCGAGACGGTGCTGAACCTGATCGAGGAGGCCAAGGACGCGGGCGCCGCGATCGTGGGCATTTTCCATGACGTCGCGGCGCGCGGCCGCGTGGCCGACCGCGAGGTCGATGTCGGCCGCTACACCCCGGCCGCGGCATGACGCAGGGCCGGTTCATCGCCGTTGTTGGGCCCTCGGGTGTCGGCAAGGACAGCGTGATGGCGGCGCTGGCGGCCGCGCACCCCGGTCTCCACCGGGTGCGGCGGGTGATCACGCGCGCGCCGGACGCGGGCGGCGAGGATTTCGAGGGCGTGAGCCGGGCGGACTTCGCGGCGCGGCGCGAGGCGGGCGAATTCGCGCTTTGGTGGGAGGCGCACGGGATGCTTTACGGCATCCCGGCCTCGGTGCGCCGGCATCTGGCGCTGGGCGAGGACGTGCTGGCCAACCTGTCGCGCAAGGCCCTTGTCAGGGCATCGGAGGTCTTCGACAGGCTGCAGGTACTGCACGTCACCGCCGGGCCCGAGGTGCTGGCCGGGCGGCTGGCCGCACGCGGGCGCGAGACGCCCGAGGACATCCGTGCCCGGCTTGCGAGGCAGGCGCCGGTGCCGGAAGGTCTGCCGGTGACCGACGTGGACAACGGCGGGTCCCTGTCGGACAGCGTGCGCGCCGCGCTAACCGCGCTCTACCCCGAAAGGGCGTAGCGTTGGATCACGTGGAAGCGCCCCGCGGCATCCTCGCCCATCAGGCACAGGCTGCCCACCCGGAAGGGCTGCGGCAGGACCGGGGCGAAATGGGCGCGCAGCCGGTCGGCCATCGGCCCCGCTGCGGCGCCGAGCTTGCCGGTGAGGGTCAGGTGAAAGCGGAACTCGTCGAGCACGTAGGGGTAGCCCCATTGGCGCAACAGCGCCTCCTGCCGGGCGCTCAGGCCCGGTTTGCGGCGCTTGGCGAGCTCGGCATCGCCCGGTGGTGCGCGAAAGGTGTCGAGCGTCGTCACGGTTTCGGCGGCCAGGTCGGCCAGCCCCGCACAGGGGGCGTCCGGGACCACCGCGACGAAGCCGCCGAGTTGGCGCAGCGCAAGCGCCGGTACGTCCACCGGGGCCAGCCGGGCACAAAGCGCGGCGGTGGCGTCGCGCAGGGCGGCCTCGGTCATGCCATCGGCCAGCCGGAAAGGCGGTTTGACCGTGCCGTGGAGCCCGTATTTGCGGGGCGTTGCGGTCATGTCGGCCACCGGCATCGGCAGGCCCGGCACCTCCGGATGGGCCAACGCCTGCCCGGCCAGGCTGTCCCATCCCAGCCACGCAGCGCCCGCGCGGTAAAACGCCCCCTCGGGCACAACATAGATGGCGTAGCGGTGATAGGCGCTCATGGCCTTTTCCTTTTTCCTTTCAACCCCGAAGAGGTCGCGTCGAAATGACAGAAGAAACGATCCTTGCCAACGCCCGCCTGATCCTGCCCGATGGCGAAATCACCGGCAGTCTGCGGATGCAGGGCGGCGAGATCACGGATATCGACGCAGGCGCGGCGGTGCCCAGGGGGGCGATCGACTGC
>JAVLCJ010000117.1:0-7458 GCA_031580875.1 Roseovarius sp.
CATGCAGAGATGAATGCTCTTGAAAACGCCGCGTAGGTTTTGAACAGAAAAGCCTCTCGGAAACCCGGGACGGTTCACCCCCCTGCTGTCAGTTATCCGAAACCACCGGCTCAAGTCGACGTCTATGTCGAGGTTCTGGGGCCACGTAAAACGGTTGAGTTTCTCCTGACGTTTGGCGGCGCGGCTCTGGATCTGTCCCGCACCCCAACCGACCGCTCGCGCGTGGTGCAATTGGTTGGCAGCGACAAGGCCCGTGAATTGGCGGAGCAGAAACACCGGATGCAAGCGCGCGTTCCATTGGCCAAGAAGTGGCTGGCCGCTTGCCTTCTGGCTGAGGGGCGTTCGGTCAACGACATTGCCCGGACACTGCGCTGCACCGATGTGAGTGCCCGCAATTGGCTTTCGCCTGATGGCAGGTCATGACAGAGGGGTGACGACATGGCGGAGTTTATGGACAGCGTCGATGACCTCAAACTGGCCATGAGCGAGGCAAGGGAGTTGAACGCCGCTGCAACCGTCGCTTTGGAACGGGCTGAAACCCAGTTTCAAAGGGCCATTGAAAACGCCTTGGATGTCCCGTTCAAATGCTCCGTGCCGCCGTCCGCTCACCGCCGGGATCACAAACCGGGCCGCGCCGCCAAACTGGATACGGAACGCGAATTGCAAGCCTTTGTGCGGGCGCGCCTGTCACGTATGACCTTCGAGGGCATCGCCGATGACGTCGCCCAAACCTTTCCGCCCGACCGCCGCATCGGCAAAAGCGCAATTCATGCATGATGGACCAAAAACAAGGAGCGGTTTGCCTGATATCCGGCTTGTGAAGCGCGCGCCGAACGGTCCCGGATAACCCATGGACCTCCCAGCTCTTCCGGTATCAAACCCTTTGAAACACCAGTATCAAACCCAATGAATACTAACAGCAGGGGCGCCGATGCCGCCCCGGAGCGCGGTGGGGGAGGGCAACCTTTCTCGTAAAAAACAATCCATGATGACGCATCGCCCGTATTGTATGACGATATTAGAAATCTGTGCCGAAACGTCTTATGTAACGAGTCGGCCCAACGGACAGGGATAGCCGCGATGAACATACACCCGAATGACCTGACCGGATCGCCGGACCGTGACGACGCCGAACGGGCATTGACGCTGCTGCGCAGGTGGGCGGCACGGGCGACGCCCGAGGAAGTGGCGGATCTCGACCCGTCGGTTTCACGGCTGCTGCCGCAGGGCGCCGCGGCGAACTACCCCGACCTGAGCCGGGACTACCCGGAGGATTTCGAGGCGGACGCGGCCTATCGCAAGACGATGCCCGATCTTCAGAACGGCCCCGCTTCGCTGATCCGGGGGGCCCGGCAGCGGTTGCAGCATGTCGGCATTTCGAACTTCCGGCTGCCCATCAGCTATCACACGCGCGACAACGGCGACGTGATGCTCGAGACATCGGTGACGGGGACGGTCAGCCTCGAGGCCGGCAAGAAGGGCATCAACATGTCGCGCATCATGCGCAGCTTCTACAAGCACGCGGAAAAGACGTTCAGCTTCGGCGTGATCGAGCATGCGCTTGATGATTACATCGCCGATCTGGACACGATCGACGCGCGCATCCAGATGCGGTTCTCCTACCCGGTGAAGACGCCGTCGCTGCGGTCGGGGCTGGCGGGGTTCCAGTACTACGACATCGCGCTGGAACTGGTCGAGAAGGATGGCCAGCGGCGCAAGTTCGTGCATCTCGATTATGTCTATTCATCCACCTGTCCGTGTTCGCTGGAGTTGAGCGAACACGCCCGGATGAGCCGCGGCCAGCTGGCGACGCCGCATTCGCAGCGGTCGGTGGCGCGCCTGTCCGTCGAGGTGGTCGAGGGTGACTGCCTGTGGTTCGAGGACCTGATCGACATGGCGCGGGCCGCGGTGCCGACCGAGACGCAGGTGATGGTCAAGCGCGAGGACGAGCAGGCATTCGCCGAGCTCAACGCCGCGAACCCGATTTTCGTGGAGGATGCCGCGCGACTGTTCTGCGAGCGGCTGCTGGCGGACCAGCGGATCGGTGATTTCCGCGTCGTGGCCAGCCATCAGGAGAGCCTGCACAGCCACGACGCCGTCAGTGTCCTGACCGAGGGCGAGACGTTCGCCGAGGACAGTCTGGACCCCCGGTTGTTCGCCTCGTTGTTCCACGTGGGATGAGTCGGTCCGGGGCCTTGTGGCGCACATAAACTGTGCGTTGCAGGGCCTGATGCGGCATTCTTTCGCCGGTTCGGTGCGGTCAGGCTTGACCTTGGCGTCAACAGGCTGGTGCTGCAGTGCAGCATACGTTACGCTTGTGTCATGATTCCGTGCTATTGACGGAGCAAGACGCCAAAGGAGGCCCGATTATGGACCACGTGACAACCCCCTTCAGACTTTCGGCGGCCGGCCTGCGCATGGCGGGCTACATGCTGGAAAGCAACATGCGTGTTGCGCAGGTACTGGGCGAGGCCGCAGTCAGGAACAACCCGTTTTTGCCGCGCACGGTCACGGCGCGGTCGTCAGCGGAGACAGCCGCGCCCGAGGCGGAAACGCGCGCGACACTCAAACCGGCCGCGAGCCGCCCGACGGCCAAGTCCACGCAGACGGCCACGAAAACGGCCACCAAGAAGGCGGCGGCGCCGAAGAAAGCCGCAGCCCCCAAGCGGACGGCGGCGACGACAAGCAAGGCGCGCACCACGGGCGCGACGAAAGCCCCTGTGACCGAAAAGAAGGCGGTGACGGATAAAACGGCTGCGCCCGAAAAGACGGCTGCGCCCGAAAAGGGATCGGCGCAGCAGCAACCGGCAGCCGCCCCGACCGCAAAAAAGGCGGAGAAACCAGCGCCGTCGGCAAGCCAGACAGCACCCGCCGCCCCCAAGTCAACGCCGAAGAAGGCTGCGGAGGCCACCCCGGCCCCGGCGACATCGTCCACCAAACAGGAAACGCCCAAGGGTCAGGAGTCGACGACGGCCGCATCGCGGACGCGTAAGCCGTCATCCCCGCCGTCGATGCCCGCCAAGGCGGCGCCCGCGGACACGTCCAAGGAGTGACGGGCGCCTGAAGGCTTGAAGCTGGTGCAAACCGGCCTTGCCGGATTGGTGGTGGTAATGGCAGCACCTGTGACCTAATTTTCGGATCAGGGAGGAAACCGGATGCACACCAGAGAGGTTTCCAATGTCGATTTCCACCACCGATTTCTCGCTTGACAGGGCCGGACGGCGTAACTGGTTCGACCGGCTTGCAGACCGCATGACAACCGCATGGGAAGGCCACGCCCGACGCATGTCCCGATGCGACAAGATTGCCGCGCTCAACGCCAAGAGCGATGCGGAACTGGCCGGAATGGGCCTGTGCCGCGCGGATATCCCGCGGCACGTGTTCCGCGACCTGCTCTACATCTGATCGGCCGGGGACCGTGGCGGGCGGCCCCGGCGCGGCCCGCCCGCACAGGAATGGCGGCGACGCGCGGCCGATATGCGGCGTCTGCCGGCGAAACCCGAATGATCGGGTGGCATTCGCGACATCACCTCTGGCCAAGGCCGCAAGGCTGCGATATCTCGCAGGCTGCACGTACGAAAGGGGCCTGCAATGTCGGAAAGCCTGCCATTCGAGAAACCGGGTCCCGTCGAGGACAGACTGAGCGACGCCATCGCGTCCACCGAGGACATCATCGCCGAGGCCCGGGCGGGGCGGATGTTCATCCTCGTCGATCACGAGGACCGCGAGAACGAGGGCGACCTCGTGATCCCGGCGGAGTTCGCGACACCGGAGGCCATCAATTTCATGGCGACGCATGGCAAGGGGCTTATCTGCCTGCCCATGACGTCCGAGCGGATCGACCATCTCGGGCTGCCGATGATGGCTGTGAACAATTCGTCACGCCACGAAACGGCGTTCACCGTCTCGATCGAGGCGCGCGAGGGCGTAAGCACCGGCATTTCGGCCGCCGACCGCGCGCACACCATCGCGACAGCGATCAACGAACAGAACACACAGGCCCATATCGCGACGCCGGGCCACGTGTTCCCGCTGCGGGCGCGCAATGGCGGCGTGCTTGTCCGGGCCGGCCACACCGAGGCGGCGGTGGACATTTCCCGGCTTGCGGGGCTGAAGCCGGCCGGCGTGATCTGCGAGATCATGAAAGCGGACGGGTCGATGGCGCGGTTGCCCGACCTCGTGGAGTTCGCCCGCGCCCATGACATGAAGATCGGCACGATATCCGATTTGATCGCCTATCGGCACAAGCATGACAACCTCGTGCGCGAGATGCGGCGCGAGACCGTCACGTCGTCGCATGGCGGCGCGTGGGAGATGCGCATTTTCGCGGACCAGATCAGCGGGACGGAGCATGTCGTGCTGGTCAAGGGCGACATCACCGACGGCGCGCCCGTACTGGCGCGCGCGCATGCGCTGAACGCGCTGGAGGACGTCCTGGGCGTGGGGCTCGACGCCAAGGGCGCTGGCCCCACGGGCAAGCTGCCCCGCGCCATGGAGATCATCGCCCGCGAGGGGCGCGGCGCGGTCTTCCTGTTCCGTCAGCCGCGGCCCAAGCTCGCCGGCGAGATGGAGGACGACGACAGCCCGCGCACGATCAAGCAGACAGGGCTGGGGGCGCAGATCATGTCGACGATGGGACTGTACGAACTCGTCCTGCTGACCGACAGCCCCGACACGCGCTACCTCGGGTTGGATGCCTACGGCATTACCATCGTCGGCACCCGCCCGCTGAACGACGGAGAGACATGATGGCCGGGACCGAGTACAGCCTGCCGCGCCCCGAATTCGACGCACCCGTGAAGCTGCTCATCGTGGTGGCGCCGTTCTATCGCGACATCGCGGACAACCTGATCGCCGGGGCCACGGCCGAGATCGCGGCGGCGGGGGGCAGCCATGACATCGAGGAGGTCCCGGGCGCGCTGGAACTGCCCCCGGCCATCACGATCGCCGAGCGGCTGTCGAATTTCGACGGCTACGTGGCGCTTGGCTGCGTGATCCGGGGGGCGACCACGCATTACGAAACGGTATGCAACGACAGCTCGCGCGGGCTGACGCTTCTGGGGTTGCAGGGGCTGTGCATCGGCAACGGGATCCTGACGGTGGAAAACCGCGCGCAGGCCGAGGAACGCGCCGATCCCGCGCGCATGAACAAGGGCGCCGGCGCGGCGGCAGCGGCCCTTCACCTGCTGGCGCTCACGCGCAAGTGGGGCGGCCGGCGCGAAGGGGTGGGGTTCCTGCCCGGTGCCGAGGAATACCGGCTGGCCGGCGGATCGAAGGACACCCCCAAGGCATGACGCAGCTATCAGGCAACCAGAAACGGCTGATGCGGTCGGCCGCGCGGCTTTATGCCGTTCAGGCGCTTTTCCAGATGGAGCAGTCGGGCCAGACCGTCGAGGCTGTCACGCATGAGTTCGAGGACCACAGGTTCGGGGCGGCTTATGACGAGGGCGAGATGGCCGAGGGCGACATGTCTCTTTTCGAGCGGCTGGTGCGCGACGCGGTGAACTGGCAGTCCAGTATCGACCAGATGACCGACCGCGCGCTCGTGGCCAAGTGGCCCATCGACCGGATCGACCCGACTCTGCGCGCCCTTTTCAGGGCGGCGGGCGCCGAATTGACGCAGTCGGACACGCCACCGCGGGTGGTGATCGTCGAATTCGTGGAGATCGCCAAGAGCTTCTATCCCGAGGGACGCGAACCGAAATTCGTCAATGCCGTGCTGGATCACATGGCCCGCGAGGCCAGGCCCGAGGCCTTCTGAGCGCCGCGTGCCGCACCCGTGTGTCGGTCGCCGGATAGCGCCGTGTCTGCCCGCGCTCTTGTGATGGCGCATGTGTATGCTACATTAGCAACACACCAGAGACAGGGAGTTTCCCATGCCCAAGCTCATCCGCCTTTACATCACGCAGGCCGCCATCGGCTTCGGGATCGCGGCTCTTTTCGTCGGGATGTTGCTGTGGTTCGATATCGCGAACCTGTGGCACCTTGTCAGCCATTCGGACAAGGGCTGGCTCGCCGTGCTGATACTGTGGGTGTCGAATGGCGTGATTTTCGCGGGTGTTCAGTTCGGCATCGCCATCATGCGGATGAAGGATGACGATGACGATGACGACCATCACGGCGGGCTTGGCCAGCACGTGATGCGGCACGAACCCGCCACGATCCCCGTGCGCGCCGATGAAGGCAGCGACCGGGCCTTTTGGCAAAAGTGATCCGGCCCGGCGTCGGACGCGCCCGCCACGCCGGGGGCAGGGCGGCGCGGACGGCAAGTCGGAACCTTCGTTGCGGCCTGTTCAGGCGCAATTCAAGTGCATGCTGTAATGCTTGTATGCTGCGGCATTTCAGGGCCCTTCACACCACACCCCGAAACACCGATGCCAGTAGGTGGCGCCCCTTATCGCGCCAGCTGCCGCTGTGAAGGGGGGGAAGTGGCGGGCCCGCACGCGACCGTTTGGTTATCTCATTCCCGAGGACCTGTGTATACAGGTGGGCGCCGGAAGTAACCGGACCAGGGCCCGGACAGAGCCAGCTCCCTCGGATTTGCTTAAGGCCACCGGAATGCAACCGTTCACGGGAAGGGCAGCACCCGCCTGACCCCGAAGTAGGCCGTCGGGCCCGGCTTGGCAAGGGGTTGCGTTCGTTCGTGTTCTGTTCATACTCGCGTCATGACCGGCGAGGACGACATATCGCGGGACCAGCCGGGCAGGCTGCTTGCGCGGGGCGTGTGCCGTTTGCTGCTGAGCCATGATTTCGCGCCGATCGAGGAATTCAGCCCCGAGCGCGGCAAGCGGGTGGACGTGATGGCGCTCGGCCCCAAGGGCGAGATATGGGTGATCGAGTGCAAGTCCAGCCGGGCGGATTTCACGTCGGACCACAAGTGGGCGGGCTATCTCGAATGGTGTGACCGGTATTTCTGGGCGGTCGATGCCGAGTTCCCGCGCGATCTTCTGCCGGCTGAAACGGGGCTCATCATCGCCGATCCGTGGGACGGCGAGATCCTCCGCATGGGGCCGGAAAACCGCATCGCCGCAGCGCGGCGGCACGCGTTGATCCGCAACATGGCGCGGCACGCGGCGCGCCGTCTGCAGGGCGCGCGCGACCCCGGGTCATGACGTGCGGCGGCGCGCGATCCCGGCCGCGGCCGTGATTTCCTGCGCGATTTCCTCGGCCTCGTCGGGGGAGAAATCCATGGGTATCTCGACGCCCTGCGCCTCGATATAGACCCGGACCATGCCCTTGTCGGTCGGGCCGATCTGCAGGTTCGCCTCGGTGTCGCTTTCGCTGTTGATACCCATTGCGGCCTCCTTGGAAACAGCCGCCGGGGTATCCGCTTCGCCCTTGAATGGCAAGCCGCTTCGGACCCTGTCTAAGAGACGCCTCTGCCGTTAGCGCGCGCTGGATGCGACGCGGGCGGCGCGGCAGACCGGCGGGGGGTACGTGCCGCGGCGCTCATGCGGG
>JAVLCJ010000118.1:0-7393 GCA_031580875.1 Roseovarius sp.
CTCCTTCATCTTGGCATCGGTGCGGTAGATGTCCTCCGGGTCGCCCGACAGCGCGCACCAGCGGAACGGGCCGACGCCGCGGCAGAACAGCGGGCGGATATAGGCGGGCACGAAGCCGGGAAAGGCAAAGGCGTTTTCCAGCCCCTCCTCCAGCGCCACCTGCCGTATGTTGTTCCCGTAATCCAGCGTCGGTACCCCGGCGTTCCAGAAATCGACCATCGCCTGGACATGCACCCGCATCGAGGCGCGGGCGGCCGCCTCCACTGCCTTGGGGTCGCTTTCCTGCTTCGCACGCCATTCGGCCACGCTCCAGCCCTGCGGCAGGTAGCCGTGGACAGGGTCATGCGCGCTGGTCTGGTCGGTGACGATGTCCGGGTGCACGCCGCGCTCGACCAGTTCCGGGAAGACATCGGCCGCATTGCCGATGAGCGCCACGGATTTCGCCTCGCCCGCCTTGGTCCAGCGGTCGATCATGTCCAGCGCCTCGTCCAGCGAGCGGGTGATCTCGTCGACGTAGCGCGTGCGCTTGCGGAACTCGGCGCGGCTCTCGTCGCATTCCACGGCCAGGCAGCAGGCCCCGGCGAACACGGCGGCCAGCGGCTGCGCCCCGCCCATGCCGCCCAATCCCCCCGTCAGGATCCAGCGCCCCCGCAGGTTGCCGTCGTAGTGCTGGCGCCCGGCCTCGGCGAAGGTCTCGTAAGTGCCCTGCACGATGCCCTGCGACCCGATATAGATCCACGATCCGGCCGTCATCTGGCCGTACATCATCAGGCCCTTCTTATCCAGCTCGCTGAAATGCTCCCAAGTGGCCCAGTGCGGCACGAGGTTGGAATTGGCGATCAGGACGCGCGGCGCGTCGCGGTGGGTGCGGAACACGCCCACCGGCTTGCCCGACTGCACCAGCAGCGTCTGGTCGTCGTCCAGCCCCTTCAGCGTGTCCACGATGCGGTCGAAATCCTCCCACGTGCGCGCCGCGCGCCCGATGCCGCCATAGACCACCAGCTCGTGCGGGTTCTCGGCCACGTCGGGGTGCAGGTTGTTCATCATCATGCGCATCGGCGCCTCGGTCACCCAGTGCTTGGCGCTGATCTCGGCGCCGGTGTAGGGGTAGATGTCGCGGGTATTGTGGCGCGGGTTGGTCATGTCGCGTCTCCTTTCATGCGGCCAGCAGGTGGCCGGCGATGATGTTGCGTTGAATTTCGGAGGACCCTTCGTGGATGCGCATGCTCCGCAGGTCGCGGGTGATACGCTCGATCGGGAAATCGCGGGTGTAGCCATAGCCGCCGTCGATCTGCGGCGCCGTGTCGGCGACCATGTCCGCGGCCTCGCCGGCCTTCGGCTTGGCCATCGCCGCCGCGTCGGAAAAACCGCCTGCCCAGCCCGCGCCGGCGCGCGGCCTGCAACGCCAGCGCCATGTCGGCCAGCATCCAGCGGATGCCCTGTTTGGCGGCGATGAGCCCCGAATCCGTGGCGCGGTAATGCGCCGTCAGCGCCGAGGCGGTCGAGCCGCAGCCGCCCGCCACGATCTTGACCGCGCGCAACTGCGCCGGCGCCGAGATGCCCGACCCACCCATTTCCTCGGGCAGGTTCGCGCCCGGCATCCCGGCGTCGGCCAGCACGCACAGCTGGTCATGAACGAAGCCGGCGGTTTCGTCGACCTCGGCCGCTTTCGGGGCGATGCGTCTCCTGACGATCCGCTCCGGCAGGTCGCAGAACAGCCGTTCCTCTTCGGTCAGCATGTGGAAAAGACCGCTCATGCCACCAGCGCCTCGTACCTCGAGGGCGCCAGCGTGGCCGCGTCCACGCCGCAAAGCGCCTCCAGCACGGCGCCCGCATCGGCGCCGAGCCCGGGCGCGCCCGTCCTTGCGGCGGGCTTTCGCCCGTCAACCCGGACCGGCTGGCCGACCACGCGCCTGTCGCCCTTCCGCCCCAGCCGCCGTGCCTCGGCATGGGCGCTGCCGCTGGCCTGCGCGATGTCCCATATCGGGGCCGACGGCAGTTGCGCCTCGGCCAGCGCCACCGTCGCGTCCTCGGTCGTCTGGCGCCGGCTCCATGCCTCGATCAGCGCGCGCAGTTCCGGCTCGTGCCACGTGCGCGCCGCGTCCGTGGAAAAACGCGCCACGTCCGGCAGGCCCGGCGCCCCGATCAGGGCGGCCAGCCTTGCGAATTGCGCGCGCGTGAGAACGGCGATAACCACCTGCCCGTCGCGTGTCTCGAAACAGCCGAACGGGGTCGAAAGCGGATGCCGGTTGCCCACCCGCTGCGGCAGCTCACCGGCATGAAGATGCTGGGCATGGCTGGTCGTCAGCAGCGAATGCAGCGCGTCGTACATCGCGATGTCCAGAACGGTGCCGGTGCCCGTGCGCCCCTTGCCCACCAGCGCCGCGAGGATCGCCCACGATCCGAAAAGCCCGCCCATGAGGTCGGCCATCGACCCGCCCGCCGTCAGCGGCGCGCCGCCTTGCTCGCCCGTCGCGGCCTTCAGGCCGGACATGGCCTGCACCACAATGTCATAGGCAGGCAGGTCGCGGAACGGCCCGGTCTGCCCGAACCCCGCCACCCGGGCATAGACCAGCCCCGGATTGTCCGCGCGCAGCACGTCCGGCCCCAGCCCGATCTTCGCGGCCACGCCTGGGCGGAAATTCTCGACCACCACGTCGTACTGCGCCGCGATCCGGCGCGCCAGCGCCAGGCCCCGCGGGGTCTTCAGGTTCAGCGACAGGCTCTTCTTGCCGCGGTTGTTGAGGCGGAAAAGGGCGCTGTCCCCGTCCCGGAACGGGCCGATATGCCTGTGATCGTCGCCGCGAGGTGGCTCCCGCTTGATCACCTCCGCACCGAGATCGGCCAGCAACGCGGTGCAATAGGGCCCGGCCAGAACGCGTGTCAGGTCCAGCACCCTGATCCCGTCAAGCGGTGTCACAGCCCAACTCCCGCCCCAGCGCGTCGATCCGGCGCAACGCCTCCGCCAGGTGGGGCCGGATCGCCTCGGCGCGCTCGTGCAGGTAGGGCCACGGCGCGGCCTCCGCCATGTAGGTGGATTGCGACAGTTCCATCTGGATCGCGTGCCAGCCCGCGCCGGGCCGGCCGTAATGCCGCGTGGTCCAGCCGCCCTTGAAGCGGCCGTTGACCACGGTGGAGTAACCCTCCGCCGCGCGGCACACCTCCTCGACCGCGCGGGCGATGGCCGGTGCGCAGGTGGCCCCCTCGTTGGTGCCGATGTTGAAATCGGGCAGCGTCCCGTCGAAGAGGAACGGGATGTGCGACCGGATCGAATGGCAATCATGCAAGACGGCCACCCCGTGCCGGTCCCGCACCCGCGCCATCTCGGCCTCGAGCGCCGCGTGATAGGGCGTATGGAAGGTTTCGCGGCGGTGCTCCACCTCCCCGCCCGAGGGGGCCTCGCGCCAGATGGGCGCACCGTCGAAATCCGTCAGCGGCACCAGCCCGGTCGTGTTCTGTCCCGGATAGAGGCTCTCGCCCGACGGGTCCCGGTTCGCGTCGATGACGTAGCGGTGGAACCTGGCGCGCACTATGGTGGCGCCGGGCAAAAGCCCCTCGTAGAGCTTGTGAATGTTCCAGTCGGTATCGGCCAGACCCCGGCCGCGGTCATTCAGCCGCGCGCGGATCTCCTGCGGCACATATGTGCCGCCATGGGGCATGCCCAGTACGACCGGCCCGTCACCGCGGGCAACGTCAACGGGTGTCATGGCGCGCTCCTTCCTGTTTCTTCTCGGCCGAAATACCCCGGGGTGAATTGGCCGCAGGCCAAGAGGGGCCGCGCCCCTCCGCGCCGGAACCGCCGCGCCGCCGCCCGGTCACGGCGCCATCTCCAGCCCGGCCGCGTTGGCCAGCGCGCCGTCGCGCACCAACGCCGCGGCCGCGTCGATCTCGGGCGCGAGATAGCGGTCGGCCTCCAGCGCGGGCACGACATCCCGCAGCCGCGCGATCGCCCGGCGGAGCGGCGCGCTCGTCTTGAGCGGCGCGCGGAACTCGACCCCTTGCGCACCGCAGATCGCCTCGACCCCGAGGACGGTGTTGAGGTTCGCGTTCATCCGTGCAAGCCGTCGGGCGGCGTGGGCCGCCATGCTGACGTGATCCTCCTGGTTGGCCGAGGTGGGCGTTGAATCGGTCGTGCAGGGATTCGCGAGGTGCTTGTTCTCGCTCATCAGCGCGGCGGTCGTCACCTCGGCGATCATCAGCCCCGAGTTCAACCCCGGCTCCGGCGTCAGGAACGGCGGCAGGTCGAAGCTCAGCGTGGGGTCCACCATCAGGGCCACGCGGCGCTGCGCGATGGCGCCGATCTCGGCCACGGCCATGGCGATCTGGTCGGCCGCGAAGCCCACCGGTTCGGCATGGAAGTTGCCGCCCGACACGATGCGCCCCTCCTCGACCAGCACCAGCGGGTTGTCGGTGACGGCGTTGGCCTCGATTTCCAGTACCTCCCCCGCCCGGCGCAGCAGGTCGATGGCGGCGCCCGTCACCTGCGCGTGGCAGCGGATGCAATAGGGATCCTGCACGCGGCTGTCGCCGTCGCGGTGGCTTTCGCGGATCTCGCTGCCCGCCATCAGCCCCGCCTGCGCGCGCGCGGCAGTGATCTGCCCCCGGTGGCCGCGCAGGGTGTGGATGGCCCCGACAAGCGGCGCGGTCGATCCCATGATCGCGTCGGTCGACAGGCTGGCCGTCACCATCGCGCCCCGGGCATTGCGCCACGCCTCCCACAGCCCGGTGAGCGCGCAGGCCGTGGAAAATTGCGTTCCGTTGATCAATGCCAGGCCTTCCTTGGGGCCCAGCGTGATGGGGGTGAGCCCCGCCCGCGCGAGGGCCTCGCCACCGGGCAGGCGGGAGCCGTCATGCATCGCCTCGCCCGCGCCGATCATCACGGCGGCCATGTGCGCCAGCGGGGCCAGATCCCCCGACGCCCCGACGGACCCCTGCGCGGGAATGACGGGGGTCACGTTGGCGGCCAGCATGTGCTCGATCAGGTCGATCGTGGCCCAGCGCACGCCCGAGGCGCCGCGCCCCAGCGACAGCAGCTTGAGCGCCATCATCAGCCGGGTCGTGGCGCTGTCCATCGCCTCGCCCACGCCGCAGCAATGGCTCAGGATCAGGTTGCGTTGCAGCTGCGCGGTCTGTTCGGGCGGTATCTTGACGCTGGCCAGCTTGCCGAACCCTGTATTGACGCCATAGACAGCTTCCTCGCCCGCGGCGGCGCGGCGCACCAGTGCCTCGGCGGCCTCCACGGCCGGTTTCACGGCGCGGTCCAGCGTGGCGGCATGGCCCTCGCGCCAGAGCGTTTCCAGTTGCGCCAGCGTGGCGCTGCCGGGAGTAAGGCTCACGGTCATCCCTTGCCTCCGAAAATGCGGCGGTGAAGCGGGTTGAACCCGATGCGGTAGGCCAGCTCGGCGGGTTGCGCGACGTCCCAGACGGCAAGGTCGGCACGTTTGCCCGGCGCGATCACGCCGGTATCATCCAGCCCCAGCGCACGCGCCGCGTTGCGCGTGATGCCGGCCAGCGCCTCCTCGGGCGTCATGCGAAACAGCGTGCAGCCCATGTTCATGGTCAGCAGCAGCGAGGTGAGCGGCGACGAGCCGGGGTTGCAGTCGGTGGCCAGCGCCATCGGCACGCCGTGCTCGCGAAACGCGCCGATCGGTGGCACCTGCGTTTCGCGCAGCGTGTAGAAGGCGCCGGGCAGGATGGTCGCGACGCTGCCCGCCCGGGCCAGCGCGGCGGCATCCGCCGCCTCGGCATATTCCACGTGGTCCGCCGACAGCGCCCCGAACGCGGCCGCCAGCCGCGTGCCGCCGATATTGCTGAGTTGCTCGGCATGAAGTTTCACCGGCAGGCCCAGCGCGCGGGCAGTCTCGAAAACGGGCCGCAGCTCGGCGGCCGAAAAGGCGATACCTTCGCAGAACCCGTCGACCGCGTCGGCCAGATCTGCCTTGTGCGCAGCGCGCAGGGCCGGCAGGCACACGTCCGAAATATAGGCGGCGGCGCGGCCCTTGTAGTCGTCCGGGATGGCGTGCGCACCGAGAAACGTCGTCCGGACGCGGACATCCCGCACCTTGGGTATCTCGCGGGCGACACGCAGCATCTTGAGCTCGGTATCGATATCCAGCCCGTAGCCCGACTTGACCTCGATCACCGAGACGCCTTCGGCCAGCAGCGCATCGACCCGGCGCAGCGCGTCGGCCAGCAAGGCATCCTCGTCGGTGGCGCGGGTGGCGCGGACGGTCGAGACGATACCCCCCCCGGCGCGCGCCACCTCCTCGTAGCTGGCCCCGTTGAGCCGCATTTCGAATTCGCCCGCGCGGTCCCCGCCAAAGACGACGTGCGTGTGGCAGTCTATCGGGGCGGGGGTGATCAGCCGGCCCTGCATGTCCTCCCCGGGCTCGGCGCAGTCCGCGGGCAGGTCCTGTTCGGGGCCGGCCCAGCGGATTTTCCCGTCGGCGACGGACAAAGCCGCGTTCTCGATCAGCCCGTAGGCCGGGCCGTCGGTCATCGTGGCGATGGAGGCATTTCTCAGAAGCATGGAAGCAAACCGTCTTGATCGGCGAGAAAGTTTTCTCCATTATGTCTATACATAAATTTCTGTCAAGACGGGATTCCGGCAATGACCACACTTTGGGCCGAACAGGCGCTGCTGCCGCAAGGCTGGGCGCGGAACGTGGCGGTGACGCTGGGCGATGACGGGCGGATCGCCTCTGTCTCGGCGGATCAGCCCCGGCAGGGGCAGCGCGTGGGAATCCTCCTGCCCGCGCCGGCGAACGCCCATTCGCACGCGTTCCAGCGGGCCATGGCCGGCCTGACCGAAGCGCGGGGGCCGGATCCGCGCGACAGTTTCTGGACATGGCGGAAACTGATGTACCGGTTCCTCGACCGGCTTGACCCGGATCAGGTCCAGGCGATCGCGGCCCTTGTCCAGATGGAGATGCTGGAAGCGGGCTATGCCACGAATGTCGAGTTCCACTACCTGCATCACCAGCCGGGCGGGGCGCCCTATGACCGGCTGTCGGAACTGGCGCAGCGCGTCATGGCCGCGACACGGCAAACCGGGATCGGCCTGACACTGCTGCCCGTGCATTACAGGTTCGGCGGTTGCGACCGGCGGGAGCTGGGGCCGGGCCAGGCGCGTTTCGGCAACGATCCCGACCGGTTCGCCCGGCTGGTCGCGGATTGCCGCGACGCCGCGAGCGCCCTGCCCGCCGACACCGCGCTCGGCGTCGCGCCGCATTCCCTGCGTGCCGTCGCACCCGATGACGTGGTCCGCGCCACCGGCTTGGCTGTGGATGGCCCGGTGCACATGCATCTTGCCGAGCAGGTGGCCGAGGTCGAGGAGGTGCAGGCCGCACGGGGCGCGCGCCCGGTCGAATGGCTGCTGGAAAACGCCGAGGTC
>JAVLCJ010000119.1:0-7387 GCA_031580875.1 Roseovarius sp.
GCTTCATTGTCCGTCCCTTCGTTGGGTCGGACTCTAATTCCAAATGGAGGAAAAATCCCGTGGCAGGTCACGCTTACAAAAAGACTGGAGATGACCAACCCTCTACCCAGATCGAAGCCGGAAATCTCTCGCCAAGGACGGTAGGAGGTTAGAAGGTATAATTGGCAGTTCTCACCTGAGTGACACATTGGCCAAGCAGCGCCGTGCCTTCGGGCACCAGCGGCGGGTTGAACCGGTCGCGGTTCCGCGCGTCAGGAGGCCCCGGGGCGTTCCATTTTTCCGAGCATTCGGGCGATTTCGGAAAATTGCGGGGCGAGCGGGCTGCTATTGCGCCACACCATGCCAACCGTCCGTTTCGGCCGCTGCCCGGTCAGGTGCCCCACCGACACCGCGGCTGAACGGGTTTCTGTCGGCACCGCCATCTCGGGAATAAGTGTCACACCGATCCCGGCTCCGACCATCTGCACCAATGTCGAAAGCGAACTGCCTTCCATCAGGTCGCGCGTCGACAATACTGACGGGCTGCAGAACGACAGCGCCTGTTCGCGGAAGCAATGCCCCTCCTCCAGCAGCAGAAGCCGCATTTCGCGCAGGCTGTCGGTGTTGGGCACAGGCCGATCGGCATCAGCCATCGGCCGCACGAGTACGAATTTTTCCTCGAAGAGCGGCTCCTCGTGCAGCGATTTTTCCGACACGGGCAGCGCCACGACGGCGAAGTCCAGCCGCCCCTCGCGCAGATCGCGTATCAAGACCTGCGTGATCGCTTCACGTGGTCGAATGTCGAGTTCGGGGTTCAACGCCCCCAGTTCCTTGATGATGCTCGGCAACAGGTACGGCGCGATCGTCGGGATGACGCCGATCCGCAAGCGGCCCGTCAACGGACCGAGCGCGGCGCGCGCAAGATCGTCCAGCTCGTCCACCGCCCGCAGGATGTCACGGGCACGGTCCGCAAGTGCCTCGCCCAGACCGCTGAGACGGGTCTGCCGCGCGCCCCTTTCTATCAGGGGCGCGCCAAGCAAGGCCTCCAGCTCCTTGATCTGCACCGAAAGGGCGGGCTGCGAGATACCGCACGCCTCGGCGGCGAGCCGGAAATGACCATACCGTGCCAGCGCCTCGAAATAGCGAAGGTGCTTCATCGTGAGGTTATTCATAACCCTGAATTAACTCCGCGATTAGAAATTCCAAATTTCACTAATCTAAAAACATGTTATAAGCAATGTGTGACAACGGCACAGGATTCGACGGCCGCCCACTAAAATGGCACACCGCACGCTCACCATCCGACCGTTGTAAAAATTCAGGCCAATGACATAGCAGAGGAGAGCCGTCATGGACGGAAACGATATCAAGACAGGGGGCAAGTGCCCCGTGATGCATGGCGGAAACACCGCCACCGAAAAGGATGTCATGAATTGGTGGCCCAATGCCCTGAACCTCGACATTCTCCACCAGCATGACAGCAAGACGAACCCGATGGGCGAGTCTTTCGATTATCGCGAGGAACTCGAGAAGCTCGATGTCGATGGCCTCAAGAAAGACCTCGAAGCCCTGATGACGGACAGCCAGGACTGGTGGCCGGCGGATTGGGGTCATTACGGTGGCCTGATGATCCGCATGGCATGGCACGCCGCGGGATCGTACCGTATCGCAGATGGTCGTGGTGGCGGCGGGACCGGCAACCAGCGCTTTGCCCCGCTCAACTCGTGGCCCGACAATACCAATCTGGACAAGGCGCGACGCCTGCTGTGGCCGATCAAGAAGAAATACGGCAACAAGATCAGCTGGGCCGACCTGATCCTGCTTGCCGGAAACGTGGCGTATGAATCCATGGGGTTCAAAACCTTCGGCTTCTCGTTCGGCCGCGAGGACATCTGGCATCCCGAGACGGACATCTACTGGGGCGCGGAAAAGGAATGGCTGGCCCCGTCGGACGAGCGTTACGGCGATGTCAGCGACCCGTCGACCATGGAAAACCCGCTTGCAGCGGTGCAGATGGGGCTGATCTACGTCAATCCCGAGGGCGTGAACGGCAACCCTGATCCCCTCAAGACGGGCCAGCAGGTGCGTGAAACATTCGCGCGGATGGCCATGAACGACGAGGAAACCGTCGCGCTGACGGCCGGCGGGCATACCGTCGGCAAGTGTCACGGCAACGGCGACGCCGCCGAGTTGGGTCCCGACCCGGAATCCGCGGACGTCCACGAGCAGGGGCTTGGCTGGAACAACCACACGAGCCGCGGCGTCGGGCGCGATACCGTCACGAGCGGGATCGAGGGGGCCTGGACCACCCACCCGACGAAATGGGACAACGGGTATTTCCACCTGCTGCTGAACTACGAGTGGGAGCTCAAGAAAAGCCCTGCCGGCGCATGGCAGTGGGAGCCCGTGGACATCAAGGAAGAAGACAAGCCCGTCGATGTCGAGGATCCGTCGATCCGCTACAACCCCATCATGACCGATGCGGACATGGCGATGAAAATGGATCCCGCCTACCGCAAGATTTCCGAGCGGTTCTACAACAACCCCGAGGCGTTCGACGACGCGTTCGCGCGGGCCTGGTTCAAGCTCACGCACCGCGACATGGGCCCCAAGGCGCGGTACTTCGGCCCCGAAGTCCCCGACGAGGACCTGATCTGGCAAGACCCGGTGCCGGCGGGCGCGAGCGATTACGACGTTGACGCTGTCAAGGCGAAAATCGCCGCGAGCGGTCTTTCCGTCGCCGACATGGTCGCCACCGCGTGGGACAGCGCCCGCACCTTCCGGCAGTCCGACCTGCGGGGCGGGGCCAACGGCGCGCGCATCCGCCTTGCCCCGCAGAAAGACTGGGAAGGCAACGAGCCGGAACGCCTTGCGCGGGTGCTCGGCGTCCTCGAAGGTATCGCCGCGGAAACGGGCGCCAGCGTGGCTGACGTCATCGTGCTGGCCGGCAATGTCGGCATCGAGCAGGCGGCGAAGGCGGCGGGCCACGACATCGAAGTGCCGTTCGCGCCGGGCCGCGGCGACGCGACCGAAGAGATGACCGATGCCGACTCCTTTGACGTGCTGGAGCCGGTGGCGGATGGCTACCGCAACTGGATGAAGAAGGATTACATCGTCAGCGCCGAAGAGCTGATGCTGGACCGCACGCAACTCATGGGGCTCACTGCACATGAAATGACCGCGCTCGTCGGTGGCATGCGCGTGCTGGGCACCAACCACGGCGGCACCACCCACGGCGTGCTGACCGACCGTGTCGGCGCCCTGACGAACGATTTCTTCGTCAACCTGACGGACATGTCGTATCGGTGGGTTCCCGCCGACGGCGGCATCTACGAAATCCGCGACCGCAAGACCGATACGGTCAAGTGGACAGCGACCCGCATCGATCTGGTCTTCGGGTCCAACTCGATCCTGCGCTCCTATGCGGAAGTCTACGCACAGGACGACAACGCCGCGAAATTCCTCGACGATTTCGTTGCCGCATGGACCAAGGTCATGAACGCGGATCGTTTCGACCTCGCCGCGTGACGACACGGCCATCCCCGCGCCTGCGCGGGGATGGCCATCTTTCAGTCCATAGTACCTTTTGTCATTTCAATGCTTCCGATCGCGCGATTTGCGGCTGACCCGGTGTTTCTTCTGGCATTACACCAATAGCGCCTTTACGTTTTTTGTGCGTGAGCAGTTTTGAGGACAGATGTCGAAACGCGATGAAATCGAAGCCATGATCGCGCGCGTTGCCATCGGTGACAAAAATGCCTTCCGCCAAGTTTATTCAGATACTTCGGCGAAACTTTTTGGCATCATCCTGCGTATCTTGGACGACCGATCCGAAGCGGAGGACGTCCTGCAGGAAGTTTTCGTAAAAGTCTGGCACAACGCGGGCAAATATCAGGCAAACGGCTTCAGCCCGATGACATGGCTGATCGCGATCGCACGCAATGCCGCCATAGACCGCAAGCGCCGGCATGGCACGAAGACGGCGGCGGCGGAACTGGACGACTCTCTGCCGGATGCCGGGCCGGGGCCCGAAGAGAAGGCGGTCCAGGCGTCCGAGCGCGCAAGGCTGGATGCCTGTTTCGAAGAACTTGAAGAAAGGCGGGCCGACGCGGTTCGCCGGGCGTATCTCGAAGGCGAAAGCTATGCCGAACTGGCCGCCCATTTCGAGGTGCCCCTGAACACGATGAAGACGTGGCTGCGGCGCTGTCTGCTGAGCCTGAGGGAGTGTCTGACGCGATGAGCGATCAGGAACATCCGGACCGCGACGACGATGTCGTTCTCGCAGGGGAATACGCCCTCGGCCTGCTCACGCCCGAGGAGGCGACCGTGTTCGAGGAGCGTCTGGCCAATGAGCCGGACCTGCGCCAGCTCCATGCCCAGTGGGCCGAGGATTTTACCGCGCTCGCCGAAGAGGTCTCACCTGTTACCCCGCCGTCGCGGGTGCGCAAGAAACTGGAAAACAGGCTATTTCAGAAGGCGGGGCAGAGCTTCTGGCAGCGGTTGGCGAGAAGCCGCCTGGCGGGCGCGGCCACGGCGGCCGCTCTTGCCCTCGTGGCTCTCGTCCTCGTGGATCTGCCATCAACCGGGCCCATGCCGCCTGATGACCCCGTCTATCACGCAGATATCGTGTCCGAGGATGGCAACCTCGTTGTCGCGGCCGGGTACGACGACACCAATGGAGAGCTTTACGTCGAGCGGTCCCAAGGCGCGGCGCGGCCGGGCCGGGCGCTGGAACTCTGGCTGATCGCGGGTGACAAGCCGCCCGTCTCGCTCGGGGTGCTGCCCGAGACCGAGCGCGCCCGCCTGACGGTTGAGCCCGATCTGAGGACGGCGCTCGACGGCGGCGTCTTTGCCATTTCGGACGAACCTCCCGGCGGCTCGCCCAAAGGTGCCCCCACGGGGGATGTTCTGGCGGTCGGAGAGATCACGCGCCTGTGACTGGTTCCTGCGAAAATTCCTGAAACCATTGGCGTCCTGTTTGCGTGGCTTCGGCGGGTATCATGCAACAACGCATGGCCAAAACTGGAGGTAAACCATGTTCAGGACTTCATTTTTCGCTGCCGCCGTTATCGGGCTGGCATCCGGGGCAACGGCTGGTGACAACCCGATGGTCGGCGGGGCGCCGATGTATGCGGACAGGAACATCGTCGAAAATGCCGTCAACTCGGCGGATCACGAAACGCTTGTCGCCGCGGTCAAGGCGGCGGGCCTTGCCGAAACACTGATGGGCGACGGGCCGTTCACCGTCTTCGCGCCGACCGATGCCGCCTTCGGGTTGTTGAAGGAAGGTACGGTCGAGGCGCTGCTGCAACCGGCGGCGCAGGATCAGTTGAAAAATATCCTTCTGTGTCATGTGGTTGGCGCGGACGCGATGTCGGGTGCGATCAAGTCGATGATCGACGACGACGGCGGGGCACACCCCGTTCAGACCCTTGGCAGTTGCACGATCGAAGCCACCTATGACGGTGACGATATCATGCTGGAGGACGAACGCGGCCGGATGATCAACGTGACGATCGCCGATGTCGAGCAATCCAACGGCGTCATCCACGTGGTGGACCGCCTGATCCTGCCGCCTCAGGGCTGACACCGGGCGCGGTTGAAAAGGCGCCTACGCCCCTCACTGCATCGCGGCGGTATCGCGTCGGTATCGCCGCGGTGCGCAAACCCGGCCCGTCTCAGGCCTCGCGCGGCGCGCGACGGCCGGTGAAAGTTGGCCAAGGCGCCCCCGTGCAGGGCGCGGCGCAGCCAGTCCAAAGACCGCCGATGGACAAAATCAACGTCATCCAAAGCTCGCGTGCACGGCCGCGCCTAGGCCGGCAAGTTGATCAGCAGTGTTCTGCCCGCCGCGCCGGCGCTGGCGCCTTCTCCCGGTGCGTGTGGTATCGCATACACAGGGGGTCGGGACGGCCCCCGCCCCGACGAGCCACCTATGCCGCGTCGTCGCCCCGGGCCGGCAAGGCCGCAACCCACGCGCGCAGCGCCGGCGGATCGGGGTCGAGCGCGCGGGCCATGCCCGCGGAGAAGTCAAGGAACGCGTCGAGGTTGCGCGCGTTGACCCCGGTCAGCACGGGCACATCCGCCGCGAGGCAGCGCGCGATCACCTCGCGGAAACCGCGGCCGTCGGCCTCGTGCTTGCCGAACTTGTTGACGATCAGCAGGTCCGGCCGCCGGTCCAGACCATGCTCGACGGCCACCACGGCCTCCTCCAACGCCGCCGGATCCAGCCGACATCCCCGCGCCCCGGGGCCCAGCGACTGCGAGATGCGGAATTCCGGCCCATGGGGCAACACCCGGACGTCCATGTCGCACAGGCGCGCATCGGTACAGTCCGTGTTGGTCTGCACGACCCCGGCCAGCGCGAGGCCGCGCGCCGTGCAATCGGCGGCGAAACCGCTCAGCAGGCGGTCCGTCGCGCCGCGTTGACGGGTCATGACGTAAGCAAGGTTCATCTTGGTCTTCCTTCCCTTGAAACTCGGAGCGCCAGAAAATCCCAGCACCGCGCCCGCCGACGGATGCTCGGTCTCGCCGGGGATCAGAATCAGCCCGTCGGCCTGCTTGAGTGGTGCCAGACTGGCCGACCGGGCCTGGTCGGCGCAAGCCGCAAGCTCGACGCCGTCACCGTCATGTTGATCCCGCCCCGGATTGGTGCCCCCCCCCATGATCGGCTTTCGGTATACCGGAAGGAGTGTCCGATGGAGAAGAAGAAGCGCCGGTATTTTCCGGATGCGTTCAAGCGGCAGGCTGCGGGGCGCGGCGCGCCCCCCGCCAGAAACTGGTGATCTTCTCGGACGGGCTCGACGCAGACAAGATCATCGAGCTGCACCAGCAGTTCGCCGGGCGCACCCGCGTCAGCTTCGGCTGGGGCACGCTTCTGACCAATGACTTCCGCGGGCTGACGGCAGGCGACGCCCTCGCGCCCTTCTCCCTCGTCTGCAAGGCCGTTTCGGCCAACGGCCACCCCACCGTCAAACTCTCCGACAACCCCCGCAAGGCCATGGGGCCGGAGGATGAGATCAAGCGGTATAAGAGGGTGTTCGGCGTCGGGGAACAGAATGAGATGGAGGTTGTGGTTTGACTATTTGATTATTCTATTTATCAATAACTTATGGCACGCAGGCACTATACAATCATATGCGATGAATCGGCGAAAAAAGGTAAATACTTTTCCAACTTCTACGGTGGAGTAATATTTCGCTCGCGCGACCAAAAAGCAATAGAAGCCGCGCTACAAGAAAAGAAAGAAGAATTAAACCTTTTGAAAGAACTCAAATGGACCAGCGTCACGAGCAACTACGTTGAGAAGTATTCAGAGTTCATTGATTATTATTTTACGTTCATTGCTTCGCGCAGATTGAAAACACGGATCATGTTCACACAGAACATGTTTCGTCCAAAGGGACTAAGC
>JAVLCJ010000011.1:0-50846 GCA_031580875.1 Roseovarius sp.
GACATGGCCGTGACCGGTGATGACACCGATGACACCCTGACGGGCGGCCCCGGCGACGACTGGATCACCACCTACGGCGGCGCCGATCGGGCGGCGGGTGACGCCGGCGACGATGAACTGCGCGGCGGCCCGGGCGCGGACACGCTCGACGGGGGCCCGGATGACGACACCCTGCATGGCGAGGACGGCGCCGACCACATGACCGGCGGTCAGGGGCACGACACGCTTTTCGGGCATGACGGCGACGACACGCTCGACGGCGGGCCTGGCGCGGAGTCCGCCGTCGGCGGCGCGGGGGACGACACGCTGCGCGGCGGATCGGGCGACGACACCCTTCAGGGCGGGCTGGGCGATGACAGTCTGGACGGCGGCAGCGGTCAGGACTTGCTGTTCGGCGGGTATGGCGACGATACGCTCGATGGCACCTACGACACGCCGGGCACCGCCCCCGGGCCCGATCAGGACATGCGCGATTTCCTCAATGGCGGCCCCGGGGACGACCTGATCCGGGCCGGGGCGGGCGATCACGTCGACACCGGCAGCGGCGCCGACCGTGTCGCCCTCGGCGACTGGCTCTCGCAGGATCATCAGGCCGAGATCGCCGGCTTCTCCGCCGAGGAGGATCGCCTGATGATCGTCTATGACGACACGGTCGATCCCGACCCGCGGGTCACGCTGGAAGAGGACGAGGAAGAGGAAACCCGCCGTCACGTGCTGCTCAACGATGTCCGGATTGCCGCGGTCAGCGATGCCGCCGGGCTGACGCTCGACCGGATCGCGCTGGTCGCCCAAAGCGATCTCGACGGTCTGCGCGCGCGCTGAGACCGCCTGCGCCGGGGCCCGGCCCTTTGCCGTGAATGACGCAGCGCTGAACCCGACCAGCTTGAACAGAGGGGCTCCCGCGACAGGATGCTCCCGAGAAAGTCGTGTAGAGGGTCAATTAGGGAGGTCCGGGGTGCGGGACGGAGCTGTCGTTCAAATATACGGCGGCAATGACCGCATCCAGCCCGGAGCGGTCTTGCGAGTGCGAAGCTCCTGCGCGGAATCGAGGGCGAAGCCCGCCGCGCATCGCCGACGCGCCCCCACGCGGCGGCGATTTGGTGAGGCTGGGCACATCGCTCTGATCTCGTTCGGATGTGGCTGACATAAAGTGCCCAGCCCCATCATCGCTTCGCCACCGCGCGCGTCGGCAATGCGCGGCTTTATCCGACGTCTGCTCCATCCCGCAACAGGTCAACTACGGTGCCGCTTTGCAACCCCCGCTTCCTGAGCATAACTGTCATTGATGCGCAGCGCAGCACCGGTTAATCTGGACTCGAAACAGCCATCTGCTGCATGTCGCATCATTTACGGCAAAGGGCTGGCCCCGGGTCCCGGCCCTTTTCACTTCATGCTACATGCTCGGGCGGCGGTCTGAAGGCCAATCTTGCGCGCCGGGCCTTGGGCGCCCCAAGCCGGACCACGGAACGCGAATGGCCTCGCCCTGAATTCGCCCTTTTCAAACCCGCCGAATTCGCCTAAGTGCGCGGGGTCCGGGGCGTGGCCCCGGCGCACTCTCCAAAAGGACCTTGCTGGACGACATCCCGGCTTGCGCCCTTGAACACTGACCCGCAAAGGAGACCCCGATGTCGATCACTGTCGAAGAAAAAGAACGCGTCATCAAGGAATTCGCCACCAAGGAAGGCGATACCGGCTCGCCCGAGGTGCAGATCGCGATCCTGACCTCGCGCATTTCCACGCTGACCGAGCATTTCAAGACCCACAAGAAAGACAATCACGGCCGCCGTGGCCTGCTGAAATTGGTGGCGCAGCGCCGCAAGCTGCTGGACTACCTCAAGGGCAAGGATGTTGACCGCTACCGCGATCTCATCAAGCGCCTCGGCATCCGCCGCTGACCATCCGGCGGGCCATCCCGCCTGTTTGACCGCAACGCCCGCGCCCTCCGGCGCGGGCGTTTTGCGTTCGCCGACAGGGCCGCGTCTGGCCGTTTTTTCGTCACGGCGCCGCTCAGGTACCGGGCGGTCGGTTCACCCGCGCGGCCCGCCCGCCCCGCACCGCCGCGATACCGACGCGCCAAGCAGGCGGTACCGTACCGGAAAATCGCGTCATTTTCGCGTATTAATCCTGATTCGCCCCGATGGGCCGCGCCTCGATCACGACAAACGCCTGCGCCCACGGGTGATCGTCCGTCAGGGTGACATGGATGATCGCCGCGTACCCCGGGGGCGTCATCTCTGCCAGCCGGTCCGCCGCCCAGCCGGTGACGTGCATGACGGGCTGCCCGGTATGGACGTTCGACACCGCCATGTCCTTCCACGCGATCCCCATACGCAGCCCGGTCCCCAACGCCTTCGAACAGGCCTCCTTGGCCGCCCATCGCTTGGCATAGGTGCCGGTAACGTCCCGGCGGCGTTCGGCCTTGCGCTGTTCGGTCTCGGTGAAGACGCGATTGCGGAAACGGTCACCGAACCGCTCCAGCGTGCCGGCGATCCGGTCGATATTGGCCAGGTCGGTGCCGATACCCAGTATCATTCCGGCCCGAGCCTCGGCAGGTCCGCCGCAACGGCCCATGTCGCAAGGGTCAGAACCGTCTCCGTCAGGGTCAATCGATCTCTCCGCGGCTGCGCATCAGGCTGAGCTGGTTACCCGCGCCGATACCGAGGAACAGGCGGTTGCAGATCAGGTACCCCCCCGCGTAGAGCGCCAGCAAGATCATGAATTGACGCGATAATACCGGCGCAATGGCCAGCTTGGCGAATTCCGGCAACAGCCCCCCGGCAAGATAGGCCAGCGCGAGGTTCAGCAGCACGGCCACACCAGTGGCCGTCCACGTGAACCGCCATGCGGCCGCGGGCCCGGGCCGGGTCTTGTGGGTACGGGCATGTTGCTGCCCCTCGATCACCGCGGCGACCATCGCCGGCACCATCAACTGCGCCGAGGACCCGAGCGCAGTGTCGGTCGAGGCGTTGAGCCACGACACCACCAGCCCGACCCCGATCGCGACGGCGACAAAAACGATGGCATACCGCGCGAAGATCATGTCGCGTCCCGGAATCCCGGCGCGCGTGCCTCGTCCATCAGGCGGCGCATCTCGCCGATCACCGCGGGGAGCCCATCGAAAACCGCTTCGCCGATCAGGAAATGCCCGATATTCAGTTCCACCACTTCGGGGAAGGCCGCAATCGGCTGCACGGTGTCAAAGGTCAGCCCGTGCCCGGCATGAACCTCCAGCCCCAGCGAGCCGGCATGACCGGCCATTTCGCGCAGGGCGCCCAGCTCGCGGTCGCGGGCATCCAGATCGCCCTCGGCATGGGCATCGCAATAGGCGCCGGTGTGCAATTCGATCACCTCCGCCCCGATCCGATGCGCGGCCTCGATCTGATGCCTGTCAGCCGCGATGAAGAGCGACACGCGGCATCCGGCCTTCCGCAACGGCGCGATGTACTGCGCCAGGCGTTCCTCGTCGCGTACCGCGTCCAGCCCGCCCTCGGTCGTGCGCTCCTCGCGCTTCTCGGGCACGAGGCATACGGCATGTGGCCGGTGGCGCAGGGCAATCGTCTGCATCTCGTCGGTCGCGGCCATCTCGAAATTCAGCGGCACGTTCAGAGCGTCCATCAAGGCGTCAATGTCCGCGTCGCGGATGTGGCGCCGATCCTCGCGCAGATGCGCCGTGATCCCGTCGGCGCCGGCGGCCTCGGCCAGTTTCGCCGCGCGGCGCGGCTCGGGATGCGTGCCGCCCCGCGCGTTGCGCAGGGTCGCCACGTGGTCGATATTCACGCCGAGGCGCAATTTCGTCTGGCCGGCCATGCCCGCCCCTCCTTTGACAAACGACTCGGGCCGGAGCCTATTCCTCATTCTTCCGGCCGTCAGCCTTCGCCGCCGCTTTTTCCTTGAGCGCAGCCCATTTCGCCTTGAGAAGCCCCTTGCGCCGGTTCTGGTAGGCCTGGATCAGCGGCAGGCTGATGTAATAGCCGAGCAGCCCTGCAATCACGCCCGGGATCAGCCCGCCCACCATGTAGGGCAGGAACACTTCTTCGTAGAAGATGTGAAGTTCGCTCCAGTCGGCGCGCGCATCGGTGAAAATGGCAATTATGTTATGCTTGAGATCACGGCCGGCCCCGACGAAGGCACTGCCCAGCGAATGCTCGACTTCCGTCGTGCCGACGCCGTACCCCATGCCCAGAAGGAAATATCCCGTCTGCAGGGAAATGGCCGCGATCGGAACGAAAGTCAGCGGATTGCCGACGAATGTCGACAACAGCGCCGCCACGATATTGCCGCGCAATACCCAGGCAAGGAAAACCGCGAGGAAGAAATGCAACCCGAAGAACGGTGAGAACGTGACGAAAATACCCGCGAAAATACCGCGTGCGATACGATGCGGCGGATCTGGCAAGCGGCGAAGCCGATGTTTGACGTAGTGGAACCCCCGCGTCCAGCCGCCCTTCGGCCAGAAGAAATCCGCCACCACTTTCCACAAGGGGCGCTTGTCTCGGCGTTTGAAGACCACCAGCGGGGCTCCTAGCTATCGTTTGCCGGTCCTCCACCGGACCTTGACGGATCGCGGAAACGCTCGACGGCGGCAACATCGCGTTCCGCATCCAGAGCGGAGATCACTCCATGCAAGTGCTCGGCGTCGCGCAAGTCGACGTCAACCAGCAACCGGTAGAAATCCGGCTTCCGGTCCACGAAAGTCAGGTCAGAGATATTGGCCTTTTGCTCTCCGATCAACGTGCAAATACGTCCCATCACCCCGGCATCGTTGCCGATCGTCACGTCCAGAGTGACATCGTAGACCGGCGGATGTGCCCCGGCGTGCCAGTGCAGGTCGAGCCAGCGCTGCGGCTGGTCATCATATGCAGCCAGCGCCTCGCAGTCGATCGCGTGGACGACCACGCCGCGCCCGCGATACGCGATTCCCACGATCCGTTCGCCCGGCAGGGGCTGGCAACAGCGCGCGCGCTCGAATCTCTGGTCCGCCGACAGCCCGATGACCGCGCGCTCGCGGCCCACTTCCTCCCCTTCCTCGGGGGCGAGGTCAGGGTACACGGCGTTCAGCACCTCCTGACCCGTCAATTCGGCACTGCCGAGGCGCGCCAGCACTTCGTCGACCTTTTTCAGCCGCAAGGTCCGCGCCGCGGCCTCCAGCGCCTTGTCCGTCGCCTTCTTGCCCACATGCTCGAAAGCCGATCGCGCCAGTTCGCGTCCCAGCTTGATATATCGGTCACGATCAAGCTCCCGCAGCGCCCGGCGGATCGCCGAACGCGCCTTGCCCGTCGTCGCGATATCCAGCCACGTCGCTTGCGGCGTCTGGCCGTCCGCCGTGATCACTTCCACCGACTGACCGTTCTTGATCCGGGTCCAAAGCGGCACCCGCATCCCGTCCACCTTGGCGCCCACGCAGGCATGCCCGATACGGGTATGGATGGCATAGCCGAAATCGATCGGCGTCGCCCCTCGGGGCAGCTTGACCACGTCACCCTTGGGCGTGAAACAGAACACCTTGTCGGCGTACATCTCCAGTTTCACCGCCTCTAGGAACTCGGCGTGATCCTCCTCGGCGTCGAATTGCTCGGTCAGGCTCGAGATCCACTTGGCCGGGTCCACGGCAAAGGGGTTCTCGGCGCGCACCCCGTCGCGGTAGGACCAGTGGGCCGCAACGCCGGCTTCGGCCACGTCGTGCATCTGCCGCGTGCGTATCTGGACCTCCACCCGCTTGCCGTCACGCCCCGAAACCGTGGTGTGAATCGACCGGTATCCGTTCGACTTCGGCTGGCTGATATAGTCCTTGAAACGGCCGGGCACGGCGCGCCACCGCTGGTGGATCGCCCCCAGCACGGCATAGCACTCATCCTCGCTTCGCGTGATGACACGGAAACCGTAGATATCGGACAACCGCGAGAACCCCATCTCCTTTTCACGCATCTTGCGCCAGATCGAATACGGCTTTTTCGCCCGGCCAAGCACGTCTGCCTCGATCCCGGCCTTGTCCAGCTCGTGACGCATGTCCTTGGTGATGCGCTCGATGACGTCGCCGGATTCTTTCTGCAGGGTGATGAAACGGCGCATGATCGAGGCCCGCGCCTCGGGGTTGATCACGCGAAAGGCCAGATCCTCCAGCTCCTCGCGCATCCATTGCATCCCCATCCGGCCAGCGAGCGGCGCGAAGATGTCCATGGTTTCGCGCGCCTTCTTCATCTGCTTCTCGGGCCGCATCGCCTTGATGGTGCGCATGTTGTGCAGACGGTCGGCCAGCTTGACGAGGATCACGCGCATGTCCTTGGACATCGCCATGAAAAGCTTGCGGAAATTCTCGGCTTGCTGCGTTTCCGTGCTTGAAAGCTGCAAGTTGGTCAGCTTGGTGACACCGTCCACCAGGTCCGCAACCTCCGCGCCGAAGCGCTCGGTCACGTCGGCGTAGGAGGCACGCGTGTCCTCGATCGTGTCATGAAGAAGCGCGGTGATGATGGTGGAGTCATCCAGCCTTTGTTCGGCCAGAATGGCCGCCACGGCCACCGGGTGGCTGAAATACGGTTCCCCGGAATGGCGAAACTGGTCGTGGTGCATCCGGCGGCCGTAGTCGTAGGCCGCGCGGATCAGTTCCTCGTCGGATTTCGGGTTGTAAGCACGGACAAGCGCATACAGGTCTTCAAATGCGATCATGCGGGCCGTGTCCCTGCGCGGTCGGTTCTCAGCCCTGGCCCTGCGCCTCCATCAGCGCGCGCAAGAGTTTTTCCTCGGACATGTCGTCCTCGGCCGGCTTGTCGGCCTCGCCCCCCATGAGGAGCGACATGGAATCGTCTTCGGGCTCATCGACCTCGATCTGGCTCTGGTTCGATTCGATCAGACGTTCCTGCAATTCGTCGGCCGATTGCGTTTCCTCCGCTATCTCACGCAGGGCTACGACAGGATTCTTGTCGTTGTCGCGATCCACGGTCAACGGCGATCCCGCCGAAATCTCGCGCGCACGATGCGCTGCAAGCAGAACCAGGTCGAAACGGTTCGGGACCTTGTCAACGCAATCTTCTGTAGTAACGCGAGCCATTGGACCTCCGGGCAGGTAGTGATTACTGAGCTTGTGAGGATAAAACCTTGCGCGCCGGTTTACAAGCGCGGAATCAAAACGGAAGCACGGCGCCAACATCGGCCGCATCAAGGCTGTCAACCATCTGTGTCACCGAGAGCCCCGTGACAGGGTGCGTCCAATCCGGCGCGACATCTGCCAGCGGCACCAGCACGAAAGCACGCTCCTGCATCCTCGGATGCGGCAGGATCAGCCGGTCAGGCGCGTCGATGCTTTGCCGTTCGGGCGACAGCGCGCGCCACCGCCCCTGCACGTCGGCATTCGGCATGACAGCCTGACCGGCCGCGATCAGGTCCAGGTCAAGGGTCCGCCGGCCCCATCTTTGCACTCTCTCGCGGCCGAATGACGCCTCGACGCTGTGCAGCAGCGCCAGCATCTCCTCGGCCCCGCCCTCGAAGCGCAACTGCGCCGCGGCATTCACGTAATCGGGGCCCGCACCGGGCGGGAAGCAGGGCGTCTTGTAAAAACGGCTCACCGCTTCCGCCTCGGCCCCCGCGTCCCGCAAACGGTCGAGAGCGGCCGACAACGTGACAGCCGGCCCCCCTGCCGTTGATGGCAGATTGGCACCGAGGGCAATCAAGAACACGTGATCGCCGGCACCGGGAACCCTATACTTTAGGCTTAGTTGATTGGTCTTGCGCAATTTTGTGAAACACCTAATTTCATTAGCCAGCCCCGGCATCTTTTGCCGAGCAGCCACTCACTGAACGAACATCCCGGCCGGGGCAATATAATTCGGAAGGAACTTTTTCATGTTTTACAAAGACGAACGGCTGGCGCTGTTCATCGATGGGTCTAACCTTTACGCGGCCGCCAAGTCGCTCGGGTTCGACATCGACTACAAGCTCCTGAGGGCGGAATTCATGCGCCGCGGAAAATTGTTGCGTGCGTTCTACTACACGGCTCTTCTCGAGAACGAGGAATATTCCCCGATCCGACCACTGGTGGACTGGCTGAACTACAACGGCTTCACGATGGTCACGAAACCGGCAAAGGAATACACCGACAGCCAAGGCCGCCGCAAGGTCAAGGGCAACATGGATATCGAGCTGGCCGTGGACGCGATGGAGCTGGCCCCGCGGATCGATCACATCGTCCTGTTCTCGGGCGATGGTGACTTCCGCCCGCTTGTCGAAAGCCTGCAGCGGCAAGGCGTACGGATTTCCGTCGTGTCGACGATCCGCAGTCAGCCGCCGATGATCTCGGATGATCTCCGGCGCCAGGCGGACAATTTCATCGAACTCGAGGATCTCAAGGACGTGATCGGACGCCCGCCGCGCGACGCGCAGCAGAACCGCGAAACGGCTTACGAGCGGCAGGACAGCTGACCAGACACCATCACGGTGCGGTGCGACGCCGGGACAGTCCGGCGGAACCGGCACGTAAAACCGCATGTCGATCGCCCCGCCAGGCTGATCGTCCCTTCTTTGGGCATCAGCAGGGGTGGATTCACCTGGCCGTGGGCGTTATCTCGTGCACAGGAAAGGACCTTGCATGACGAAACCGCCGCTCACACTGCACCTCGCCGCGCCGCGCGGGTTCTGCGCCGGCGTCGACCGGGCCATCAAGATCGTGGAGATGGCCCTGTCCAAATGGGGCGCACCTGTCTATGTGCGCCACGAGATCGTGCACAACAAGTACGTGGTGGACGATCTTCGCGCCAAGGGCGCGGTGTTCGTCGAGGAACTCGACGAATGCCCCGATGACCGGCCGGTGATATTTTCCGCCCACGGTGTGCCGAAGGCCGTGCCCGCCGAGGCCGCCCGGCGCGACATGATCTACGTGGACGCGACCTGCCCGTTGGTATCCAAGGTGCATATCGAGGCGGAACGCCACGCCGCCGACGGGCTGCAGATCATCATGATCGGCCATGCCGGCCACCCGGAAACGATCGGCACGATGGGACAATTGCCCGCCGGTGACGTCCTGCTTGTCGAGACCGTGGCGGATGTTGCCAGCATCGAGGTTCGCGACCCCGAAAAGCTGGCCTTCGTCACGCAGACAACGCTTTCGGTGGATGACACGATCGACATCGTGCGTGCGCTGACGACGCGCTTCCCGACGATCAAGGGCCCGCACAAGGAAGATATCTGCTATGCCACGACCAACAGGCAGGAGGCCGTCAAAGCGATGGCCGCCAAGGCCGACGCGATGCTGGTCGTGGGCTCGCCGAATTCATCCAACTCGAAACGGCTGGTCGAGGTCGGGGCGAAGGCGGGATGCCACTATGCGCAATTGGTACAACGGGCTGCGGACATCGACTGGCGCGCACTGGAAGGGATCGAAAGCATCGGCATCACCGCCGGCGCCTCGGCGCCCGAAGTGCTGGTCAACGAGGTGATCGACGCCCTGAAAGAACGCTACGACGTCACTGTCGAGACCGTTGAAACCGCCACCGAGAACGTCGAGTTCAAGGTGCCGCGCGTCTTGCGCGAGCCCGCCTGAGGCTTCGATGCGGCGGATATGCGCGGCCGGGCGCGCCAATTGGCCGGCCGCACTTGCCACCGCCATCTCCACGCGCCATGGTGCCGCGCATGACGATACCCCGTGCTCCGCTCCTGCTCGGCCTCGCGGGCGTCCTGCCATTCATCTGGGGGGCGCTCACGGTGTTGCGCCCGGAATTGGCCGATTGGACGGCCCGCACCATCGGCCCGCGCTTTGCCGGGCCGTATGTCGGTCTTTTCTACGGGGCCGTCATCCTTTCGTTCATGTCCGGCGTTCTCTGGGGCTTCGCGACCCGGCTGCCTGCCGGGCAGGCGCCACTGGGCTACGCCCTGTCCGTGGTCCCCGCGCTCTGGGTCTTTTTCACCACGGGCGGCGGCGAGACCCGCGCCGGCATTTTCCTGATGATCGGCTTTGCCGGGATCCTCGGGCTTGACTGGCTGTTCTGGAAGATGGGCGTCGCGCCGGAGTGGTGGATGCAGCTTCGTCTGGCGATCACCGCCGCGGTTCTGGCCTGCCTCGGCATCGGGGTGGCCGTGTGACCCGTGACAGCGAAACACTGCGCGTCTACGGCGGGTTCGCCGCGGATTACGCGGCGATGATGGATACCCAGTCTGACGATCCGCAACTCGCCGCCTTCATCGGCGGGGTGCGACAGGGCGGACATGTTCTGGATCTGGGCTGTGGCCCGGGCTGGGCCGCCGCGCGAATGGTGACGGCGGGGCTGACGGTCGACGCGACGGACGCCGTGCCCGAGATGGTCGAACTTGCCTCGGCGCAGCCCGGCGTCAGCGCGCGGCTCGCCACCTTCGACGACATCTCGGGCAACGACCAATACGACGGCATATGGGCCAACTTCTCACTCCTGCACGCGCCGCGCACCGACCTGCCCCGGCACCTTGCCGCGCTCCGGGCCACTTTGAAATCCGGCGGGCTCTTCCATATCGGCATGAAGACAGGCAAAGGCGAGAAACGCGACAGGTTGGGCCGGCTTTACACCTACGTTGACGCCGAAGAACTTCACGCTCTTCTCTACGACGCCGGCTTTTCGCCGTTTTCAAGCCGGACAGGGCGTGACAAGGGGATGGCGGGACAAGTGGAAGACTGGATCACGATGGCGGCTCATGGCTGAAGTTTTCGCGTATACAGACGGCGCCTGTTCGGGCAACCCGGGTCCCGGCGGCTGGGGCGTGCTGCTGCGGGCCAAGGACGGCGACGCGATCGTCAAGGAGCGGGAGCTGTCGGGCGGTGAAGCCGTGACGACCAACAACCGGATGGAGCTGCTTGCGGCCATCACGGCGCTCGAAACGCTCACCACGCCGAGCCGCATCACGATCGTGACGGACAGCGCCTACGTCAAGAACGGCGTCACGGGCTGGATCCACGGCTGGAAACGCAACGGCTGGAAAACGGCCGCCAAGAAGCCGGTGAAGAATGCGGAACTCTGGCAACGGCTGGACGCGGCGCAGGCGCGCCACGACGTGACATGGGAATGGGTCAAGGGCCATGCCGGCCACCCCGAGAACGAACGTGCCGACGAACTTGCCCGCGCCGGGATGGCACCCTACAAGCCCGCAGCGACCCGAAGTTGACGCGCGTCCCTCACCTCTTCTTGTCCTTGTTCTTGGTCACGTAAGTCTGCCAAAGCCAGATAAGCAGCAGCGCGCCCAGCACAGCGCCGACAAACCCGGCCAGCAGCCCGGCCACCGTCAGAAGAACCTGCAGCACCAGCCCGCCGATCAGCGCCCCGGCGATACCGATCGCGATCGTCGTGATGATGTCGGTTTCAAGCCGCATCAGGCGGGTGGCCAGAAACCCGGCCGCCGCCCCGACGATGATAAGGTAGATCACGCCCATGATATCACCTCCGCCCGCGCCAGTGGGTCGGCACGATGATCAGCGCGCCCACCGAGGATATGATCGCATCCACCCCCGGCGCGCCAAAGCGTATGCCGAACATGACGCGGATGAAATAGAACAGGAAGGCGCCGCCGACGCAGATGATGATCGACGGCAGGTACCCGTTGCCCGTGAAGCCGATCCGCTCGCTCAGGTAGCCGACGACCCCGGCGATCACCACGGTACCGAAAAGGGCAAGCAACATCCGGCGGCTCCTACAATATCGTGCCCGGCGGCAACGCCGTGCCGCGCAGGAATTCATCCGCATCCTGCGGCCCCCGCCCCGCGCGCTGCAAGCGCAGCACCTGCACCGCGCCGGCGCCGCAGGCCACGGTCAGCTTGTCGTCAAGCACCTCGCCCGGAACCCCGGCGCCCTGCGCCAGCCGCGTTTTCAGCAACTTGATACGTTGCCCGTCGTATTCGATCCACGCGCCGGGGAAAGGCGACAGCCCCCGGACATGCGCATCGACCCGCGATGCCGCGCGCGTCCAGTCCACCCGGCTTTCGGCCTTGTCGATCTTCGCGGCGTGGGTGACGCCTTGCCCGGGTTGCTCCGTGGGTGTCAGGCTGTCCAGCCGGGCAAGCGCCTGCACGATCAGCGCCGCCCCCATCCGCGACAGCCGGTCATGCAGCTCACCCGCCGTTTCCTCGGTGCCGATGCGCGTCGCCTCTCGCAGAAGAACGGGGCCGGTATCCAGCCCCGCCTCCATCTGCATGATGCAAACGCCCGTTTCCGCATCACCGGCCATGATCGCGCGCTGGATGGGCGCCGCGCCGCGCCACCGCGGCAGAAGGCTGGCATGAATGTTCAGGCAGCCCCGCGCCGGCGCATCCAGCACCGGCTTCGGCAGGATCAGACCGTAAGCCACGACGACAGCCACGTCGGCATCCAGCGCGGCGAAACGCGCCTGCTCGTCGGCACCCTTCAGGCTTCGGGGATGCCGCACCTCAAGGCCCGACTGCTCTGCCCGCGCCTGTACCGGGCTCGGCCGATCCTTCTTGCCGCGGCCGGCAGGGCGCGGCGGCTGGCAATAGACTGCCGCGATCTCGTGCCCCGCATCAATCAATGCCTCCAGAACCGGGACGGAGAAATCGGGCGTTCCCATGAACACGAGTCGCATCGCACTTCTCCCTCAGCCGGTCTGGCCCGCGATTTTCCGGGCCTTGCGCAACAGCATGTCCCGCTTCATCTTGCTCAGCCTGTCGAAATACATACGGCCCGACAAATGGTCGATCTGGTGCTGGACGCTGGTCGCCCACAGATCCACGAAATCACGCTCTTCAACCATGCCGTCCGCGTTCAGGAACCGCACCGTCACGGCACGCGGCCGTGTCACCTTGGCCGACACACCCGGCAGGTTGGGGCTTGCCTCTTCGTGATCGCGCGACCGTGTGCTCGCATGAAGGATTGCCGGGTTCGCCATCCGGACCGCCTGCCCGCGTTCGCTGCTGGCATCAACCACGGCAAGGGCCAGCATGACCCCGATCTGCGGGCCCGCCAGCCCGACGCCCGGCATCGCCTCCATCGTGTCGATCATGTCGTCCCAGTGCGCGCGGATCCCGGCCGTCACCTCCGGAACAGGCGCCGCTGGCGTGCGCAGCCGCCTGTCCGGCCATCGCAGACAGGGCAGCGCCGTCACGCGCGGGCCTTCTCGCGCTTGAGTTTCTGCATCTTGCGCGTGATCATCTGGCGCTTCATCGACCCGAGGTAATCAATGAACAGCTTGCCGTTCAGGTGGTCGATCTCGTGCTGGACGCAGGTCGCCCACAGGCCGTCGAATGTTTCCTGCCGTTCGTTGCCGTCCCGGTCGATCCAGCGGACGTCCACCGCCTCGGGCCGCTTGACCTCGGCATATTGCTCGGGAATGGACAGGCAGCCCTCCTCGTAGACATTCGTCTCATCGGACGCGGCGACAACCTCGGGGTTGAACATCACCACGGGATGCGCGCTTTCCTTTTCCTCGTCAGCGCAGTCCAGAACGATCAGCCGATCCAGCACGCCCACCTGTGGCGCGGCCAGCCCGATCCCCGGCGCGTCGTACATCGTTTCCAGCATGTCATCGGCCAGCCCCCGCAATTCGTCGCTGAGGTCGCTTACGGGCGCGCAGACCTTTTTCAGGCGCGGATCGGGATGAATGAGGATGGGCCGTTTCATGCAGCATCATTTAGGCGATCGATTCGCGTTCCGCAACGCCCTTGCGCACAGGGCTCATTCGGCTAGCGTGCCCCGTGACACTACGGGAGCACGCAATGAATTTCGACGAGATCATCGATCGCCGCGGCACGGGTTCGGTCAAGTGGGACGCGATGGCCGTGGCCAACGGTGGCCCCCCGGCGCCCGACGCCATTGCGATGTGGGTGGCCGATATGGATTTCCGCGCACCGGATTTCCTGCAAGAGTCCGTGCAGGCCCTGATCGATAAAGCGAATTACGGCTATTTCACGGGCGAGAGCCGCATGAAAGACGCCGTCGCGTGGTGGATGCAGCAGCGTCACGGCTGGTCGCCCGACCCCGATGCCATGCACTCGACATACGGGCTGGGCAACGGCATCGCCCTGTGCCTGCAGGCGTTCACCGATCCCGGCGACGAGGTCATCATCTTCACGCCGGTCTACCACGAATTCGCCGCCAAGATCCGCAATGCCGGCCGCGTGGTCAAGGAAAGCCCGCTCGGGATCAAGGACGGCGTGTACCACATGGATCTCGACGCGTTGGAGGGCGCGCTGTCGGGCCGTGAACGCGTTGTCCTGTTCTGTTCGCCGCACAACCCGGCCGGCCGCGTATGGACACCTGCCGAACTTCAATCGCTGGCGGCGTTCTGCAATCGGCACGACCTGATCCTCATGTCCGATGAAATACACGCGGATCTGGTGCATCCGGGCGAAACGCATGTCCCGATGCCTGTTGCTGCGCCTGACTGCCGGGATCGCCTTGTCATGCTCACCTCGGCCTCCAAGACCTTCAACGTCGCGGGCGCGCGGCTTGGCTGTGTCACCGTGCCCGACACGGCGCTGCGCGAGCGCTTTGCCCGAACACTCACGTCGCTCAATGTCAGCCCGAACCTTCTTGGCGTCGTCCTGACCGAGGCCGCCTATTCCCCGCGCGGCGCGGCGTGGGTGGACGACCTCGTTGCCTATATCGCCGAAAACAGCCGTCTGTTTCTCGATGGCATGGCGGCCATCCCCGGCCTGCGCGCGATGCCGATGCAATCCACCTATCTCGCCTGGGTGGATTTCGAGAATACGGGTATGGACATGGCCGAGGTGCAGCGCCGCGTGCGTCAGGAGGCAAGGCTCGTCCCGAGCACGGGGGCGGATTTCGGCACCGGCGGCGAAAACTGCCTGCGTTTCAACCTCGGGATGCCCCGCGCCCGGGTCGAGGAAGCGGTCAATCGCCTTCAGGACGCGTTCTCGGACCTTCAGTAAGGCAGCTTGTCATCCCTGGCGATCGGGTTAACTCCAGCAGTACTACACGGCGTCGGAGCCCGCATGACAAAGACCATACTCGTGCTTGCAAGCGTGGCCCTGCTGGCAGGATGTGCCGGCCGGCCATCCCTTGACGACCCGGTGCTCAGCACGCGGGATTTCGAATTACAGGAGTTCTTTGACGGTCGCACCGTCGCACACGGACAGTTCCAAGATCGCTTCGGCAAGGTGCGCCGTCGTTTCGAGGTCAAGATCGACGGCACATGGGATGGTGAGACCCTGACCTTGGCCGAGGCGTTCACCTATGCCGACGGGACGACGGAAACACGCGACTGGACGCTGCACCAGACCGGCCCGGAAACGTGGCGCGGCAGCGCCCCGGGCGTCATCGGCACCGCGGAAGGCGTTGAAAAGGGCGACAGCTTCAACTGGCAATACACCATCGACCTTCCGGTGCCCGACGGGACGCTGCGCGTCAGCTTCGATGACTGGATGTGGCAGTTGAGCGATGACCGCGTGCTGAACCGCGCCTACATGCGCAAGGCCGGCGTCACCATCGGGTCGGTCATCATCATGTTCGAAAAGCAGGGCTGACACTGCGGGTCAATCGCGCGCGATCAGCGCTGCCGGTCCGCCCGGGTCCCTTACGAAATCCGCCGGCGGCGCCGCCCCGGCCTCCGTCGTCTGCTTGACCTCGAAATTCAGCTCGTCACCCTGTGCGGATGAGGCGATAACCAGGCATCGTGAAAGGTGCCGCGTACCGTCATACATGTCCACGAGGCCCCGCAAACGTGACGGCGCGTCATTCAGGGGCAGGGAAAACCCGCCATCCCAAACCCTGAGGACGGGAATGATCGTTTCGCCCGACCGCACCCTCAGGCGGTGGCCACGCCGCGCAGGACGGCTGCGCGCGGCATCCAGCCCCGCCTGCACGTCAGAAGGAAGATAGGTTGGCATGACCGGAACGCTCCGCATTGGATCATGGTGCCAAGCTGTCGCAACCTTTTGTAACCGTCACGTGAAAAACGCGTGCCTGTCGGAAATCAACGCGCCGCTGTTGCTTTCGGACGCAGCACATGCGGGATCGCCGGATCGTACAGCGCGCTATCAGTGAAATCGCTGATCTCCCCCAGAACGGGCCCGACGAGAATCAGTGCCGTGCGCGTGATCTTCTCGGCCCGGACCTTGCCCTGGATATCCTCCAGTGTGCCACGGATGAACATCTGGTCGGGCCAGCCCACGCGATAGGCGACAACGACCGGACAATCGGCGCCGTAATGCGGGGTCAGCACGCGCTGGATTTCCCGCAGGTTCCGCACCCCCAGGTGGATCGCGAGGGTCGTACCGCTGCGGGCGAAATTTTCCAGCGTCTCGCGCGGCGGCATCGAGGTGGACTTCATGGATACCCGCGTCAGCACGACCGACTGCGCAATCTCCGGCACGGTCAGTTCCTGCCCGAGCGCCGCCGCGGCCGCGGCATAGGCGGGAACGCCCGGGATGATCTCGTAGTCGATACCGTCCGCGCGCAGACGCCTGACCTGCTCGGCGATCGCGCCGTAAAGGGACGGGTCGCCGGAATGCACCCGCGCCACGTCCTGCCCGCGCTCATCCGCCGCGCGAATCTCGGCATGGGTGTCGTCCAGCGTCATGGGCGCGGTATCCTTCACGATCGCACCCTCGGGGGCACAGGCCACCACCTCCTGCGGGACCAGCGACCCGGCATAAAGGCATACCGGGCACGCACCGATCACGCGTTCGGCCTTCTTCGTCAGAAGTTCCGGGTCTCCCGGACCCGCGCCGATGAAATAAACCGTCATTCGCCCAGAAGTCCTTTCAACTGATCCTCAAGATAGTAGCACACGCAAACCTGCCCGCCGCCGCCATGCGCGCCGGTAAACACGCCATCCGCATTCGAGATATAGGCGCAAATTGCCTTGTATTCCTCCACGGTGGCCGCGCTCGCCGGCCCACCCCGGCTCAGCAGTTCCTCGATCTCCTGTCGTTCGCCGAATTGCTGCACGGCCCACGCCGCCTGCTGCATGGGCTGTGGCACGTCCGGATGCCCCCACCCCCACATCCAGCTGCCGTCATCCGACCACGTGCCGACGACCTGCGCATCGGCGGCGACCTCGGGCGCGTCCTCGAACATCAGCACGAGCCGCCGTTTCCTGAGGTTCAGGCGGAAATCCGCGACCTCGCCAAGACGCTGGCCAAGCCCGGACCCGGCCATGCGCGTCTTGAGGTGGAACCGGGCGTTCACCGCCAGCTGCCTGTAGGTCTCGGGCAGTTGCGTCGCGCCGGCATCGGCCATGCGGCCGGCAAAGTCCAGCAGTATCTCGTTCATCCCGTCATGTCCCCCGTCGCAAGGTCGCCGTCGATCTTGCGGGCGTATCCCCGCGGCGTGAACATGCGCGGCCCCTCGCCCAGCCGGGCCAGCCGCGAATTGCTCGACCCGACCAGCACGACGGTCAGCATGTCCACCTCGTCGACCGCCAGTTCGTCGAGGCGACGATAGCGCACCTGCTCCTCCGGCCGGCCCAGCGAAGACGCCAGCATGACGGGCGTATCCGACGGGCGGTGCTGCAACAGGATATCGCGCGCCTCGGCCAACAGGGTGCGCCGCTGCCGGGACACCGGGTTGTAGAAGGCGATCACGAAGTCGCCTTCCGCCGCCGCGTGCAGCCGGCGCACGATGTCGGCGCGGGGGGTCAACAGATCGCTCAGGCTGATCGTGCAGAAATCGTGCCCCAGCGGCGCGCCTGCCCGCGCCGCCGCACCCTGCAGGGCCGATACCCCGGGCGAGCACAAGACCTCGACCCGCCGCGCGGCATCGCTGACACCTTGCGCATCCGGCCCGCGATCCAGCAATTCGAAGACAAGCGCTCCCATCGCGTAAATCCCGGCATCGCCCGAACAGACGAGGGCCACGTCACGTCCCTCCGCCGCGCGCTCCAGCGCATAGCGGCAGCGCGCTTCCTCCCCGCCAAGGGGGAAATCCGCGCGTTTCTTTCCTGCCGCCAGCGGCCCGAGCAAATCGATGTACAGCCCGTAGCCCACCAGCTCCTCGGCCCCGGCGACCAGTTTCGAAACCTCGGGTGTCCGCCAGCTCGCCTGCCCGGGGCCGATCCCCACGATCGACAGGCGGCCGCGCGCACGGCCCGGCATGTCCACGATGGGCGCCGCCGCACGGCTCACCGCGCATGTCGCGTTGGCCGTCTTGCGCTTCTCGACAACCAGCTCGCCGCCGCTTGCCAGCGCTGCCCCCTCGGCAACGCCGTGACAGCCGACCTCGGCGAAAACCACGTCCGACGGGTTCGCAAGGCCGTCCGCCCGTGCCTCCAGCTCTGCCGCCGTGAACAGTCGCAACGGCACCCCCAGCCGACGCGCCACAATGTTCATCGCCGGCTCGTCGGCCTTGAGGTCGATCGACGCCGCGCAGGCCACGGCCCCGGGCGCGATCCCCGCCTCGTCAAGCGTCGCGCGGACGAGGTTCCACAGCTCCTCGGGGTCGGCACCGCGCGCGCATCCCAGCCCGATCACGTGGCGCTGCGGATGATAGACAAGCCGTGTCTCCCCGCCGGCCTCGGGTGCTTCCGAAACGACCAGTTCGACCGCCCCGCCCGTCTCCGCGATCCCGAATATGTTGTCACCGGTCACGCGGCTGCCCGCCCCCGACAGCAACGCCGCCATCGCCGACTTGGCGTTTTCCGGGTTGGCCAGCCTGTACCCGTCAGGCGGCGCATCGAGGGCGACACCCATGGCCACGTCACCCGCCGTCGTGACCGCGGCCTGCGCGTCCAGCCCCCCGGCAATCTCGGCAGCCAACCGGTTCGCCCCGCGATGACCGCCCAGAAGCGGCACGACGACCGACCCGTCGTCGGAAACCGATACCACCGGCGGCTCGCGCCGCTTGTCGGCAAGGACCGGGGCCACGCCACGGATCAGGATGCCGCTGGCACAGACACCGACCACCGGCACGCCCGCGGCGAACAGATCACGCACATGCGCCAGCGCATCCCCGAAAAAGGCGTCGGCCCTTGCCACGCGCCCCTCGCGGCCATGCACGGGCGCACCGATCAGCCCGGCCACACGGTGCGCCACCGCCTCGCCCGACCCGCTCAATGCCAGAACAACCGGTGTCACAGCCATGGATCAGCCCCCTTCGTCAGCAGGATCATCGAGAAATAGGGCGCCTGTTCCGGCGCCTCGGCCAGCGGGCAGACAACCTCGTCAGGCAGGCTCGCCCGCTCCACGTAAACCGCGCTGTCGATATGGCCCAGCTCACGGATCACGCTTCTTATCTTGGACAGGTGCCGACCCACCTTCATGATCGCCACGCTTTCCGCGCCGGCGATCCGCGTGCGCAGCTCGGTCTCGGGAAGGGGGCCCGGCAGGACGGTCAGGCGCTCGTTCCGGGCGGCCAAAGGCATCCCGGCGCGCGCTGCGCAGGTGGTGACCGATGTCACCCCGGGCACCACCTCGATGTCGAAACGGCCCGACAAACGCGCGAAAAGATACATGAAGGACCCGTAGAAGAACGGGTCCCCCTCGCACAGGCACACCACGTCCTGCCCGGCCTCCAGCGCCCCGGCAATCTCGGCCGCGCCCCTGTCATAGGCATCCTGCGCGGGTTCCCGCGCCGTGGTCATCGGCACGTCCATCACGATCTCACGCGCTTGTGAAGGGATCACCGCCGCCGAGATTTCGCGGGCAAAGCTCCGCGCCCCGGCCAGTGCCGGGTAGGCCACGACCTCGGCCGCGCAGATGAGGCGGTGCGCGCGCAACGTCATGAGGTCCGGGTCACCCGGCCCGAGCCCGACGCCATAAAGCTTGCCGGCCATCACGCCCCCCGGCTTCTTCTCGGCAAAAATACCCGTCTCGGGCCGTGGTCCCGGGCTCATGCCTTCGATCCTCTCTTCACGAGGCTCCATTGCGTCACGGGCATGAACGGCCGCCAGCCGGTTCGCGGTCCGACCGGCTCGGCCCGGGTGACCTGCAACTTGGCCAACTGGCCGCCATGGCGCGCCCGCAGATCAATGAGCAGCGCCTCGCTTTCCAGCGTCACGGCATTGCACACCAGCCGCCCCAGCGGGCGCAGCGCCGCCCACGCGATGGCGAAAACCTCTTCGGACAACCCGCCGCCGATGAACACCGCGTCGGGCCGTTCAAGGCCCGACAGCGCCTCGGGCACCCGCCCCTCGATCAGTTCCAGCCCGGGTGCACCTAGCGCCACAGCATTCGCCGCGGCCATGGCGCGACGGTCGGCGCGCGGCTCGATGCCGATCGCGCGGGCATCGCGCGCGCTGCGCATCCACTCCACGGCCACCGATCCGCAGCCCGTTCCGATGTCCCACAACAGCGCCCGGCGCATCGGCATCAGCTTGGCAAGCGTGGCGGCACGCACTTCCCGCTTGGTCATGGTGCCGTCATGCTCGAAAAGGTCATCGGCAAGGCCCGGCACCCGCGGCGCCAGCGCCGCGTCGGGGGCGGCACGGCATTCCACGGCAAGCGTGTTGAAGGCCGGCACGTCATGGTCCCAGCAATCGGCCCGGCCCTCGAACCGCGCCTCGTCCGGCCCACCCATCGCGGCCAGAACGGTCATGTCGGATCCGCCGTATCCCCGGTCGGTCAGGAAACGCGCGATCTGCGCCGGCGTCTCCGCCCCGGTCGTCAGGATCAGCAGTCGCGCGCCGGGCTGGATGAAGCCGATCATCTGTGCCACGTGGCGGCCATGCACCGTCAGCGTGTCGAGGTCGGCAAGGCTCCAGCCCATGCGCGCTGCGGCCAATTGGAAGGCCGAGACATGCGGGTGATAGACGATGCCCGCCGGGTCGATCGCGCGGCCGATCCGCGCCCCGACGGAATACCACAGCGGGTCGCCCGTCGCGAGCACGACCACCCGGCGCCCCTTCAACGTGGTCAGCGTGTCGATCAGCGCGTCGAAGGGCGACGGCCACGACACGCGTTCGGCCGTGACCGTGTCCGACAAGCGGTGATGACGGTCACCGCCGATGATCACCTCCGCGGCTTCGACCACGGCGCGCGTGGCCGGGGCAAGCCCGTCCATGCCGTCCTCCCCGATGCCGACGATGTGCAGCCAGGGCTCAGCCATCGGCGCCCCCGGTATGTTCATGAACCATGTCTGGCCTCATGCCGTTGCCTCCGGAATGCCCGCCGCGAGGGCGTTGACCGCCGCCGAGGCGATCGCGGAGCCGCCGCGCCGCCCGCGCAAGGCGATGAAGTCACAGCCGCGCGGGCGGGCGGCCAGCTCCGCCTTGCTCTCCGCGGCCCCGACGAACCCCACGGGAAACCCGAGGATCACCGCCGGTTGCGGCGCACCGGCATCGATCAGCTCCAGCAGGTGAAACAACGCCGTCGGCGCGTTCCCGATGGCCACGACCGCGCCCGCCAAGTGCTCGGCCCAAAGCTCCGCCGCCGCCGCGGAGCGGGTATTGCCGATATCCGCCGCGATGCCGGGCACCCGCTCATCGTTCAGCGTGACGATCACGTTGTTCCGCGCGGGTAGGTAGCGGCGGATGACACCCGCGCCCACCATTTCGCAATCGCATATGACGGGCGCGCCCGACGCCAACGCTGCCCGCCCCGCCACGCAGGCCCGTTCGGAAAACGCAAGCCGGTCGGCCACCTCGACCATCCCGCAGGCATGGATCAGCCGGATCGCGACAGCCGCCATATCCGGCGAGAACCGGTCAAGCCGGGCCTCCCGGCGCACCGTGGCAAAACTTTCGGCATAAATCGCCGAGGGGTTTTTCTCGTATGGGCGCACTGGCTGCCTTTGCTGTGACGACGCCGGGGCTTGTACCGGCACTGGCTTATCGCGGCTGACTTGTCCCGGCCGTCAGGCCCGTGTCTTGCGCGCGCTTTCGGGCCCTAGCGGATGATCGGCGTGCGGGTATTCCGGGTGGTGGTGGTGATCGTGACCGTCGTGATCATGATGGTGATGGTGATGATGGTGATGGTGATCTGCCGCTTCCAGCCGGCACAGCCCGGTGCAGAAGGTATCGCACAGGTCGCAATCCTCGACATTCGATCCCGGCGCGCTGGCGCCCTGCCCCTCCACGTGGTGGTGATGGCTTTCCTGGATGGCGCCCACCTCGGCTTCGAATCCCAGAACCTTGGTGCGGTACTTGCACATCACGCAGGTGGGGGGCGGGACATCGCTGAATGCCGGGTGCCCGTCTGCCCGCGCGGCCGCCAACGCGCGCCGCTGGTCTGGCGTGATCTCGCGCGCGCCCTCCCCTTCGATGGCAAGCACCTGTGTACGGTACTGGCAGGTCGCGCAGTTCGGTGGCGGGTTGGCGCCGGCTTGCTCGGTCACGCGTTCGGCAAAGGTTTCCAGAACCTTCGGATGATCGCCCAGATACCCCGCCTTGACGAACTCGATTTCGGGATGTTCCGCCGCCACGCGATCGGTGAAACCGTATATCCTGTCGATCAGGATTCCCGAGAACAGGAAATACGGAAAGACGACAACGCGCTTGTAGCCCAGCCGTGCCACGTGCTGCAGGCAAGGCTCCACCAGCGGGAAGGTGACGCCGGAATATCCTACCTCGCACCAGCCGAAGCCCATGCCCTCCTGCAACAGTCGGGCGATCTTGGACACGTTGCCATTCGCGTCGGGGTCGGATGCGCCCCGCCCGATGACCACGAGGCAGGTATCGTGCAGATCGACGTCGCCATGCTCGGCATTGACGCGGTCAACGGCCTCGCGGACCCGTGCGCCCGCGGCGGCGATCATCTTGGGGTCCACGCCCAGTTCGCGGCCGTAGCGCACGTCGATCCCGTGTTTCGCGGCATAGGTATTGAGAACGGTCGGAATGTCGTTCTTGGAATGCATCGCGGCAAACAGCATTCCCGGTACCGCGAGGATCCGGTCGCACCCCTTCTCCCGCAGCTTGTCCAGACCGTCGCGCAGAACCGGGTTGGCGAATTCGAGATAGCCGTACTCCACCTCCCAGTCGTCCGGCACGTGGGCGGGCAACTTCTGGGCAAGCACCGCGAATTCATCCACTGCCGACTGGCTGCGCGACCCGTGCCCGCAGATCATCACTCCGGTCTTCGTCATGGTCTCATACCTCCTGCGGCTCTTCCTCGGCGGCCCCGTCATCGGCGTCCGCCTCCGACGCGTCGGCATCCTTGCGGCCCTTGGCCGCGGCCCACAGCCCGATCGCGATCGCGGCGCCGATCGCCGCCGCGCCCAGCCAGTGGCCGTGCCCGGCCGCTTCCGCAAGATGGCCGGGATGCGCCTGCGCGGCACCGGCGGTGGTCAAGGCGATCGGCAAGATAGCCTGTTTCATCGAGGAATGCTCCCTGTTCAGCGTGTCGGCCCAAGCGCCGCCGAAAAGGGAAATCGACACCTACTCCCGAGTGTCCCGACGATCCAGAGCATCGCCCCCGGCATGGGTCGGCGGTTCCCTGTCACCTTTCCGGCCCGCCTCCGGGCATCGTCACCACGCCGTATACCCACCGATCCATTTCAGTGCAAACAAAGAAACGCCGCCCGCACGGTGAAATGCGACCTGTGCGGGCCCGCACGCCGTCTGCGCGGGCAATGCCATTACCCCCGCACCGCCAGTTGCTATGTATGAAAAAAAGGAGGTTGAACCATGGGACTGCTGATAGACGGCGAGTGGCACGACAAATGGTACGACACCGCGTCGACCGGCGGCAAATTCGTGCGCGACAACTCGAAATTCCGCAACTGGATCACCCCCGGCGGTGACGCGGGGCCGTCCGGTGACAGCGGCTTCGCCGCCGAATCCGGCCGCTATCACCTGTATGTGTCACTTGCTTGTCCATGGGCGCACCGAACCCTGATCTTTCGCGCGCTCAAGGATCTGGACGGGCATATCGGCGTCTCGGTCGTGCATCCCGACATGCTGTCCGAGGGGTGGGAGTTTCGCACCGATTACCCCGGCGCGACAGGTGACAGGCTTTACGGGCTGCCTTTCGCCCGCGACCTGTACACCCGGGCCGACCCCGGGATATCGGGCCGTGTCACTGTCCCGATCCTCTGGGACAGCAAACGCCAGACCATCGTCTCGAACGAATCGGCCGAGATCATCCGCATGTTCAATTCAGCCTTTGACGGGATCACGGGCAACACGGCCGACTTCTGGCCACTGGACCTTCACGACGAGATCGAGCAGGTGAACGCGCGCATCTACACGGCCGTGAACAACGGGGTCTACAAGGCCGGCTTCGCCACGACGCAGGACGCCTACGATGATGCCGTGCACCCGCTCTTCGACAGTCTCGACTGGCTGGAGGACCGGCTCGGCCAACAGCGCTACCTGATGGGCGACCGCATCACCGAAGCCGACTGGCGCCTGTTCACCACGCTGATCCGGTTCGACCTCGTCTACCACACGCACTTCAAGTGCAATCGGGCGCGGATCGTCGATTATCCGAACCTGTGGGGCTACGTGCGCGACCTGTACCAATGGCCCGGCGTGGCCGACACGGTCGATTTCGACCATATCTTGCGCCATTACCACTTCAGCCAGGACACCATAAATCCGCACCGCATCATCCCCATCAACCCGCGGCCGGATTTCGACGCGCCGCACGGTCGGGGCTGACCCGCGCGCCAGCCGTTTCGCGCGAAACGGCGCGGCGTCACGCCGGCTGGCGCCCGTACTCGGCCTCGGTCACGTGGTCCAGCCAGTCGGCAACGTGACCATCCTCCGATGCTTCCTGGATGGCCAGATGGCACATCATCACGTCGGGCGCGGCACCGTGCCAATGTTCCTGCTCGGGCGGTATCCAAACCGTGTCGCCGGGGCGTATCAGCCGGGGCGCCTCGCCGCGAAGGCCGACCAGCCCGACGCCGGACAGGATATGGAGCGTCTGGCCCAGCGGATGCGTGTGCCACGCAGTCCGCGCCCCGGGCTCGAACGTCACGCGCAACGCGCGAACCCGCGCGGGCGTCGGCGCCTCGACCACGGGCTCCTGCCAGACCCGCCCGCTGAACCACTCCGGAGGTGCAAGGCGGTTCTCCCGCCGGCCCGCTTCGAATATTTCCATCGTGTTGCCTCCCTGCTGCCGAATGCGACACTGCCGCCACCGCGGCCACGGGTCAACGCCCGCCGCAACAGGCGCGCGGAATCCCTTGACGCCCCGCCGCTTTGACCGTAATGACGCGCAATGAAATTCAGGGCGCCGCCGGCGGCGGTGCCCGTTTGTGTTGTCAGGGGCGCCGTCCGCTCCGCATCAAGACGAGGATCAAACCCATGTCGCGCGTCTGCGAACTGACCGGAAAGAAACCGCTGTCTGGATACAATTCCAGCCACGCCAACAACAAGACCAAGCGTCGCTACCTGCCCAACCTCAACGACGTCACCCTGCAATCGGAAACGCTGGGCCGCGGCATCAAGCTGCGAATCACGTCCTCCGCGCTGCGGACCGTCGATCACCGCGGCGGGCTCGACGCCTTCCTCGCCAAGGCCAAGGATGACGACCTTTCGGCAAACGCGCTGAAGGTGAAGAACGAGATCGCCAAGGCGCAGGCCGCCAACGCCTGAACCCGCGGACAACGAACAGCTTGATGATGGCCCTGCCGGTCCCCGGCGGGGCTGTTTCGTTTTGTCGCTTTCCATCGTCGCCACAGCGTGCGTATATCCGCATCATGCACCGTGCCCGGGTCCATATCGGCTTTCTCGTCATTCTCGTCCTGATCATGTCGGGACAGGCCATGACGGCCGCGCGCGGCAGCCCCGCGCCCATTGGCCAGATGACCCTGTGCACCGGCAACGGCCCGGTCACCGTGCTCGTCGACAGCGAGGGCCGACCGACGGGCGCCGTGTACATATGCCCTGATTGCGCGCTTTCTTTGTTCGACCTGCCGGCGCCGGTCACTGAGGGTGCGAGCTTCGTCGCGCGCGCGGCCGGGGTCTTTCACGTCGCACCCGAACCGGCCGCGTCCGCGCGATCCTTGGCAGCATTCCGGGCCCGTGCGCCCCCGCCCGGCGGTCGAATTCACGCCTGAGACACCAGTCACCCACAGAATTCACCATCCGGGAAAGATTACCCATGTCGTTGAAAACAACCCTCACCGCGGCGTTTGCCGCCACCGCTTTCGCCCTGCCCGCCGTCGCGCAGGACATCGTCATCACAGATTCTTACGCGCGCAGCGCCTCGCCGGCAGCCAAGAGCGGCGCTGCGTTCCTCGTGATCGAAAACCGCTCGGACACCGACGAGCGCCTGACAGGCGCGGCGTCCCAAGCCGCGAAACGCGTCGAGCTGCACACCCATGAGAAGGGGTCGCAAGGGATCATGAAGATGCGCCATGTTCCCGAGGGGTTCCCCCTGCCCGCGGGCGGCACGCTCAAGATGCGGCGCGGCGGTGATCACGTGATGTTCATGGGCCTCACCGCGCCGTTCGAACAGGGCGACATGATACCGCTGACCCTGACATTCGAGAATGCCGGCGAGATCGAGACAGAGGTGCCGGTCGACCTCGAACGTCAACCGCGCGAGGGGCACGGCAACGCCCACGGCCATGGCATGACCGACTGAGCCCCGAACCGGCTATGTCTCCAGCAGTTCCGCAACCCATGCCGGCACGATCCGGGTTGCGGGGCCGTGGCGGGAGTCGTCGAAATCAGGTGCGTTGGCCCCCGGCTCCAGGTTGAGGTCCAGCGTCCCGGCTCCCAGCCGGCGGGCATGCTGCGCATAGGCCGCCGCCGGGTAGACCTGCCCCGACGTGCCGACCGACACGAAAAGGTCCGCCTCGCCAAGCGCCCGGTCTGTTTCCTCCATGCCGTAGGGAACCTCGCCGAACCACACCACGTCCGGCCGGGTCGCGCGGCGGCGGCAGGCCGGGCATTCGTCGGTCGGATGCATCTCGTCGGGGGCGGGCCAGCGGTGCCCGCATTCGTGGCACAGCGCGCCCGCCAGCGTGCCGTGCATGTGTACCACATTGCGGCTGCCCGCACGTTCGTGCAGGGCGTCGACGTTCTGCGTGACGATCAGAACCTCGCCGTGCCACGCCTTTTCCAGCCGCGCAAGCGCCTCGTGCGCGGCGTTGGGGCGCGCTTGTGCCGCCTGCGCGCGCCGCGCGTTGTAGAACGCGTGAACGAGCGCCGGGTCGCGGGCGAAGCCTTCCGGCGTCGCCACGTCCTCGATCGCGTGTTGCGCCCACAGCCCGTCCGCGTCGCGGAATGTGCCCAGCCCGCTTTCGGCGGAAATACCCGCCCCGGTCAGAACGACGATCTTTTCCATCCGGCCCTCCTGTTCTACCAATGGTGGCGCAAGGAGGCGCGCATGACCACCCGAATCCTTTTCGTTTGCCTGGGAAACATCTGCCGATCCCCCGCCGCCGAAGGGGTGTTTCGCAACCTCGCGCCAATGGTGACGACGGACAGCGCCGGGACGGGCGACTGGCACGTGGGCGACCCGCCATTCGGCCCCATGCAGCAGGCCACCCGCGCACGGGGCCACGACATCTCGGACCTGCGCGGGCGGCAGATCACCGTGCAGGACTTCGACAGGTTCGACCTGATCGTTGCGATGGATGTCGGCAACCGCCGCGATATCGAGGCGATGCGCCCGCAAGGTAATACCACACCGGTCCGCCTGCTGACGCATTTCGCGCCCCACCGGCAAACGGACGACGTGCCCGATCCGTACTACACACGCGATTTCGACGGCGTGCTCGACCTGATCGAGGACGCCGTGAGGGGGCTCGCCGCCACGCTCTGACGCGGCCCGTGTCCTGCCCGGCAGGCCCGCCACGTTGCGCCACGTGCCGCTCGCCGCGTTTCTTTCGGAAACCCGAAACACCCTTTCGGCGCCTGCAAAATCAGCGGGGCGTTCCGGCCAAACGGCTTGCCCCGCTTCGGCTGCCCGCGCATCCTTCGCGGTGAAGGAGAAACGCCGTCATGCCAGTTACCCACCTCAAGAGTGCGCCCGGACACTCGCCGCAGGCCAGCGCCAACATCGCCGATACCGTTCAGATCATGCTCGCGCGTCTCAGGTCAGGCGGGGCAGAGGTGGCGCGCGACTACGCGAAACAGCTTGACGGGTGGGACGGCGACATCGCGATCAGCCGCGATCACATCGACCGTGCCGTCGAAACGGTCCCCCAATCCCTGAAGGACGATATCCGCTGGGCCCATGACAACATCTCGCGCTTCGCCGCCGCGCAACGCGCCACCGCGCAGGACATGGAGATCGAACTGCGCCCCGGCCTGACCGCCGGGCAAAAGCAGATCCCCCTGCGCGCCGCGGGCTGCTACGTCCCCGGCGGGCGCTATACCCATATCGCCTCGGCGCTGATGTCCATCGCCACCGCGCGCGAGGCCGGCGTGCCCGACATCTCCGCCTGCTCTCCACCGAACGGCACAGCAGGTATTCCGCCTGCCCTGCTCTTCGCGATGGATCTCGCGGGCGCGACGCGCATCCTGACGATCGGCGGGGTGCAGGGTGTGGCGGCCATGGCCTTCGGCATGTTCGGGGCCCCGGCGGCGGACATCCTCGTCGGCCCCGGCAATGCCTACGTGGCCGAGGCCAAGCGACAGCTCTTCGGCCCCATCGGCATCGACATGTTCGCAGGTCCGACCGACAGCCTGATACTGGCCGATGACAGCGCAGATGCCGAGACGGTGGCCATCGACCTCGTCAGCCAGGCCGAGCACGGCGCGACCTCGCCGGTATGGCTGGCCACCGCGCATGAACCGCTTGCACGCCGGGTCATGGCCCGGGTCCCGGACCTGATCGCGGCCCTGCCCGACACCAACCGCGACTCCGCCGCGACCGCGTGGCGCGACTTGGCCGAAGTCGTGATCTGTGACACGCGCGAGGACATGGCGGCCTTTGCCGATGACAAGGCCGCCGAACATCTTCACGTGCAGGCCCGTGACCTGTCGTGGTGGCGGGACCGGCTGCGCGTCTACGGCTCCCTCTTCCTCGGCGCGGGCACGACCGTGTCCTTCGGCGACAAGGCGGCAGGCCCGAACCACGTCCTGCCCACGTCGGGCGCCGCGCGCTATACCGGGGGTCTTTCGGTGCACAAGTTCCTCAAGACGGTCACGTGGCAGCAGGTCGATGATCGCGGCACGCCGGACCTCGCCCGCGTCAGCGCCGCGCTCAGCCGCGCCGAGCGCATGGAGGGACACGCGCGCGCCGCCGATCACCGGATCGACCGGATGACGCCCCCGCCCCGCGCGGTAAACCTGTGACACCACGCGCCCCTGCGCCGCCCTGACCCGGCCCGCCGGCGCGGCGGGCCGGCCGGCAAGGCGCCAACCGCGGCCAACCGCCCTACCTTCGCTCGCTTCACCTCAGACAGGAGACATCCATGAACCTCGCCCGGTTTCCCCGAACCCGCCTTGCCCATCTCCCGACCCCGCTGGAACCGATGCCGCGCCTGTCGGACTACCTCGGCGGGCCGGAAATCTGGATCAAGCGGGATGATTGCACCGGGCTCTCGACCGGCGGCAACAAGACCCGCAAGCTGGAATTCCTGATGGCCGAGGCACAGGCACAAGGGGCCAACATGGTCATGACGCAGGGAGCGACCCAGTCGAACCATGCCCGCCAGACGGCCGCTGCCGCCGCGCGGCTCGGCATGGCCTGCCACATCCTGCTCGAGGACCGGACGGGCTACAACCACGAGAACTACAAGTACAACGGCAACGTCCTGCTCGATCACCTGCACGGCGCCACGATGGAGCATCGCGGCCCCGACCTCGACATGAACGCCGAGATGGAGGCGGTCGCCGACAAGCGCCGCGCCGAGGGCAAGACCGTCTACACCATCCCGGGCGGCGGCTCGAACGCCACAGGCGCGCTCGGCTACGTCAACTGTGCGCTCGAAATGCTGGGCCAGTTCGTGACCACCGGCCTCGACGTGGACCACGTCGTGCACGCCACCGGCTCGGCGGGCACGCAGGCGGGGCTCGTGACCGGGCTCAAGGCGATGAACGCGCGGATCCCGCTTCTTGGAATCGGCGTGCGCGCCCCGAAACCCAAACAGGAAGAGAATGTCTACAATCTCGCCGTCAAGACCGCCGAGAAACTCGGATGTCCCGGCGTCGTCGCGCGTGAAGACGTGGTCGCCAACACCGATTATGTCGGCCCCGGCTACGGCCTGCCCGCCGACAGCACGCTCGAAGCCATCGACATCTTCGCGCGCACCGAGGCGGTCCTGCTCGACCCCGTCTATTCCGCCAAGGGCGCGGCCGGGCTCATCGATCTGGTCCGCAAGGGACATTTCAGGAAAGGCGAAAAGATCGTCTTCCTGCATACCGGCGGCGCCATCGGCCTGACCGGCTATACCCATTGTTTCGACGTGCCGAAATGAAACCGGTGGGCATTCTGGGCGGGATGGGGCCCGAGGCCACCATCCTGCTGATGCAGAAAGTGCTGCGCGCGGTGCCAGCCGCCGACGACGCCGACCACGTGCCGCTCATCGTGCACCAGAACCCGCAGGTGCCCAGCCGGATCGCCGCGTTGATCGACGGCACGGGTGCCGATCCCGCGCCTGTGCTGGCCGGCATGGCGCGCGATCTCGAACGCGCCGGCGCACGGGCGCTGGCCATGCCCTGCAACACCGCCCACCATTACGCGGACGCGATACGCGCGGCGGCCGGCCTGCCCTTCCTCGACATGCTTGAACTCACCGCGGCCCGGCTGGCCTCGCGGGGCGCGCGCCGGGTGGGGATGCTCGCCTCGCCCGCCACCCGGCTGACCGGGGTGTTCGAGGCACCTTTCGCCCGCCACGGCCTGGCGGCCCTGCCCCCGGCCAACGACGACGCGATGCTCTCGATCATCCGGGCGGTGAAATCGGGCGCCCCGCCCGGCCAGACCGGCACGGCCCTCGCGACAGAGGCCGCCGATCTCGCCGCCCGCGGCGCCGATCACCTGCTTGTCGCCTGCACCGAACTGTCCCTGCTCACCGACCATCTGCCGGCAACACCGCCCTGGACCGACAGCCTCGATTGCCTCGTGCGGGCCATCGTGGCAACAGCCAGCGACCGCCAGGATCCGCGGCGCGTTTCCCTCCGCCCGGCGGCCCCGCCGTGACGGTGCTTCTTCTCGGCCGAAATACCCCGGGGGTCCGGGGGCAGCGCCCCCGGGGCAGGGCGTCGAACGCCGTTACTGCCTTTCGATCATCTCGGCCTGCGTGACGATCACCTCGGCCTGCTTGATGCTGGCGATGTCCACAAGCCGTCCCTTGTAGGTGGTCGCGCCTTCGCCACGCGCCTTGGCCTCTTCCATCGCCTTGAGGATCTCGCGCGCCTCCGTGACGGCCTCCGCTGTCGGGGTGAAGATCTCGTTGGCCAGCGCGATCTGCTTGGGGTGGATGGCCCATTTGCCCACCATGCCCAGCGTCGCCGACCGCAACGCCTGCGCGCGGAAGCCCGCGTCGTCGCTGAAATCGCCGAACGGCCCGTCCACCGGCAGCAGGCCGTGGGTCCGGCAGGCGGCGACGATTGCCGCCTGTGCCCAATGCCACGGATCCGACCAGTATTTCTGCCCCTCGCGATGCATGTAGTAATTCTCCTGCGTGCCGCCGATGCCCGTGGTGGCCATGCCCATCGACGCGGCGAAATCGGCCGCGCCGAGGCTCAGCGCCTGCATCCGCGGGCTCGCGGCGGCGATCTCCTCGACATGGGAAATCCCGGCCGCGGATTCGATGATCGCCTCGAAGCTGATGCGCTTCTCGCGCCCCTTGGCCGCCTCGATCGCGGTGACAAGCGAATCGACGGCATAGATGTCCGACGCGCAGCCCGCCTTGGGAATCATGATCTGGTCCAACCGCTCGCCCGCTTGCTCCAGCAGGTCGACGACGTCGCGGTACCAGAACGGGGAATCAAGCCCGTTGATGCGCACGCTGAGGCACTTGTTGCCCCAGTCCACGTCATTGATCGCCGCGATGGTGTTCTTGCGTGCGAAGTCCTTGTCATTGGGCGAAACGGAATCCTCGAGGTCGATATTGATCACGTCCGCAGCGCTTTGTGCCATCTTCTCGAACAGCTTGTCGTTCGACCCGGGGCCGAACAGCTGGCAGCGGTTGGGACGCGCCGGGGCGGGGGGTTGCACACGAAAGCTCATAAGTGGGGCCTCTTTTCCGAAAATTTCCGTTGATCCGGAAAAACCGGTATATAATTGCACTCTCACCCGCAACCGGCTTTATCGACCCGGTGCCGCCCCGCCTTGCCGGACTCCATCCCGGAAAACCGTGTATCAGCGCAAGAATGTTCGCAATCGTGCTGAAATGCGCTGTCATTCAACAGAATCTCGCACTAATTTCGTCGGAATATGCGTGACAGCAATGCCCCGAGGAGCCATGCCATGATCGAAACACCCTATCTGCTTTTCCTGGGCGACGCCCCTGACATGCTGGCCGCCAAGGTCGCGATAGGCATTCGCGACTGGCGTCCCGACAACGCCGTCGGGCAGTTGCGGCTGGAGGGCTGCGGCGCCGATCTGGGCCTGACCGACATGACCCTCGCGCAGGCCAAGGCCGCCGGCGCCAAGACGCTCGTGATCGGCGTGGCCAACCGGGGCGGGGTGATTTCGGCGGCGTGGAAAAAGGTCCTGATCGCCGCGCTGGAAGACGGGTTCGACCTTGCCGCCGGCCTGCACAACCTGCTGCGCGACGAGCCGGACCTTGTCGCCGTGGCCGAGGCGACGGGCCGCGCGCTTCACGACGTGCGCGTGCCCGAGGTGCAGTACCCGATCGCCGACGGCAAGACGCGCACCGGCAAGCGCTGCCTGCCGGTGGGCACGGATTGTTCGGTCGGCAAGATGTACACCGCGATGGCCATGGAGCGCGACATGCACGCGCGCGGGATGAAGGCCACCTTTCGCGCCACCGGGCAGACCGGCATCCTGATCACCGGCGACGGTGTTCCGCTGGATGCCGTGATCGCCGATTTCATGGCCGGGTCCGTGGAATGGCTGACCCCGGACAACGCCCCCGACCACTGGGACCTGATCGAGGGCCAGGGCAGCCTGTTCCACGTCTCCTTCTCGGGGGTGACAATGGCGCTCATCCATGGCGGGCAGCCCGACGCGCTGATCCTGTGCCACGAACCGACGCGCACGCACATGCGCGGCCTGCCGGATTACACGCTGCCGTCACTCGAGGACCTGCGCGACACCGCCCTGCCGCTGGCCCGCATCGCCAACCCGGGCTGCGTCGTCGCCGGCATCTCGGTGAACACCCAGCACATGACCGAGGACGAGGCGCGAAGCTACCTTGCCGATATCGAGGCGCGCATGGACCTGCCCGCCACGGATCCCTACCGTTTCGGCGCCGGCAAGCTGGCCGACGCGCTGGCGGCGATATGACCCGGCGCCGGGCAAGGGCCGCGCCCGCCTGGATGCCTCCGGCGGGAGTATTTTCAGCAAGATGAAGGAGGGCAGAGTGCAGATCACCGTCACGCGCGACACGTTCCGCTTGGCGCAGGTGTTCACGATCAGCCGCGGCTCGCGCACGGAGGCGCAGGTGCTGACGGTCAGGGTGAGCGACGGCGAAGCGACCGGCCGCGGCGAATGCGTCCCCTATGCGCGCTATGACGAAACGCTCGACAGCGTGACGGCCCAGATAGAGGAGCTGCCGGTCGGGGTCGATCGGGCCGCGTTGCAGACGCTTCTGCCTGCCGGCGCGGCCCGCAATGCCGTTGACTGCGCGCTTTGGGACCTCGAAGCCAAGCGAACCGGCAGGCGGGTTTGGGACCTGGCCGGCCTGTCCACCCCGGGCCCCGAGATCACGGCCTATACCCTGTCTCTGGACACGCCCGAGGCCATGCGCGCGCAGGCCGCGAAGAACGCCCATCGCCCGCTGCTCAAGATCAAGCTGGGCACCCCCGATGACATGCCGCGGCTCGAGGCCGTCCGCGCCGGCGCCCCCGGGGCGCGGATCATCGTGGATGCCAACGAAGGCTGGAGCGCGGGGGTCTATGCCGATCTCGCCCCGCATCTGGAGCGGCTTGGCGTGGCGCTTGTCGAGCAGCCGCTGCCGGCCGGCGCCGATGACGCGCTGGCAACCATGGACAGGCCGGTGCCGGTCTGCGCCGACGAAAGCTGCCATGACCGCGCCAGCCTGCCCGCCCTCCTGGGCAAGTACGACGTGGTCAACATCAAGCTCGACAAGACGGGCGGCCTGACCGAGGCGCTGGCCCTGCGCGCAGCCGCCAGCGCCGCCGGGTTCGACGTGATGGTGGGCTGCATGGTCGGCAGTTCGCTCGCCATGGCCCCGGCGACCCTTGTGGCGCAAGGCGCATTGGTCACGGATCTTGACGGGCCGCTTCTGTTGGCCGAAGACCGCGATCACGCCTTGACCTACGACGCGGCGGGGGTACATCCGCCCGACGCAGCGTTGTGGGGCTGACGCGCCCGGCCAACGACCCGCCGCCCCCATGCCGGACAGGCGGCCCCGACAGGACGAAAAGGACACCCACATGACCCGCACCGTTTACGTGAATGGCGAGTACCTGCCCGAAAATGAAGCGAAAGTCTCGATTTTCGACCGGGCCTTCCTGATGGCCGACGGCGTCTACGAGGTGACGAGCGTGCTCGGGGGCAAGCTGATCGATTTCGACGGCCACCTGGCGCGGCTCGAACGGTCGCTGTCGGAACTGGACATAAAGAAACCCGCCGCCTTCGACGACCTGCTGTCGATCCACCGCGAACTGGTGGCCCGCAACGGCATAGAGGACGGGCTGGTTTACCTGCAGGTCACGCGGGGCAGCGACGGCGACCGCGATTTCGTCTTTCCCGACCCCGAGACGACGGACCCCACGCTCGTGCTCTTCACGCAGTCCAAGCCGAACCTCGCGGACAGCCCCGATGCGAAACGGGGGCTCCGGGTCATCTCGATCGACGATATCCGCTGGGGCCGCCGCGACATCAAGACGGTGCAACTTCTCTACCCGTCGATGGGCAAGATGATGGCCAAGAAAGCCGGGTGCGACGACGCGTGGATGATCGAGGACGGGCTGGTCACCGAGGGCACGGCGAACAACGCCTATATCATCAAGGATGGCAAGATCATCACCCGGCACCTGTCAAACGACATCCTGCACGGCATCACGCGCGCCGCCGTGCTGCGCTTCGCCCGTGAGGCGCAGATGGAGGTGGCGGAACGCGGCTTCACCATCGACGAGGCGAAACAGGCCGACGAGGCATTCGTGACATCCGCAAGCAGCTTCGTCATGCCCGTGGTCGAGATCGACGGCGAGGACGTCGGCGGGGGCACGCCCGGCCCGGTCGCACGGCGCCTGCGTGACATCTATCTCGAGGAAAGCCTGAAAGCGGCGATCTGAGTCGCGCGCCGGCGCGCGGCCGCGCCGCGGCGTTCGCCCTGCCCCGGCAACGTCCGACAGACAGCCCCCGGCGCCGGATCACCGGCAGCGAGCGACCCCAAGCGGGGGCGCCGCGGCCCGCCTCAGCCCTTGACGATCTTCTGCGGCGAGATCACGTCGATCCCGAGCGCCTTGCCGACCGCGTAATAGGTCAGTTGCCCGGCATGCACGTTCAGGCCGTTCAAAAGGTGCGGATCATCCGCGCAGGCCTGCTGCCATCCCTTGTCGGCCAACGCCAGCATGAACGGCATCGTGGCGTTCCCGAGCGCGATGGTCGAGGTGCGCGCGACCGCGCCGGGCATGTTGGCCACGCAGTAATGCATGATCCCGTCCACGTCATAGATCGGGTCGGCATGCGTCGTGGCCCGCGATGTCTCGAAACAGCCGCCCTGGTCGATCGCCACGTCCACCAGCACGGCCCCCGGCTTCATCGACGGGAATTGCTCGCGCCGCACCAGCTTGGGCGCCTCGGCACCGGGGATCAGCACCGCGCCGACAACCATGTCCGCCTCGCTCAGGTGCTCGGCCAGCAACCCGGCCGAGGAATACCCGGTGTTGAACAGGTCGCCGAACACGTCGTCGAGGTACCGCAGCCGCGGCAGTGACCGGTCCAGAACGGTAACGTCCGCCCCCATCCCGGCCGCGATGCGCGCGGCATGTGTCCCCACGACCCCGCCACCGATCACCAGGACCCGCGCCGGGCCGACCCCGGGCACGCCGCCCATCAGCACGCCGCGGCCGCCATTGGCCTTCTGCAGGGTCCACGCGCCCATCTGCGGCGCCAGCCGGCCGGCCACCTCCGACATCGGCGCCAGCAGGGGCAAGCCGCCATGCGCGTCCGTGACGGTTTCATAGGCGATGGCGGTACAGCCCGAGTCCAGCAGGTCGTGCGTCTGGTCCGGATCGGGGGCGAGATGCAGATACGTGAACAGCACCTGCCCCGCGCGCAGCATCTTGCGCTCGGCCGCCTGCGGCTCCTTCACCTTCACGATCATGTCGGCCGTCGCGAAGATTTCCGCTGCCGTGTCGATCATCGCGGCCCCGGCGGCGACGTAATCGGCATCGTCGAAACCCGCGCCCTTGCCCGCGCCGGCCTGAATGATCACCTCGTGCCCGTGCGCGACGGCTTCGCGGGTGGCGTTGGGCGTCATTCCAACACGGAATTCCTGTGGCTTGATCTCGGTGGGGCACCCGATTTTCATGTTATCCTCCTCCTCATGCCTTGTTGACAGTATGTCGCGGCACACCCGCAATCGGCTTGATATTTCGCTCGTGATATGGCGATTACGGTCAAGGATATTCGCAGTTTCTCACCTTGTATCGAAAGGCCTTGTGCAAATGGCTCTTGATTCGATGGATCGTCGCCTGCTTGCCGCGCTTCAGAAGCGCGGGCGCATTTCCAATGCCGACCTGGCCGAGGCGATCAACCTGTCGGCCAGCGCCTGCCACCGGCGGGTGCAAAGGCTCGAGGCCGAGGGATACATACGCGACTACGTCGCCCTTCTCGATGCACGCAAACTGGGCATGTCGGCCACGATCTTTGTCGAGATCACGCTGTCGACACAGGCCGACGACGTGCTGGAAGCCTTCGAGAAGGCCGTCGCGCGCATCCCCGACGTGCTGGAATGTCACCTGACGGCCGGGGCGGCGGATTACATCCTCAAGGTCGTCGCAGAAAGCACCGAGGATTTCGCCCGCATCCACCGCCAGTACCTGACGCGGCTGCCCGCGGTCGCCAAGATGCAGTCCAGCTTCACGCTGCGCACCGTTTTCAGCACGACGGCCCTGCCGGTCTGACCGGTGCCACCTTGCCATCGGCACGGGCTTGGACCAATCATGGGCGCATGGAATGGGACTTCATCATCGTGGGCGCCGGCAGCGCGGGCTGTGTGCTGGCGAACCGCCTCAGCCAGCGGGGCCACAAGGTCCTCCTGCTCGAAGCCGGGGGGCGCGACACCTACCATTGGGTGCACATCCCGATGGGCTATCTGTATTGCATCGGCAATCCGCGCACCGACTGGTGCTTCAAGACGGCCGAGGAGCCGGGCCTGAACGGGCGATCGCTGCTCTACCCTCGGGGCAAGATCCTTGGCGGGTGCAGCTCGATCAACGGCATGATCTACATGCGGGGACAGGCCGCCGATTACGACCGCTGGCGCCAGATGGGCAATACCGGCTGGGGGTGGGACGATGTCCTGCCCTATTTCACGAAGTCCGAGGATCACGCCGATGGCGCATCCGAGCATCACGCGACCGGCGGCGAATGGCGGGTCGAGGGCCAGCGGCTGCACTGGGACGTGCTCGATCACTGGCGCGACGCGGCGCTGGCGGCCGGGCTGCCGGCGACGGAAGATTTCAATACCGGCGACAACGCGGGCGTGGGCTATTTCAAGGTCAACCAACGGGCGGGATGGCGGATCAACACCGCGCGCGCCTTCCTGCGCACCGCGCCGCGCGACACCCTTCGCGTCGAGACACGGGCGCATACCCGCCGCGTGATCGTCGAAAGGGGGAAAGCCGTCGGCGTCGAATACGAACAGGGCGGCACCGTCAGGACGGCGCGCGCCGCGCGCGAGGTGATCCTCAGCGCCGGGGCGATCGGCAGCCCGCAGATATTGCAACTCTCCGGCATTGGTCCGGCCCGGCTGCTTCAGGACCACGGCGTGCCCGTGACACACGACATGCCGGCCGTGGGCGGCAACCTGCAGGATCACCTGCAACTGCGCTGCGCGTGGCGGCTTCAGGGCGCGAAAACATTGAACACGATGGCCAACTCGATCACGGGCAAGCTGGCGATCGGGCTGGAATACGCGCTGCGCCGCCGTGGGCCGATGTCGATGGCCCCCAGCCAACTGGGCGCCTTTGCCCGCTCGCGCCCCGACTTGGCGACACCCGATCTGGAATACCACGTGCAGCCACTGTCGCTGGACGCGTTCGGCGGCGCCCTGCACGATTTCCCCGGCATGACGGCAAGCGTCTGCAACCTTCGCCCCGAAAGCCGCGGCACCGTCGCGATCGCCTCCGCCGATCCGGCAGCGCCGCCCGTCATCGCGCCGAACTACCTGTCGACCGAGGGCGACCGGCAGGTGGCCGTCTCCGCGATCCGGCTCACCCGCCGGATCATGGAACAGGCCCCGGTGCGGCGCTACGCCCCCGAGGAGATCAAGCCGGGCCCCGACGTCGAGACGGACGCCGAACTGGCCCGCGCCGCCGGCGACATCGGCACGACGATCTTTCACCCGGTCGGCACGGTGCAGATGGGGCCTGACGAAGCCGCCCCGCTTGATCCCGGCCTTCGGTTGCGCGGGGTCGGGGGGTTGCGCGTCGTGGATGCCAGCGTCATGCCGACCATCACCAGCGGCAACACCAACTCCCCCACGATCATGATCGCCGAGAAGGCCGCGGACATCATCCTTTCCGAGGCGCGGCTGACGCCGGCGGCCGGATAAAAAACGGCCCCGGCTCTGCCGCCGGGGCCTGACCGGAACGCGAGATCATCAAAAGGCGCTCCGGCGGGACTCGAACTCGAAAACTCTTGAACATTCTTGAAAACACACAAAACGAAAGTTGTGCGCGCGCGGTGTATGCAGGAAACACCGCCGCTTGTCGGGTAGGGAATACCATACTTGCCATCCTGTATCCCGGTTGTTGACCCGCGACACAACAAAGGCCCCGGCGCGAACGCCAGCCCTTTGCAGCAAGTGATGCAGGGCGGCGCTGAGGGCCGTTCGGGACAGCCTGATGACACGTATCGAGCTTCCGAACAAGTCTTCGGGAACCGGTTGCGATGAAGGTCGGCTGTGCGGAGGACGTGGACGTTTGACTTGATTTGCCGAGCCGCGCCGTCGACGGGCCGCGGCACGGCGATCCGCCCTTCGAGCCTCTCGATTTATTTCGGCATCTGGCGCGCATCCTCGACACGGGGCGCCAAGGGTCACCCGATCGCTGGGCCGAGGGGGCGGCCCGTCGATGGCGCGGCGGCCTTCGGCCTTGATCCCGCGCCCTTGGGTTTCTGCCGAATGGTCGTCATCAACAACCCGGCACCCGCCAACAATGGCCCGGAGCGGTCATTACGCCCCGAGCCACTGCGCGTCTCCCGTGCATCATCCGCTGCAAAGGGCCGCCCGTCCGGTCCCCGTTACTTGTCACCCTGTTGCTTACACACGAGCAGTGGGCAACGGCCGGGCGGCCCTGCGCATCACGACGTCTTCAGAACGACATGATCCGCGTGTTGTCAGCCAGCAGACGCTTGGCCATCGCCGGGGGCTTGGCGCTGCCCACGCCGTCGAGCAACGCGTCCATGCCTACCCCCTTGTTCGGCAGGTAGATCGCGCAGACCTCGACCTTGCCGCCCTTGGCCATGATCTTCTGCATCAGACCTTGCGGGCTCATCCCCTTGGGTTTCTGGGGCGCGGTGGCCCCGTCGGGGGCGTCCTTGAGGGCGAGGTCGCCGCCGGGGCCGCAGAGCAGCGTGTAGGTGTTGGCGCCCTGTTGCAGGGATTGCATGGTCAGGACCATGCTCATCAGTTGTGTCTGCGGGTTGTCGCTGGTGACGATCGTCACCAGCTTCTGCGTGTCCTCGGCAGCGGCGGGGGCGGTCAGGCCGGCCAGCGCCACGAGCGCCGCGGTCAGTGTCTTGCGCATCGGTTGCTTCCTTTTCCATCAGGCGTTTCATGAAAATGTGACCCTGAAAGTCACATTTGATCCGACCCTAGGAAAGCCCGCGGCGGCGGGCCTTGATCTGCGTCAAATACATTCCGGAAATTGAATTCGATTCTGCCGATCCCCGCACGCGTGGCCGTCGCGCGTCGGCCATGCGTGGGCATCGTGCCGGTGGGTTTGTCGTGGCGGAAAGCCGACCGGGGGCCGAGCGGGTGTCAGACCCGGCCACCGGCCTCGTCGAACAGGAACGCCCGTAGGTTGGCGGCCTGCGTGCCGAGCCGGGTGTCCTCGCGCTCCAGCAGCCAGTAGCCCCGCCCGGTGGCCAGCGGGCCGGGCGCCAGCGGGCGGAGCCTGCCGCTTCGGATTTCATCGCACAGCATCGGAAAGCTGCCGAGCGCGATTCCCTGACCGCGCAGGGCGAGGCCGATCGCGTGGGCATATGTGGCGCAGCCGGTTCGCGGCCAGTCCGATATGTCGGTCGCGCCGGGCAGGCGTGACCAGCGGTCCCAGCCGATCCAGTCGGGCCCGGAGCGGGGAAAATCGAGGAGCGGCACCTGCCCGCGCAACGCGGTGACATCGGTGCCCGCGCCCAGCCCGTCGCGCAGCGCCGGCGCGCATACCGGTTGCAGGTCCTCGGTCAGGATCGGCGTGGCCCGCCACCCGGGAAAGCGGCCGTCGCCGTAGATCAGGACAAGGTCATGAGGGTCCGTCAACAGTTCGGCCGGGCTGTCGGTGAGCGTGAGCGCCACGTCGCCGCCGCGATCCCCGAGCGCGAACTGCCGCAGCCGGGGTTGCAGCCAGAACAGGGCAAGCGCGTTCATGCAGGCCAGCCGGACGGCGGGGCGGGCCGGGGATCGCAGGTCGGCGATGGTCTGCGCGATGAAATCGAAACCCAGCCCGACGCGCGACACGAGCCTGTCGCCCTCGGGCGTGGTCCGTATGCCGCGGCCGTCGCGTGCCACAAGCTTGACGCCCAGCCAGTCCTCGAGCCCGCGCACGCGCTTGCTGACGGCGGCCTGGCTGACATTCAGCTCCCGCGCGGCGGCGGTGAAGCCCTGATGGCGGCCGACGCATTCAAGATACAGCAGGGCGTCCAGCGGGGGCAGTTTCCGTCGGTAATTACTCATGACTTCAAGTTACGAATTAAACGGCGAATTTCCATAATTTTATGACTTTGTGCTGGCTGGTATCATCACTTTGCACACAGGAAAGGATTGGTGATGGCGGAATTCGACTGGCACGCGGAACGCAGCGATTTGCACGGGCTGGCGCAACTGGACAGGGCCCCCGAGGGCGATATCGACATGGTCGCCGTTCGGCGCTACCGGCAGTCGCGCGTGCGGGCGGAAATGGCCGCGCGCGGCATCGCGGCGGTGATCCTGAGCGACCCTGTGAACATCCGCTACGCGACGGGCACGCGGAACATGCAGGTGTTCTCGACCCGCAACGCGCCGTCACGCTACCTGTTGATGACGGCCGACCGGGCCATCCTGTTCGAGTTCACGGGCTGCCAGCACCTTGCCGACGGGATCGAGACGGTGGACGAGGTGCGCCCGGCGAAAACCGCCAGTTTCGTCGCGGCCGGGCCCGATATCGCCGCGCGGGAACGTGTCTGGGCCGCCGAGATGGCCGACCTGATACACGACCTTGTCGGCAAGGGCGCGACGGTGGGGCTGGAACGGCTGAACGCCGGCACCGCCATCGCGCTGGCGGGGCAGGGGCTGCGGATCGTGGATGCGCAGGAACCGGTCGAGATGGCCCGCGCGATCAAGTCTGACGAGGAAATGAAATGCGTGATCGCCTCGCTTCGCGCGACGGAGATCGGCGTGGGCAAGCTGCGCGAGGCGGTACGGCCCGGGCTGACCGAGGCCGAACTGTGGTCGGTGCTGCACCAGTCGATCATCGCGCAGAACGGCGATTACGTGGAAACGCGCCTGCTGAACGCGGGCGCGCGCACGAACCCGTGGTTCCAGGAAACCTCGGACAACCTGATCGGCGAGAACGAGCTGATCGCGCTGGATACGGACGTGGTGGGCTGCCACGGATATTACGCCGATTTCTCGCGCACGTTCCATTCCGGGCCGGGCAGGCCGGCGGAGCGGCAGCGCACGCTTTACAAGGTCGCGCACGAACAGGTGCAGTACAACATGTCGATCCTGCGCCCGGGCATGAGTTTCCGCGACTATGCCGATGCGGCGTGGGACATCCCCGAGCGGTATTACGCCAACCGCTATTACCTCAGCGCGCATGGTTGCGGCATGACGGGGGAATATCCCTATCTGTATCACCACGGCGATTTCCCCGACGCGGGCTACGACGGTGAAATCCGGCCCGGCATGACGCTGTGCGTCGAAAGTTATATCGGCGAGGAGGGCGGCAAGGAAGGCGTGAAGCTGGAACAGCAGGTGTTGATCACCGACAGCGGCATCGAGCTTCTGTCACGGTTCCCGTTCGAGGACGCGTTGCTGCGCTGACGCGGCGGGGGTGTGCAGGCGGGGCAGCGCGCCCCGCCGCACATGGGTCAGACCAGACGCGAGGTTTCCATCGCCGCGCGCACGAAATCCGCGAAGAGCGGGTGCGGCGCGAAGGGCTTGGACTTGAGTTCGGGGTGATATTGCACGCCGATGAACCACGGGTGATCGGGCCATTCCACGATCTCGGGCAGGCGGCCGTCAGGTGACATGCCCGAGAATTTCAGCCCCGTCGCTTCCAGCTTCTCTCGGTACTTGGTGTCGACCTCGTAGCGGTGGCGATGGCGTTCGTCGATGAGGTTCGTGCCGTAGATGCCGGCGACGCGGGACCCTTCGGCGAGGACGGCGTCGTAGGCGCCAAGGCGCATCGTGCCGCCCTTGTCATCGGACACCTTGCGGCGGACCTTCTCGTTGCCTTGCACCCATTCCTTGAGGTGGTAGACGACCGGGGTGAAGCGTTTCCTGCCCGCTTCGTGGTCGAATTCCTCGGAACCGGCATCGTCGAGCCCGGCAAGGTTGCGCGCGGCCTCGATCACGGCCATCTGCATGCCGAGACAGATCCCGAGGTAGGGGATCTCGCGTTCGCGGGCGAACTGCGCCGCCTTGATCTTGCCCTCGGTGCCCCGCTCGCCGAAGCCGCCGGGCACGAGGATGGCGTGGAAGCCTTCGAGGTAGGGGGCCGGATCCTCGCGGTCGAATATCTCGGCATCGACCCACTGGACGCGCACGCCGACGCGGTTGGCCATCCCGCCATGCGTCAGCGCCTCCTTGATGGACTTGTAGGCGTCTTCCAGCTGGGTGTACTTGCCGACGATGGCGATGTTGACCGTGCCGTCGGTGTAGTGGATGCGGTCGGCCACGTCCTGCCAGACGCGCAGGTCCGGTCGCGGGGCCGGGGCGATCTGGAAGGCGTCGAGCACGGCCTGGTCCAGCCCCTCGCGGTGGTAGGCCAGCGGGGCCTCGTAGATCGAGCCGAGGTCGTAGGCGGCGACGACGGATTCCTTGCGGACGTTGCAGAAAAGCGCGATCTTCTCGCGTTCCTTGTCGGGGATCGGCTGCTCGGACCGGCAGACAAGGATGTCGGGCGCGATCCCGATGGATTGCAGCTCTTTCACGCTGTGCTGCGTCGGCTTGGTCTTGAGTTCGCCGCTGGCCGCGATGTAGGGCAGCAGCGTCAGGTGCATGAAGATGCATTGCCCGCGCGGCCTGTCGTGGCTGAACTGGCGGATCGCCTCGAAGAAGGGCAGCCCCTCGATGTCGCCCACCGTGCCGCCGATCTCGCACAGCATGAAATCGACCTCGTCATCGCCGATGGCGATGAAATCCTTGATCTCGTTCGTGACATGCGGCACGACCTGGATCGTTTTGCCGAGGTAATCGCCGCGGCGTTCCTTTTCCAGCACGTTGGAATAGATGCGTCCCGAACTGACCGAGTCGGTCATGCGGGCGGGCACCCCGGTGAAGCGTTCGTAATGGCCGAGATCGAGATCGGTTTCGGCCCCGTCATCGGTGACGAAGACCTCGCCGTGCTCGAACGGCGACATCGTGCCCGGATCGACGTTGAGGTAGGGATCGAGCTTGCGCAGCCGCACCGAGAAGCCGCGCGCCTGAAGCAGCGCACCGAGCGCGGCCGAGGCGAGCCCCTTTCCGAGGGAGGACACGACGCCGCCCGTGATGAAGATATACCGTGCCATATCCGTGGCATCCCCCGTGATTTTCAGCTTCGGTTTCGCAAGTCGGCTGAGCCATGCACGCAGTGGTTTTGCCCCAGCATCACGGGACCCGACCCATACAGGATTACGGCCCGCGGCGCAAGCTGGACGCAAGATGCTGTGGCGCCCCGCGGCGCGGCCTCAATGCGTGGTGGTCAATCCGCTGTCGGTGTCAATGGTGCGCTGTCATCGGCCGAGGGCGGCAGCAGGTCGTCGCCCTCGGGCACGGCCGGGCCGGGCGCGGTTTCGTCGGCCGGGGCGTCTGTCACGCGGTCGAGAACCGACGCGCCCGACGATTCCTGTGCCGCGATGATCGTCAGGGTCAGCGACGTGGCGATGAAGGCGATCGCGAGGCCCCAGGTCAGCTTGCCGAGCGCGGTGGCCGCGGCCCGGCCCGGTACGGCGCCGCCGCCCCCGCCGCCCATGCCGAGCCCGCCACCTTCGGAGCGTTGCAGCAGCACGACGCCGATCAGCGCCAGCGCAAGAAGAAGGTGGATGATGAGGACGACGTTTTCCATGTTGGGCGGCCTGTCTGCGATGTGTTGCGCGTTGGGGCGGTATCTATGCAAATCGCGCCGCCGCTGCAACCCGGCATTCTCTGGCGCGGGTGCCCGCGCGACCGGGGCGCGGGTCAGTCGGTCGCCTTGAGGAAGTCGGCCTCGGAGTAGACCTTCGCAAGGTCCCGCCGCCGGAAGTCGATATGGACGATCCGGCGCGTACGGTCGTCATCACCCACGCGGCGGAAGAAGAAATCCGCGTCCGTGAAATGGCCCTTTTCCATGATCCAGCGGACCATGCTCCGGGTCATCCCCTTGTACGGCGCCATGATGTCCACGATCCAGAGGCGGTCGCCGCTGGTCCAGTCCTCGGGGGTCAGTTGCCCGCCGGTGACGAGACGGCGCTCGGCCTCTTGGCCGAGCCAGCCCCACGTATAAAGACCGCGCGCGATGCCGTCGAAGCGGAATACCCGGAACTGGCCCAGAAGCAGTGGCGGTTCGAGGTAGGCGCGCAGTTGCGACACCGGCATCCGCGCATGGCGTGGGCTGCGGAAGGCGAGGAAAGCCATGTCGCCGTAGATACGCAGCCGTTCGGGGCCGGGGACTTCGATATCGGGCAGGGGGCGACCACTTGCATCGGTCAGCGCTGTCATGTCGCCATCCTCCCCGTCATCGGCCGGCCGGGCTGGAGAAGCGCGCTTTCCCACGGGCGCAGGACCATGCGCGCGGTTTCGGGTGCGCCTGCGCCATCGACAAGCTCGGGGAAGAGTTTGTGCAATTCGTCCCGGGTCGCGCTTTCGAGGGCGCGCAGCGCGTAGTCACCGGGGTGAAAGCTCTCGGTCGGCAGGCCCTCCGTGAGCATGATCTCGTGCCGGTCGAAAAGCACGTGGAAATACGCGACCCCGTCCGCGTCGTGATCGATGCGGATGGTCGTGCCGTTGACCAGTGCCTTGGCCGGCACCAGCACCTGCGACTCGCCGAAGAAGAGTTCCGCCCGCCAGTCACCGACAAGAATGCGGTGCTGGGGGGACACGGTCAGCTCGCGGGCGGGCCGGTTCTTGCCGAGCGCGCCAGCGGCGATCCGGACGGGACGCAGCGCCGGGTCGGCAAGCAGCTCGCGGGCCGGGACGTTTCGGCATCCGACCCACCTCACGGGCTGGGCCGATCCATCGACGGTGCGGACCCTGTCGCCGATGCGCAACTGCTCGACGGGGACGGGGCCGGATTCGGTCTCGATCAGCGTGCCGCGGGCAATACAGATCGTCAGGTTGATGAAGACCGTATCCGTGTCGGAATTCTCGCCGTCGCCGCCGGTGACCGCGATCTCGACGGTCTGGTCGGACCCGGAACCGAACACGGCGCCACGGTCGATGGTGAAGGTGAAGGCGCCGGTAGTCGGGTCGGCGGCGAGCGTGCCGAAGGCGCCCCCACTGGTCACGCTGAAATCGTACCCCGCGGCGGCTTCGCCGCCGGGTCCGCCGCCAATCGGGACCTCGTCGAAATCCCCGGAAACGGTCGTGACCGCGCTGCCGTTCAAGGCAACGTCGAATGTCCATGTGTCCAAGCCGCCGGTCCCGCCGCCCGTGGCGCCGGTGACTTCGCTTATGTTGTAGCCCACTGCTCTGACCTGCCTTTTCTAGGCGTTTGTTGAAATCAGTGTAACTCAAAGCGCGCGCTTGACCAATGACTTTCCCGTCCGCGCGACCGTGGCAGCCCCGGTATGCCCGGATGACCCTGCAGGACCGGACCCCGCGGCGCGCGGCTCATTCGTCGATGTCGTCCATGTCGGCCTGTCCCGACAGCCGGCGGCGCACATGCGACCAGCTGAGCCCGATCCCGAGGACGAGCGAGAGCGCGGCGAGGGCCAGCCACGTGTTGTGCGCGGGATTGTCGAGCGTGAGCAGGTCGTAGTCGTGAAGCACCCACAGCAGCGATGCGACAAGCGACAGGACCAGCGTCATGCCGAGCGCCCCGATCGAGCGCAAGGTCGCACGCAGGTAGATGATATAGCCCACCAGCAGCACCAGCCCCATCAGCACGGCGAGCGGCATTTCCTCGTAGAAGTTCGCGCGCACCCAGCGGGTATAGCTCCACCGGGTGGGGTTGAACGTGGCGGCCAGCAGCCCGAAGGCCACGACGCAGCGCAGGATGAAAGCGACCATGACAGCCCCCGTGACGTGTCCGCGCATTAAATGCCCAGAGCGCGCGCGCCTGTCCAGTGGCGCGCGGTGAATTTGCGGTTTCGCCGTCGCGCGGGGATGGCTATACGGACGCGGGTTCGGCACCGGTTTGGAAAGGATCATCATGGCGAATGTCGTTGTCGTGGGCGCCCAGTGGGGCGACGAGGGGAAAGGCAAGATCGTCGACTGGTTGAGCGAACGCGCGGACGTGATCGCGCGATTTCAGGGCGGGCACAATGCCGGGCACACGCTGGTGATCGGCGAGGCCGTCTACAAGCTGCACGCGCTGCCGTCGGGCGTCGTGCGCGGCGGCAAGCTGAGCGTGATCGGCAATGGCGTGGTTCTGGACCCGTGGAACCTGCTGTCCGAGATCGAGACGATCCGCCGACAGGGGGTGGAGATCACGCCGGAAACGCTGATGATTGCCGAGAACACGCCGCTCATCCTGCCCATTCACGGCGAACTGGACCGCGCCCGCGAGGCGGCGGCGCGTCCCGGCGTCAAGATCGGGACCACCGGCCGCGGCATCGGGCCGGCCTACGAGGACAAGGTGGGCCGCCGCGCGGTGCGCGTGGCCGATCTGGCCGACGCGGCCACGCTGGAGGCGCGGGTGGACCGCGCGCTGGCGCATCATGACGCGCTGCGCCGCGGGCTGGGGCTGAAGCCGGTCGACCGTGACGGGCTGATCGCCGCGCTGACGGAGATCGCCCCGCGGATCCTGCCCCATGCCGCGCCTGTCTGGAAAGTGCTGAACGAGAAGCGGCGCGCCGGGAGGCGGATCCTGTTCGAGGGGGCGCAGGGCGCGTTGCTGGACATCGATTTCGGCACCTATCCCTTTGTCACGTCGTCCAACGTGATCGCCGGGCAGGCGGCGACGGGCACCGGGATCGGGCCCGGATCGATCGATTTCGTTCTGGGGATCGTCAAGGCATATACCACGCGCGTGGGCGAGGGGCCGTTTCCCACCGAGCTGGACGACGCGGACGGCCAGCGACTGGGCGAGCGGGGGCATGAATTCGGCACGACGACGGGCCGGCAACGCCGCTGCGGGTGGTTCGATGCCTGCCTCGTGCGCCAGACCTGCGCGACATCGGGGGTGAACGGCATCTCGCTGACCAAGCTGGATGTTCTGGACGGCTTCGAGACGCTGCGAATCTGCGTGGGCTACGAGCTGGACGGCACCCGGCTGGATTACCTGCCGACGGCGGCCGACCAGCAGGCGCGCTGCGTGCCCGTCTACGAGGAATTGCCGGGCTGGTCGGAAAGCACCGAGGGCGCGCGCCGCTGGGCAGATCTGCCGGCCAACGCGATCAAGTATGTCCGCCGGGTCGAGGAGTTGATCGAGTGCCCGGTCGCGCTACTGTCTACGTCGCCGCAGCGCGAGGACACGATCCTCGTGACCGATCCGTTCGCCGATTGAGAGGTGTCGCATGGCGTTGAGTTACAAGGCCCGCCGCCGCTGGTCGCTGGTGATCCTGCTGATCGGGATGCCGGTCTACGTGGTGCTGGCGGTCAACGTGGTGGCCCTGTTCGAGCGGCCGCCCCTGTGGATCGAGTTCGCGGTTTACGTCTGTTTGGGCTTTTTGTGGATCCTGCCGTTCAAGTTCGTGTTCAAGGGCGTGGGCCAGCCGGACCCTGATGCCGACGAGGATGGCTGAGCGCCGCAGGTTGGCCTGACAGGCGGTCGGCTTGCGCGGGCCGGGCTTGTGCGCGCTACCTGTTCACCCCGGGCAGGGAGGTGCGCTGTTCGATCACGTGCAGGATCTGCGCGACGATCCCGGTCAGGATGACATAGACGATCGCCACCAGCAGGAAGACCTCGAAGAACTGGAAGGTCTTGTAGCCGATCTGTTCGGCCCGCGAGGTCATTTCGCTGACGCCGATGGCATAGGCGATCGAAGTGTACTTGAGTTCGAGTATCGCCTCGTTCGACCATTGCGGGATCACGCGGCGCAGGGCCTGTGGCAACAGGATGTCGCGCAGGGCCTGCAGGCGCGTCATGCCGATGGCGCGCGCGGCGGCCATCTGCCCCTGCGGGATCGACCGGACCGCGCCGCGGAAATATTCGGCCTGATAGGCGGCCGAGTTCAGGCCGATGGCGATGACCGCCGCCGCGAACGGATCCAGAACGATACCGATCTCGGGCAGGCCGAGGTAGATGAAGAACATCTGCACCAGCATCGGGGTGCCGCGGAAGATCTCGACATAGGCGGTGGCCGCGAAATATGTCACGCGCCCGCCATACAGGCGCGCGGTGGCCAGCGTCAGCCCGAGCGCCACGCCGATCAGCATGGCCAGCACCCACATGCCCAGCGTCATTGGAAGGGCCGACAGGATCGTCGGCAGGTGCTCGATCGCGAAAGCGAGGAAGTCGGTCACGATACCTGCCCCTCCGCCGCGATCAGGTTGAGGAATTCGCGGGTGCGGTCGTGCTGCGGCGCGTTGACGATCTGGTCGGGCGGGCCCTGTTCGATGATATGGCCGCCCTCCATGAAGACGATGGCGTCGGCCGCGCGCCGGGCGAAGCCGATTTCGTGGCTGACCACCAGCATCGTGATCCCGTCGCTGGCAAGCTGCTGCATCACCGCGACGACCTCGCCCGTCAGTTCGGGGTCGAGCGCGGAGGTGGGTTCGTCGAACAGGATCACCTCGGGCTTCATGGCAAGCGCGCGGGCGATGGAGACGCGCTGTTGCTGGCCGCCCGAAAGCTGCGCGGGATACGAGGCGGCGTGGGCCTCCATCCCGACGCGCCGGAGTTCCTCCATCGCCAGATCGCGGGCATCGGCGCCGCGGAGGCCCTTGAGCCGTTTCGGCCCGATGGCGACGTTGTCAAGCGCGCTGAGATGCAGGAAGAGGTTAAAATCCTGGAAGACGAAGGCGATTTTCTGGCGCATCTCGTTGATGTTGCGGTCTTCCACGCGCGTGCCGTCGAGCCGCACCTCGCCCGCGGTGGGCGGGCTCAGGCGATTGATGCAGCGCAGCAGCGTGGATTTGCCGGTGCCCGAGGGCCCCATGATGACCTTGGTCTCGCCACGTTCCAGCGTCAGCGACACGCCCTTGAGGATCTCGGCCTTGCCGTAAGCCTTGTGAATGTCCTTGACGTCGAGCAGCATCACTCGCTCTCCCTTCGTTCGAGACCGGGAATCTCGAGCGCTTTCTCGGCCCGGTAGAGGGCGCGGTTGCCCAGCCAGTTGACCACGAAATACATCAGCGCGACGACGCCGAAGACGATGAGGATGTTCCCCTGCGTGCTGGAAATGATGTAGCGGCCCTGCCGGGTGAGCTCGACCACGCCGATGACATAGGCCAGCGATGTCGCCTTCAACTCGCTGGAGAATTCGTTGGACCACGGCCCGGGAAGCTGGCGCAGCGCCTGCGGCAGGGTGACGTGGCGCAACGCCTGCGCTCCGGACATGCCGATGGCGCGCGCCGCCGCGATCTGGCCCCGCGGAACGGCCTGTATCAGCCCGCGGAATATCTGTGACTGGTAGGCGGTGGACCGCAACCCGAGCGCGAGGACGGCCGCCGGGAAGGGGTCGATCGCGTACCAGTTGCCCACGCCGTAGAAACACATCAGGATCAGGACGAGTTCGGGAATGCCGCGGAAGATGCGTTCGAACATGATCCCGAACCAGCGCAGGGTCCAGTGGCCGTAGATCTCGGCCAGTGCCAGCAGCAGCCCGAACACGAACCCGATCGCCAGCAGGCAGACCAGAAGCTGGATCGCCACCCAGAGCCCGCCCAGCAGGTACGGGATGTGACTGATGATGATGTCAAGGATCATGGCGTGGTTCTTTCAGCGATAGGGACGGGCTGCGCCGCGGCGCAGCCCGATCGAAAAGACACCAGTCAAGATGGATCAGTCGGAATAGCCGGGGATCGGTTCCTCATAGGAATCCACGTAATCCGGCATGGCTGTCGGGATCGTGCGGATCGACGCCTGCGGCGAATAGGTGTGCACGATCTCTTCCCACGCGCCGCTTTCGTAGATGTTCACGATGCCGCGGTTGAGCGCTTCGAGCAGGCCGTTGGGATCGCCTTCCTGAACGGCAAGGGCCTGCGGCTGGTTCTGCTGGATCGTGCCGACGATCGTGACGGGGCGGCCGTTGGCGATGAACTGCTCGGCGGTGTCGGTTG
>JAVLCJ010000120.1:0-7355 GCA_031580875.1 Roseovarius sp.
GCCGCAAAAGGCCAGGATGCCCGTATAGGGCAGACCATCGAGAATGCCCGCCATCTGTCGGATGACACCAGCGCATTTCTTGCGCAGGGCGCCGTCCGCGGCCGTGGCATTGTCGAGGTCAAAATCGACCACCGCCTGCTGGCTTTCGCCGAACTCGGTGAAATAATCAAACAGCACCGAGCCGTCGGCATCCAGGAGCTGACCGGTCTTGAGGATGTTGAGCCGGTGGTATTCCTCGGTCAGCGCGAAGAACTGGCTGGCCTCGGCCGCGCGGTCTGCGATCTTCTGCTGCAGCCGCTCGACGGCCACTTCCTGGCCAAAGGCGCGCACCTGCTGCACCTCGTCGGCGTAGATCGCATCGTCGACCTGGAAATGCGGCACCTTGAGCATCCGCACGGCGCGCTTGGACTTGTCGAAGGTCTGGCCCGGGCCCCCGCGGGAGCTGGCCGAGACCAGCATGCGGTTCTGCTCCTTGTCCTTCTCGATCGCGATGTCGAGCGTATCTATGCTGGTGGTCTGGAACAGCCCCATCTGCCCGATGCGGGAGGGGGTGTACTTGATCTCACGAAGCGCATCCGTGAGGCGCATGACGCTGAAGGCGTCCTGACTGAAGATGTTGAGGATCGACATGGGGTGTCCTTTGTTGCGTCAGCGCGCCAGCGACTGGCCACGCGGGATCGGCCCGCTGCCCAAAGGCGCGGGGGTCATTTCAGAGAAACAGGAGAGCTGTCAGCCTTGCGTTTCAGTCACCAGAGCGCCAAGGTCAGCGTATGGACCAAGCTATGAAACATCGTGGTTTTCATGCTGAAATCTCCCTGGAAGACGGGATGTTTGTCGGGCACATCGCCGGCATTCGAGACCGGGTTGGTTTTCATGCTGAGAGCCGTGAGGCGTTTCAGAGAGCTTTTGAAGAAGCTGTCGATGATTACCTTCTTACCTGTCAGACTATCGGGAAAGCTCCGGAAAAACCTCTGTGAGCGACGGCCGATACGACGTTACCGCACGATAATGCCGACAGCCGCAAGATCGCCCTGAGCGGCCGTCTTTTCGGCGGCCTGATCCCGGTCGGGATGGTAGGTCAGGATACTGCCATTCACCTCCGCATCGCGCGTGATGGCGGAGATGTCGGCGTCGCCACTGGTGGCGTCACAACCATAGAGCGCAATGGCGGCGGCGGTCTGGCTGCCATCCGTGGCGCCCACGGCGCTGGCCAGGTACTTGCCGCTGGCGGTGATGCGGCCCAGCACGGTGCCCGGCGCGATGATGCCCGCACCGCTGGCAATGGTGATGTTTTCCCGCGAGCGCTGGCCATTGGCCTCGGTCATCAGGAATTCGCCGGGATGCCGGCCTTCGGTCAGAACGGTCATGGTCTGTCTTCCTTATTCAGCCGAAGCGGGCATTGGCCTGGGTGACGGCTTTCGACCACCCGGCCACATTGCGCTCTGTGCGATTGCGTTGATCGGCCGGCGTTTCCGCGCCCAGCTCGGTTTCCTGCGCGGCGCGGTCGGCAATGGAGGCCGCGGGGCTGGCTTTTGGCGATGCGGCGAGCACCTTGGCGGCATCCGCGGCGGTCATTTCGGTCTCGAGGGCAAGCACCAAGGCCTGCGCGTCGCGGCCCTCGGCCTCGGGGGCCGTCAGGATCGCCTGAATACGGGCGGTCGCCTCGGCCTTGCCGGCGGTAATGCCCTCGGCGCGGGCTTCCGTTCGGGCGGCCTCGACGGCGGAGTGCATGTCGGCCGGGCTGATGGCGGAGACGTCGCTGGTGGCTGCCGGCGCGTTCGACGCACCGCCTTGGGGCGCGTCGCTCTGGGGGGTCTTGGTCATGGTTCCTGCCCTTCTGTCGGGTCTGGCCCCGGAGGGCGGTTGAGAAAGTGCGGCGATCACCGCGTCGAGGCTGGCCATGCGATCGGCAAGCCCGGCGGCAATGGCATCTGCACCAAGATAGGTTCGGGCTTCCGTGGCCCGGATCGCGTCAGAACTGATCCGACCCGTTCGGCCCTCGGCCACGAGGCCCACGAACTGGTCGTAGACCTTCATCACCTCGGCCTGCAGATCCGCGCGGACCGCGTCGGAGAGCGGCCCGAACGGGTGCCCATCGACCTTGTGCGCCCCGGCATGGATCAGCGTCGGCTTCACACCCCGATCTTCGAGTTCCGCCGAGCGGTCGAGATGGGTCAGCACCACGCCGATTGAGCCCAGCATCGAGGTCGGCGAGACCACGATCTCGCGCGCGGCACTTGCGATGCCGTAAGCGGCCGAGGCCGCCACATCGTTGACGAAGGCCACGACGGGCTTCACCTCGTTCACAGCGCGAACGAGGTTGGCCGTGGCGAACATCCCCGTGGCTTCACCGCCGGGGCTATCGATATCGAGCAGGATCGCCTGCACCTCCGGGTCCTCTTCCGCCTCGCGCAGCTGCGCGGCGATGCCTTCATAGGAGACCAGCCCCGAACTGGCGCCGATCCAGGCACCGCGGTTGACCAGGCTGCCGACGATCGGCAGAAGCGCGACGCCGTTTTGGGTCCGCATCGAACCGATGGCGCCGCTGTCGCGGCGGTGCGAGCCGATGAACCGGTTGGTGTCAGGCCCAGTGGTGCCAAGAGGCTCGACCCCGATCCGGCCCTGCAGCACATGCAGGATCAGGTCCGCCTTGTCCGGGTGCAGCAACAGCGGCCGGTTCAGAACGCGTCCAGCAATCTGCGCCAACGTCGGGCCGGTGGCGGCCTGAGCCCTATCGGCCTGCGTGATGTCGGGCGGGTCACTCATCGGACACCTCCTGTCCCAAGCGCAAAGCGCCGCGGGCCGCGACCCTGCAGGCGCGCGCAGTCCTCTTCAAAGCCACGGATGACGGCCAGGAGCCGGTCCGGGTGCGCCCGGTGATAGGTCACCGCCCGCTCCACGCCGTTCGATCCCGCCCGGAACCGCACCTCCATGGCGCCGTCTCCCGCCACCAAGGCGATATAGACCTGCCGCAGACTGGCCGCGGCGGCGCAGGGATCGGCCTCGTTGATGCTCGTCGTCATGTCTCGGCCTCATCATCGGCGTCCTCTGCGCCACCGGGTCCCCCGCCCTGCGCGCCCATCAGCTGCGCCTCCGGCAGCCCGTATTCGGTGCGCAGCGCCTGTTCCTGCGCCAGCTGCTGATAGACATCGTCCACATCCGCCCCGAGATCGGTGCAGATCATCGCGTCCGACATCACCCCGAGCCGCTTCCAGACCTCATGCGCCTTGGCCTTCTTGAGATCATCGGCCTGCGGGCGGGGATCGCCGCGCCACTCGGCGCGACAGGCCGCCGTGCGGTTAGCGAGGAACCCTGCCTGCCCGCCCGGAAAGGCAATCTGGCCCGCCTCGATCTCTTCCTCGAGCCAGGCCTCGTAGATCGGCTGGCAGAACGGCGCCATGATTGTGCGCCGCCGGGCTTTGGTGATCGCGAAGATCTCCGTGCTCGCCGCCTGCAGCGAGGAATAGGTCGCGCCAACATTGTCGCCGGTCGCACTCTCATAGGTCAGGCCGAGGCAGCGCGCGAGTTCGCGCAGCAGATGCATCGCAAAGGCCGCGTAATCCCCCGAGGGATGATTGCTGGTGTGAAAGTTCATCTCCTGGCCCGGAAACAGATGCGCCAGCCGCCCGTTGATCCCCACATCCAGCGTGCTGCCGTCATAATAGCCCGCGACCATCTCGATATAGGCCTCCATCGGCGAGATGCCCTGCGCCAGCATCTGCGCCTGTTCCTGCGGTGTCAGCAGCCCGGACAGGACCTGCTCGGTGGGCTCATCGGAGGTGACGGTCACCGCAAAGAGCGTCTGCACGATCGCCGCCATCAGCGTGGCATCGGCCAGCTGATCGAATTGTCGCGCCACCTGCAGCGCGGGCACCAGCGGCGATATTCCGCGATGCGTGCCTGGCGCGCCATCGAAGACATGGATCACCCGCGGACGCCCGGCACCATCGCGGGCTCGGACGGTGTGTTCCACATCATGGTTGAACGGGTCCTTGCGGATCGCCCGGTAGCCCACGGGCATGCCGTCGCGATCCGTGTAGACGCCGTTGATCAGCCGCGTGAGGCTGTCGGTCTTGCGCGAGAGCCGCTGCGGCGGCAGCAGCCGCACCTTGGTGCCGTAACGGGTCCAGGGCCTCTTGCGCCAGGGCAGCTCGGCGAGGATCTCGCCGGTCACCAGCCAGGAACGAAACGCCGCCCGCTGCATCTGGCCAAAGCTGCGCAGGCCCTGAATGTCGCATTCCTGCGGCGTGCGCGCCCAGAGCTCAAACCGGCGCTCCACCGTCTTGGCCCAGTCCGAAGCCTCCGCAGCGGTCATCCCGAAGGTCTCGTTTTCTGGCAGCGCCTTGAGCTGTAGCCCCGTGCCCACCGTATTGGCCACGCATTGCTCGAGCGCCCCGGCCAGCCAGCCATTGTTGTGCAGCAGATCCGTGACCCGGGCCGCGGCATCATCCCAGGCCTCGCCGATATCGTCCTGGCTTTCCCGCAGCGCCGGTGTCCAGCCCGCGAAGGTGACACCACGCCCGCCGCGCATGTACTTGCCGGTTGGCCGAGGCCGGTCATTGGCCCTCTCGCCCGGCGCGGGGGACCCCGCCTCGGCCCAGAAATGTTTGAGCTTTGCGATCACGGACATCTGTGTCACCCATTCAATCGGCTGCCTTGGCGGGCGAACCGCCCGCGCAGCGCGCCGCTGCCGCCGCGTCCTGGGGAGGAGCGCGATGCCGGCAGCGGCGCCTCGGGCGCCTCTGGCGGCGTCGTTGCCGCCGGATCATGCCCCTCGGGCACCGCGGCCTCGAGGGTCGGTTTGCGCTCCACCCCTTCGGGAATGCGCTGGACGTTGAGCGTGTAGCCAATGGCGGCACAGAGCGCCTCACAATCGAGAAAGTGGTTGTGCCGCGAGCGTTTCACCCAGACCGGCTTGCCTTCGACCACAACGCGGGCCTCCGAGGTCAGCTGTTTGCAGTAATCTTCCGAGACGGCTTCATGGACATGAAACGCCCCCGGCTGATCGGCCGGCGTGCGAATGCGCGACATCACCAGCGACTTGAAGAAATCCGTCGACAGCGTCACCAGATCGATCGAGTAGAGGGCCTTTTTGCCATCGGGCTTCACCTCGATCTTGGACACGCGGTATGGCGGGTTTTGCTGATCGCGCCCCTTGGTGGGCGCACATAGCCAGCTGTAGCGGCGGCAGAACTCGTAGACCTTGTGCTCATTGCCCAGCTCCGGCTTGTCCGGCCGGAACCCGGAATCCACGAACACCTTCTCGATCTGCATCCCCGCGACCGGCGTCAGCATCAGGTCCGCCAGCGCCGACCAGACATCGTCATCCTCCGTGGGCCCGTAAAGCTGGCCCATGTCGATCAGCCAGGACGTGCCACGCGCCCCGAACGCCCGGAGCACGTAGACCAGGCTGAACTTCTGCACATCAACGCCCATCACCAGCCGTAGCCCGCCCGCGGGCACCTCCCCCGGCCGGTAGGGCTGGCGCCGCTCCATGATTTCCTGCCAGTCGGGCACATCACCCGAGGCGGTCATGGCATAGCATTCGCCAAAGCCCGCATTCATCGCCGTCTGGATGCGGTCGTGATCGCCCGATTGCAGCGCCGTCAGATAGGTCTCCGCGCGCTGACCCCAGGTCACAAAGGGCGAGCAGAGCCCCGAGGTCCACATCGAGAGCGTCGCGCTCTCAGCCGGGGCGCCGGTCACATGCGGGGCGTCGTCCTTCAGCGCAACCCTTTGTCCCGGGGCCACCATGGCGCCCCGGGCATTGAGCCAGGCCTTGTCGGCCTCGCTATGCGCCCCGCCACAGCGCGGGCACTCCAGCGTCGTCGCCTGTTTGGCCTGCGCCGGCGTGGCCCGGTCGGGCCAGCGCAGCTGCTTGAACCGCGGGATGAAGTATCCCCGGCACTGCGTGCAGGGCCAGGCCCAGTGGTGCCGTGTCCCCTCCTGCCAGAGCTTCCAGATCGGGCTTTCCAGATCTTCAGGCGCCGAGCGCGCCCAGAACTCCAGCCCGCTCGCCGCGTCCAGCTCGATTTCCACAAGGCCTCGCGCCGGTGTGCTGGTGATCGCCGTGACAAAATCCGCGTAGGTCTCCCCGCGCGCCTCCACCAGCCCCAGCACGTCCCCCTGACCTTTCACATTGGCCATCATCTCGTCGTACTCGTCGATCAGCGCGAGCGCGGCCGGATCGGACTTGAGCGCGGTCGAAGAGCCCGCATGCGCCAGTCGCAACCGCACGCCCGCGACATGCTTGAGCGTCTTCTTCATCCGCCGGCCCCGCACCACCTTGCTGGCCAGCGTGTCGGCCTCATCCAGCAGCGCCATCAGCCGCGGCTCGAACTGGTCGGTCAGAAACTCCTTCGTCGGACCCACATAAAGGATCGGCGCCGGGCGCTGGTCGAGCCGTGCACCGATGATGTCGAGCATGGTGTCGGTCTTGCCCGACTGCGCCGAGGTCACCGCCACCACCCGGCGGTAATGCCCGCGATGCACCGCTCCCGACCACGGGATCATGTAGGGCGTCAGCCCCGGGTCCCGCGGTCCCGGAATGCCGGCCGTTTCGGGATAAATCCGGTGCGCGGCCGCCCAGGGGGCCGGGTCACGCTTCTCGCTCGGCCTCCAGATCGCCGCCGCCAGCGACCAGAGCTGCGCCTGTTTTGTCGGCCGCCCCTGCAATCCGCTCAAGCGCGCCATCGATCACCTCTTCGAGCGCGCGCCGCGCCTCCATGTCGCGCGTATACCGCGCGGCAAGCCCCGCCAGCTCGGCCCGCACCAGCGCCGCCATCTCGCCCACCACGGCCTTTGCATCCTCCATCGGGATCAATTCCCGGCTGCGTTCCTGGATCCTCAGCTCGATCTCGCGCGTGCGCGCCTCCGTCGCCCGGCTTGCCACCGCAGCCTTGTTGTTCTTGGACAGCTGGTCTTCGTAATACGCCAGCGCGCCGCGGATCACGCCCACCAGCGTGTATTCCCCGCGCGTCGCGCGATCCATGTAGCCAGCCTTCACAAGGCCCTGCACCCAGCGTTCAGACCGGCCCAGAAGGGCCGCCGCCTGCGCCACCGTGATCGTCTGGCCGCGAGTGCGGGGCTCGGACATGGGTCAGGGTCTCCAGGGCAGGCGCGGCACATTCCGCGTAGATGCGAAACTTGCGGATCAGAACCGGGGCGGCGGCATAGGAGGCGAAAAACAAGGCTCCGAAACCGACAACAGCCGCGAATGATATGATCGTCTGGTTCCAGAAGACCACTCCAACGACAGGTGGGGCAATGACGAAGGGGGCCAGCACCAATGTGCTCAGCGGATTGGCGATACGGCGTCGCTTGCGCCCCAGAACGCAGATCTCCAAAGCGCGCAT
>JAVLCJ010000121.1:0-7350 GCA_031580875.1 Roseovarius sp.
GCGCATCTCGTGCAATGTGCCGCGCAGCGCCCGGCGGGCGTCCGTGTCCGGGCGGTCGGGCCAGAAAAGCTCTGCCAGCCCGTTCCGCGCCGCGCCCGCCGCCCCCGCCCGCGCGAGACGGACGAACAGCGCCAGCGCCTTGCGCGTGGGAAAACGCACACGCGTGCCGTGCCCCGACAGCACGGCCGGGCGACCGCAGAGTTTCAGGACAAGGACGGGTGTGTCGTCGTGTCCGGGCTGCGCCATGGGCCCAGCCTACCCGATCCCGCCGCGCGTGGACAGCGCAGCCGGCAGGGGCCATGCCGTCCCGCGGGACCGGCGCGGTCCGCCTATGGCGCCATCAGCCTGTCCATCGCTGCCTTCGTTCGCGCCGCCTCTGCCGCGAGCCAGTCGGCGAAGCGCATGACCTGCGCGCGCGAGCCGGCCCCGGGGCGGACATGCAGGCGGTAGGGGTGTGGCGCGGTCAGGCTGTCGCGGGCCGGACAAGCTGAGGCTGCCCGCCTCGAGCGCGTCGAGCACGCAGGACAGGCCGCAGACCAGCAGGCCGGCGTCCGATTTCACGCTGTCGAGCGCGTTGCGGACCAGCGCGTAATTGACGCCGCGCTCGGGCGCGGTCCGGCCGTGGGGATGGGCGGCCAGCCACTCGGCCCAGCCCGGGTCGGCCGTGATGTGGATTTCCGCGCTGCGCTGGAAATCGAGGCTGTCGGCGACCCGGTCGAGCGCGGCGAAGGCGGCGTGCAGGTCGTCGAGCGCCGCCTGCAGCGCCGGCGTCGGCCGCAGCCCCGAGCGCCCGCGCAGCAGCAGGTCGGTTTCGAGATACGCCTCCAGCGCCCGGATCCGCTGACCCACCGCCGCCGGGGTGATGCCGAGCCTGTCGCCCGCCCCCTGCAGCGAGCCCTCGCGCAGCGCCATGTCGAGCGCCTGCAGGGCGTTCAGATGGGTGACCCGTGACATCGCGCCGAGGGTTTTTCCGTGCCGATAGGTTCGCTTCCATTATGCACGAAATCTTTAGCGCGCACGCAAAATTTCATGGTTGGGCGATCCGCGCCACGGCAGGCATCCTCGGGCCACGCTCAAGGAACGGAGAGACCCATGACAGAGATCAAGAGATTCATCATCGAACGCGACATCCCCGGCATCGGGCAGATGTCGGTCACCGAGCTCTACGGCGCGGCGCGCTCCTCCAACCAGGCGGTGGGGCAGATCGGCGACGCCATCCAGTCGCAGCACAGCTACGTCGCCGGGGACAAGACCTTCTGCGTCTACCTCGTCGACAGCGAGGAGACGATCCGCAGGCATTCCGAGCTCTCGGGCATCCCGGTGACCGTCATCACCGAAGCGCCGCAGGTGATCGACCCGCTGACCGCCAACAACTGAGCATGACCCACACAAGCCCACGCAAAGGAGGGCCACCATGGACCAGGACAAGCCCATGACCCTGCCGGGGACCGTCGTCGGCGATTTCGGGGGCGCCTACAGCGTGCCGCTCGTGCGGATCGGCGAGGCGCTCGGTCTCTACGCCGCGCTCGACGGGGCGCCGCAGACCCCGGCCACGCTCGCCGAGACGACCGGCTGCGCCGAACGCTACCTGCGCGAATGGCTCGGCAACCACGCGGGCTGCGGCTACGTCACCTTCGATCCCGACACCGGCGCCTTTTCGCTGACCGAGGAGCAGGCGATGGTCTTCGCCCGCCCCGACAGCCAGGTCTACCTGATCGGCGCCTTCGACACCGCGGTCAGCGGCATCGAGAACCATCCGCGGGTCGAGGCCGCCTTCCGCTCCGGCGCCGGGGTCGGCTGGTCGGAGCAGTCCGCCTGCCTCGCCTGCGCGGTCGCCAAGTTCTTCCGCCCCGGTTACGAGGGCAACATCGTCGAGGCGTGGCTGCCGGCGCTCGACGGCGTCGTCGAGCGGCTGCAGGCGGAGGGCCGGGTGGCCAATGTCGGCTGCGGCCACGGCTTTTCCACGCTGATCATGGCGCGCGCCTTTCCGCAGGCCGAGGTCGTCGGCTTCGATTTCCACGCCCCCTCGATCGAGGCGGCGCGCGCCCACGCCGCCGAGCACGGGCTGGACAATGTCCGCTTCGAGACGGCGACGGCACAGGACTATCCGGGCGGGCAGTACGACCTGGTGACCTGCTTCGACTGCCTGCACGACATGGGCGATCCGGTCGGCGCCGCGGCGCATGTCCGCGAGAGCCTGAGGCCGGGCGGCAAGTGGATGATCGTCGAGCCGCTGGCGGGGACAGCCTGCGGGAGAACCTCAACCCGGTCGGTCGCCTGTTCTACGCCGCCTCCGCCATGATCTGCGTGCCCACCTCGCTGGCACAGGACAGGGGCATGGCGCTCGGCGCGCAGGCCGGCGAGGCGCGGCTGCGCGAGACCATCGAGGCCGGCGGCTTCGGCGGCGTGCGCCGCGCGGCCGAGACGCCCTTCAACATGGTCCTCGAAGCGGCAGGCTGACCTTGATACCCTTGAGACGGGTGGGCGCCGCCGTCGATCCGGCCGCGCCCGGCCCGACCGGAACCGGGGACGGGATGGACAGCGACGAGGCGATCCGCCAGCCGCAGGCGCGCGTCATGGAAGTGTTCGAGAAACGCCCCGCGGCCGGGCAGAGCACTCCGGCGGTCTCCGCGCATATCGAGGACGGTCTGCGCTGCGCGGTCGCGGAGGGCGACCACACCGTGGTTGCCGACATGCCCGAGGTGATGGGCGGTGACGCGGCCGGCCCCTCGCCCGGCTTCTATGCGCGCGCCGGGCTGGCGAGCTGCATCGCCATCCGCATCAAGATGACCGCCGTGCGCGAGGGGCATGTGCTGGACCGCGTCGAGGTGCGCGTGGAAACCGATTTCGACGACGCGGCGCTCTTCGGGCTGGCGCGATGCCGCTATATCGTCAAGGTGCCGACCGCGGTCGACATGACCACGGACGAGATCATCCACGGGATCGGGCCCGTGGTGGAGGACTACCTGTGGCGCGCCTGAAACGTCAGCGGTGCGAGCCCTTCGCCACGGTGGCGCCACCGATGGGGGACCTGAGCGGAATTGCGACTCGGTCCGGTCGTATGTCAAAGGGTCCGCATGACAAAGGACAACGGTGATACCGATCTCATGCCGCTTGTCGCGGTCGGGGCGTCACTCGTGGCCATCGGCACGGCCCTCGGCGCGACATGGCCCATTCTCGGATTCTTGATGCTTGTGGGTGCGGTGACGCTTCTGGTGTTTGCCGTGGTGCGCATGGTGCAACGTCAAAAGGGGCAGACCGCGGGGCGCGCGCCCGAACGCTCCGATATCTGGCTGGCGGCGCTTGTCGTCGGCATGATGGCGTCCGGCGGCGGCGCGGCGCTGTCGGCGGTGCATGCGCCGATTGTCGGCCTGGGGATCGCGCTCGGCGGCGGCGTGCTTTGCGGTGTCGGTGGCTGGCGGATGATCGTCGGAGCCAACGGGCGCGATTAAGATGTATTGACGGAGAGCACCAACCCGTCGGGTGACCATAGTGAGAAGAGGAGGTCCGGCCCTGATCTGCCCTTGGGCAAGCCCCGCCTCCGCGGGGGTGCGGCCCATCATTCCGGACTTTCACCGCGATTGCAAAAACAAGGACGCAGCGAACTCACACTTTGTGGACGAAGCTTCAGTTCGCTACGACCGCCCAAAGGCAGCAATCTGAGCATCACGGCGTGGTGTTCCAACAAAAGGGGTGGGAACTCATATGCGCCGCTCAGGTGCGGGAAGGTCGTTGGGAGAATTCGAAAACGGGCTTTCAGACCGACTTGAAATCGGGCGTTTCGCTCCGTCTCCGCACGGAGACGCCGGCCCCGGGTCAATCCATCCCGCACCCGAACGATCGGCGGCGTTGAACGCTCATCTCAGGCGGTCAGCTTTTTCACTTTGGCAAAGGGGCTGAGGCCCAGCCATGTCTGCATGGTGTTGGCGAGCGCAGTGTGGCCCGTCAGCGAAAGCGCGCCGGCCTCCACCGCGCGCGCGACCGTCCTCAGGCCCATCCAGATCTCCGTCATCGTCCGCAGGTCGACATGGACGAAGAGATCGACATCAAAGCCGGGATCGATGTGGCACAGGTCCACGGTGCGGTCGGGCTCCACGATCAGCCACCACCTGCGCTGCGACGGCGGCAGTTCGGGGTAGATGAACGCGATCACCGTGCGACGCGCGGGCACGGGCTCGGTGCGCAGGTTGCGCCGCATGTCCCACATCAGGAGCTCGGGATCGAGGTTTTCGAGCGAGGGCTCGGCCTCCACCCATTTCTGTCCCCAGATGCCGATCGCCTCGACCACCGGCTGCAGGTCCCGGCCGGCCTGCGTGAGCCTGTAGGCCTCGATCCCGGGCGCCCCGGGCACCTTTTCCCGCTCTACGACCCCCGCCGCCTCCAGTTCGCGCAGGCGCTTGGACAGGAGCGCCGGCGACATCCGCGGCACGCCGCGGCGCAACTCGTTGAAGCGCGCCGAGCCGGCGACAAGCTCGCGCAGGAGCACCATCGTCCAGCGCGTGCACAGGATTTCCGAGGCCATCGCGACCGGGCAGAACTGCTTGTAGCTGGCGTTGGTCATCCGGGCCTCCCTGATCGGTCCACCCTAACCCTACCAAGCTCGCCCGCCGGCTGGCCAGTTCAGAAACTGTATTCCCCGGGATTCAGACCGTGAACTGGCCGGCCCGTCCCGCCCGCGTCAGTCTGGGCGCATCGGACGGGTCCGATGATGACCAACGCAACATCCAACAGGAAGAAGCACGACATGCCACTTGTGGACATTCAACTGATCGAGGGCGTCTTCGACGACACCCAGAAGCAAAGGATGATCGAGGAGGTCACCGAGGCCATGGTCGGCATCGAGGGCGAGGCGATGCGCGGCGTGACATGGGTCCGCGTCCAGGAGCTCGCCAGCGGCGCCTGGGGCATCGGCGGCAAGGCGATGACGACCGGCGACATAAAGGCGGTCCAGGAACAGAGGGCCTGAGCGCGACCTCGGGCCGGGCCCTCCCGCCCGGTCCGATCGCTGCGATGGCCGGCGCACCGCAACAACCAAAGAAAGGAGGAAGATGACATGAACACATCTGTTGCAGAAAAGCTCGGCACCGTGCCCCTTTACGAACGCCTCGGAGCCGCGGCCGGAATCGAGAGGCTGGTCGATGCCAGCATCGACGGGCATATGCGCAACCCGGCCATCAAGGCCCGCTTTCTGCCCTATCGGGACGCGCCGGACAGACTGGCGGAGTTGAAACAGCATCTGTGCAGGTTCATGGCCGTCGGGACCGGCGGCCCGGACGAGTATGACGGCCGCAGCATGCCGGAGGCGCATCGCGGGATGAACGTCAGCGAGGCGGAATACATGGCCGCGACCGACGACATCCTGAACGCGATGGACGGCCACGGCTATGACCGGGCGCTCCGCAACGAGGTTCTGGCGATCCTCTACTCGCTGAAGGAGGAGATCATGCGCGTCTGAAGCGAAGCGCGCATTCAATCTGACAAGCAATTATCGGAGAATATCAATGGACACCGCGAACTCAATCGAAACCCGGCGGTTCGACAACCCCGACGACAAACTCGACATGAAGGAGCATGGCGGCATCGACATCATCAAGATGGCCGACGGCACGACCGGCATGCACGCGATCTTCGAGCCGGGCTGGACCTGGGAGAAGGACGAGAAACCGCTGCTCGGCTCGCCCGACACATGCCCGATGCGCCATACCGGCTACTGCATTTCCGGACGGCTCGTGGTGCGCATGGTCGAGACGGGCGTCGAGACACCGATCACCAAGGGCGATTTCTTCGAGATTCCACCCGGTCACGATGCCTATGTCGATGGCGACGAAAGGGTCGAACTGATCCTGTTCGAGCCGCCTGAACACGCGCATTGAGAACGGGCATAGAGCGGGCCGGAACCGACGGTTGCGACCCTCGCGCGCGTGCTGGTAAGATCGTTGTCTGATCGCTGCGCCTGCGAGCCCGGCGCCGCCTGTCCGAAAGGGTGCGCAGACGGGGCGCCGGGCACGACACGTCAAGCGGAAAGCACCCGGACAGGAGGACGCCATGCCTGACATCCATGCGGAGATCCGCACGGCGGACCGGGACACCCAGGGCATGCTGGCCGATGCCATGGTCACCCGCGCCGCGGACACGGCGCTCACCGCGATGCGCCGGCAGTACTTCGACTGGCTGGGGCTGCCGCCGGGCGCGCGCGTGGCCGAGATCGGCTGCGGCCCCGGCGACATCACCCGCGACCTCAAGGCGGCCACCGGCGCCGCCGAGGCCGTCGGCATCGACCCCTCGCCGGTGATGATCGATCGCGCGACCCAGCGGCACGGCGACGACCCGGCGCTCGGCTTCGTCGAGGGGACGGGCGCGACCTTCCGCTGGCGGACGGCTCGCGCGACGCGGTCGTCTTTCACACCTGCCTGTGCCATATGCCCGGGCCGGACGGCGCGCTCGCCGTGGATCACGCCATCGCCAACCTGGTGCATGACCGGTGGCTGGCGCGATCTCTCCCCGCGCGGATCGCGGCGGCGGGGTTCGAGGCCGACCGGGTCGATGCGCATCCCTATCTCGCCGAGGGCGCGGCGGCGTATTTCATGACGCTCGTCGAGCGCGGTCTCGCCTTCATGGCGCGCGACGGGCTGATCTCGGATACGGCCGCCGACGCGGTGCGGGCCGAGGCCGAGGCCCGCGTTGCCGCGGGCACCTTCTTCGGCTTCATCTCGTTTCTCAGCGTCCTGGCCTCGCGACCCGCGGACGAGGCCTGACGCCTGAGCGGCTCAGAAACTCCGCCCGTCCTCGATGCGTTCCAGCGCGCCGCTTTCGCTGCCGTCGGCGCGGAACTTGTGCGACGTGCCGTCGATCATCAAGACGTGAAGGCAGCGCAGCCGCCCCGCGTTGCGCCCGTCCCAGGACAGGCAGATCCGGTCGTCGGTCGTGACCCCGTAGAACCCGGTGCCGGTCCAGTCGCCGCCGATCAGCCGGCCCTCGATGGTGTTGTCGTCGCCGTAATGGATCAGCACCTCCTTGTCGCCGGAGGCGGCGACCCATTTCACCGTCTTGCCGACCATGGTCTGGGCGATCTCGTCGGAGCCGAGTTTCTTTGCGCCGGCCTCGAGGGCCATCTCCATCGCCGTCATCCCTGCCGCCGCGACCGTCGGCAGCGCCGCAATGCAGGCGGCGCCGGTGAGCGTGCTTTTGAGTGTCATGGCTTGTCCTCCGATCTGCTGTTGCGTCCTGGTCGCTTGACCCGGCTCCAGTGTGCCAGCCTGCGCGGGTGGCCCGCGACCCGTGATTTTGCATGCGGATTATGCAAGAATGCATGGCGATGAACTGGGACGACTTGCGCCTCTTTCTTGCCGT
>JAVLCJ010000122.1:0-7327 GCA_031580875.1 Roseovarius sp.
GCAACTTTGCCAATTTCCTTTATTTTCAAGGGCTTAAGTTGGAAAAATGGCGGACCGAGGAGGATTCGAACCCCCGACCCCCTGATTCGTAGTCAGGTACTCTATCCAGCTGAGCTATCGGTCCGCTGATGGAGCGTGTATCCCCTGAGACGTGACGATGCAAGGGGGCCTGAAAGGAAAATCCTACAGCGACAGGATATCGCCTCGGGGCAGGCTGATATGGAAAGTCGTGCCCTCTTCTCCCGTCGCTGCAAGCGTCAGTGTGCCGCCATGCCCACGGACAAGTTCGGCCGAGATCGTGAGGCCCAGGCCGGCGCCGCCCTTGCTGCCGCGGCCCTGGAACGGTTTGAAAAGGTTGTCACGCGCGGTGCGTGGCATGCCGGGCCCGGTGTCTGAAATCCTGATGAGCCATTCATTATCCGTTTCGTCGGCACTGACATGGACGGTGCCGGGCTGCCCAGAGGCAATGATCGCCTGCCGCGCATTGCGCACGAGGTTCGCGATAACGCGATATAGCTGTTCCTGATCCGCGCGCACCGTCAGGGCCGGGGGCAGATCGACCGTGAATCGAACCTCCGACCCGGCGGTGGCCAGACGTTCGTTTTCGAAGACGTCGTTCACGATATCGGCCAGCTGGAAACGCGTCAGCGTCGGCGCGGGCTCTTCCGCCTTGCCGTAGGCCAACGTCGATTCGCAAAGGTTGACGGCGCGCGAGATCGAGGTCACGAGCTTCGGCGCCAAGCGTTTGACGGCCGGGTCCTCGCTCGTCTCGATACGGTCCATGAACATCTGGGCCGAGGTGAGAATGTTGCGAAGATCGTGGCTGACTTTCGCAACGGCGCTGCCCAGTTGGGCCAGGTGTTCCTTTTGACGAAGGGCACCCGTCAGCTGGGTTTGCATTGATTGGAGCGACTCCTCGGCCTCCCTGAGTTCGGTCACCGCGGCTGATGGCCTGATCACGCGGCGGGTGTCCTCAGGGGCCTCGGCGTAGGACAGCATGTGACCCACGACACGTTTTATCGGGCGCACGAGATAGCACTGGACGGCGAGAAAGAGCAGCCCTGCCGTGATCACGGAAATCACCAGCGACAGAAACAGGATCCGTAGTCCGTAATCTATCATTGCGCTGCGCAGTTCTTGGCTGTCGAGGGTGACTTCGATGAGCTGCCCGCCCATTTGCGGCGGTGTGCCCATGACACGTATCGCACTGGGGGCCGGGTTGGTCAGGCGTGCCATTGCATCACGGATCAGGTCGAAGGCAGTCGCGTCGCGCAGGTCGTACGAGGCCCCAACAGCACCCGGAATCGGGGATGACAGCACGAGCTGCCGTGACGCATCGCGCCGCAGCACAACATTGTAGACGCCGGCGTTGCGCAGGAGCTCCCCCTCGAGGTCGCCGCTGATCATGTCGTCCGCCAACAAGGCAAGCGATGCGATATGTGCGCGCTCGATACGGTTGATGAGGAAGTCCTCGCGGAACCGCGCGATGGATGGAACGAAGATCAGGATCTCCGCCAGCATGACGAACACGGCGGTCAGTAGAAGAAACCGTCCCGAGAGTGAATTGAGCACGCGCATCCCGTTTTTGTACTCCGATCAGGGGAGCCAGCGCTGGATCAAGCCGACCACCCGTTTCACCGCGGCACTTTCGAACAATTTCGGCGCAAAGAAGGCGCCCGCGGCGCGTTTGCTGATCTCGCCGACAGTGGGATAGGGCGACACCATCCCCGCAACCTGTTTCATTTTCATGCGGTTTGCCAGCACCAGCGCCCACAAGTTTATGTGTTCGCCGGCCTGGTGTCCCACGATTGTAACGCCGACGGGCCGGCCTTTCACCACCATGACCTTGATGAAGCCGTCTGCTTTGCGTTCCGCCAGGGCGCGGTCATTATGGTTATAGGGAAACCGAACCACTTCGACCTTGTCGCCATGAGCCTTATGCGCCTGTGAGTCTGTCTGACCGACCTGTGCAAGCTCGGGCTCGGTGAACGTGACATGGGGAATGTGGCAGGTGTGATGCTTTGCCGGCAATCCAAGGAGGGCGGACCGGATGATCAATCCCGCATGATAGCCCGCCACATGCGTGAATTGCAGTCCCCCCGCGACATCACCGATCGCGTAGACCCGCTTGTTCGTCGTTTTGAGCGACCCATCCACCTGGATGCCACGTTCCGTCGTATCTATGCCGGCGGCTGGAAGATCGAGCCGGTCGATATTCGGCCTGCGCCCCGTCGCCACAAGCAGGTGGCTGCCGCTGTGGACCTGCCCGTCCTCGCCCGTGACCTCGATCGCGTTCCCGTCCCGCCGTACTTCGCGGGCCGCCGTGCCCTCGATGATCGTGACACCTTCCGCGCGAAGGGCGTCGAGCACGACGGTAGAGGCTTCGGGGTCTTCGGGGGCAAGCGCCCGCGCCCCCTCGATGAGTGTGACATCACAGCCAAGCCGGCGATGCGCCTGCGCCATCTCGATCCCGATGGGGCCGCCGCCAATGATGATCAAGTGCCGTGGTTTCTCTTTCAGCTCGAATATCGTTTCGTTCGTTTCGACCGGAACCGTGTCGAGCCCCGGAACAGGTGGTACGGCGGGGGAAGAGCCCGTCGCGATCACGATCCGGCGCGCGGTGATCAGGGTTTCGCCTGCCTGTACGCTGTTCCGGCCGACGAAGCGGCCATAGTCGCGGATCACCCGCACGCCCAGCCGTTCGAAGCGCTCCTGGCTGTCATTCGGGCGGATCTGCGCGATCACGTCTGCCACATGATCCTTGGTTGCCGCGTAATCCACCGCCGGGGCCGCATAGGTGACGCCGAACCGCGCGGCAGCGTCACGGGCATGGGCGGCCTTGCCCGCGGCGATCAGGGCCTTGGAGGGGACGCAGCCGTAGTTCAGGCAGTCGCCACCCATGCGCCCGCCTTCCAGCAGCGTGACATCAGCACCCATTTGCACGGCACCTGCGGCCACTGACAACCCGCCGGAGCCGGCCCCGATGACCAGAAGATCCGTTTTGACGTGCATGGCTCAAGTACCCTTTTTCGCCCGGATTTTCTTGATCAGGATCGGCAAGGCGGCCAGCAGGCACAAACCGGTGATGGGGCCGATGACATGGGGCTCCCACAGAAGCGAGAGGTCCGGGTTCTCGCCGCGGTCGAAGACCTCCCCGACGCCGACGCCGACCCACGTGAAGACGATGGCACCCGGGACGATGCCGAGGACCGTCGTGAAAACGAAACTGGAAAAGCGTACCCCAACAAGGGCGGGCAGGAGGTTGGCGACGAAAAACGGCACAACCGGGATAAGGCGGATCAGGAAAAGTACCGATATTTCATGCTCGTGTAGCTCCTTCTTGAGGCGCTTCAGGGTTCCTTCCGACGCATCTATGCGCGTCGTGAGCGTCTGGCCCAGCCCCATGCGGGCCGCAAGAAAGATCGCGACGGCGCCCAGCGAAGCAGCCGCCACGTTCAACAGCGTGCCGACGGTGATCCCGAACAGAAATCCGCCGGTTATAGATGCGACAGCCGCCCCGGGGAGCGAGAAGGCAACGATCACGAAATACGACGCGACGAACGCGACCGCGAGAATAATGTAATTGGCATCGCGGTATGCAAGCAGCGCCTCACGGTTTTGGCGCAAGGTCACAAGGCTGAGGTGGTCGCCAAGGGCAAGATAGCCAAAAGCGGCCGCCATGAGAATCAGGATCAATGGCAGGTGACGGACCCACGCCGGGCGTTGGTGGCGATCAACGTGTTGCATTTAAGCTTCCTGGTCATTGGCTTGTTTCCGGCCTAGATGCGGTAATTGCAAGGAAATGCCCAGAGCCTTCACACTTGGTTGATGACAAGTGACCGCTCACCGCGCCACTGCGTTCGAACCGTGCGAATTCTTCCGGCCGGTGACATGTTATCCCGAGATGGTGAAAAGTATCGCGGTGTGTTTGACTTGTCAGCTGCGGAGCCGTATAGAGCGCCGTCACAACGAGACGGGCTCGGCGGGATCCTTGTTGGCCCGCCCGCCAAACTGACCGGAGAACCGAGCGATGAAACGCACCTACCAACCCTCGAACCTGGTCCGCAAGCGCCGGCACGGGTTCCGTGCCCGCATGGCCACCAAAGCGGGCCGCAAGATCCTGAACGCGCGGCGTAGCCGTGGCCGTAAATCGCTGAGCGCCTGAGGCGCAACAAGGGTTCATGACCATGACACCGCCGGCCGTCTCCGACCGCGAACGGGGAAGGGGAACACCGGCGGTTTATGTTGTTTTGCAGACACTTAAAAAGCGGTCTGACTTTCTTCGCGCTGCGCGGGCCGGCCGGCATGTGGCGGCGTCCATGCTTGTGCAGGGGCGCGCGCGGGATGACGGCGACCCGGCGGTTCGGGTCGGGTTCACCTGTTCCAAGAAAGTTGGGAACGCGGTGGCGCGCAACCGGGCGAAACGGCGGCTGCGGGCCGTCGCGCGCGAAGTCTTGCCCGGCATGGCGCGCCCGGGGTGGGATTACGTGTTGATCGGGCGCCCGGATGTCACCGTAAAATGCCCGTATGACAGGCTGAGAGCCGACTTGGCGTTGGCGCTCAAGCGACTGCATCAAAAGAGAAAATGACACTTCTTGCGCATATCCTGTCATGGCCGGTGCGCGCCTACCGGCTGATTCTCTCGCCCTGGGTCGGGCATCACTGCCGCTATTACCCGACATGCAGCCAGTATGCGCTGGACGCGCTGGAAAAACATGGTGGTCTCCGGGGGGGATGGCTGGCGCTCAGGCGGATCGCGCAATGCAATCCGTGGGGCGGCGTGGGCCATGACCCGGTGCCGGAGCGCGGAACGCCGCCGCGGAAATCGTGCCGCCGCGACGGTACCTGAGCGCGTTCGGAAACCCTTTATGCATCGCGTCGGCAGCGCGTCGGTAACCCGGCGGTGCGCAGACACGGGCGCGGCGCCCGGCCGCGAGGGTTTGGCCGCGCGGTGTTCAGTCGTTGTCGGTCAGCCCCGCGCCGGCGCCGGAAAGCCGGCTTTCCGGCGTGTCCGGCGCGTGGATGCGGTGCGCGAATCCCTGCAGGATCCCCGCCGTCTCAGGGGTGATCTGCCCGCGCCACGCCCGCGGTACGGCCCGGCCACGGGCGTTGCGGAGGGCGGGCCCCACGGGAATGTTCTCGGCCTCCACGGTGCAGAGCACGCTGTCGTCGCCGTGCTGGTCGAGGAACGTGGTTCCGTTGGCGCGCGTCAACCTTGCCCCGGGCCAGCCCAGCGACAAAGCGGCGCCCGTCTCGTCGGCCGCGCCGGCCATGTAGGGATAAAGCAGCAGCGGAAAGGCGGTGCGTGCCAGCGTGATGTCCTGCCCCGCGGCCAGTTCGGCGGCTCGGTCGGACAAGGCCGCGCCGGTTATGAGCGGGCAGAGCGTGCCCCCCGCCGCCGCCCACGGCCCGTCCGTTTCCGCCGGGCAGAGCGTTTCGTAGGCCGCGCCGTCGTTCCGCTGAAGCAGGCTGGCGAGGCAGTCCGCCCCGGGCAGGCCCGCGGCGCAGAGCCAGCGGGCCGCGCGGCCCGCTTCCTCGGCCAGGCCCCAGCTCAGCCCCGATCCGCGTGCCGCCTTGCGCGACAGCGCCTCGATCTCTCCCAGCGACCACGTCATTGCGCGGCCTCGGGCAGGTAGGGATACGTCCAGTCATCGGCGTTGCCCTCGGCCAGTTCATGGGGGAACGGCGCGTGCTGGTACATGTTGATGCGCAGCCAGCGGTCGGAGCGCGGGTCGAAATGGCAGGCGCCGAAGAAGCTGAGCTTCGCGCGCAACAGGTCGATGGGCATCATGTGCGCGTCGATGGTGTTGTCGCGGATCTCGGCATAGGGAAACCGCGCGGCGATCTGCGCCCGGCGCGCGATGTGGCGGTGTTCGGGATGGGCCAGCAGGAAAGCGGCCACCGGGCCGTCCGGCGCATCGCGAAGATCGGCGTGAAGGCGCGCGGCATCGCGGCCGGGGCAGAGCGGTTGCTCGTAGGGTTCGATGGGTTCCTCGAACCGCTGGCCCAGCCGCGGCTCCAGTTTCTGCTCGGAGACGTACCAGACGCGCGCCTGCGCGTCCGGGTGCCGCCAGTCGATATCGAGCGCCCAGCCGTACACATCCTCGACAAGGGCGCGCAGTCGAGACACCGGCATGGCGCCGTCGATGCGCCAATGGGCCTGTTCATCGGCATACATGCCGTCGCTGAGCCCGTCCACGAGCGCGCCGTAGGGTTCCATCATCAGCGAGACGAGCTGTTCCTGCCCTTCGAGGGACAGCGCCCGTTCGGCCCAGAGGTACAGCCGGTTCCACGGCCGGTCCGTCGTCAGATCGGCGTCCTGCAGGTGCTCGGCGAGCCGGGTCATGTCGGCGCGCAGGGCGTCCAGCTTGGCGATCTGCACCGGGTGCTCGGACGTCCAGTCCGCCGCGTGAAGGCAGGCGCGGGCCGAATAGTGGCGGAATTCGTCGGCCTCGGCGGCCGTGGCCCGCGGCACGGAGCGCACGCGCGCCAGCGCCTCTTCGCGGGTCATGATCCAGTTGTTGATGAGGGCCGGATGCGTCATCAGGAAAGGCGCCATTCCCAGCCCCGTCGAATTGCCGATCCCGAAGCGGCGGCGCATGTCCGGGTCCAGCGGCACGGCTGATTTCGGGGCGCGGGCGCGGGCCATGTGTTCGACGAGGTCCATGACGAAGGCGCGGGTGAGATAGACCGACAGCATCTCGACCTGGAAGGGGCCGCGGCATTCGGGCCGGTTGGCGATCATCTCGCGGTCGGCGGCGCCGAACTTGCCCGAACCGTAGACGGCCGTGGTGCGCATCAGGTAGCCCACCTGCGCGACCTTTTCCGGATCGGGCTGCCGGCCCCGGCTGAGGCTGTCGACCACGTGGTCCCACAGCCTGACCGAGCGGTTGGCGCGCGACAGCGACAATTCGCGGTCAGAGACGCGGCCGGCCTCCTGCTTGGGCACGTTGCGCGCCAGCCTGTCGAGGTCGGCGTCCGTCGGGATGCCGTCGAACAGGGTGAAGGTGGCGTCCCATTCGGTGGCGATGACGCGGTCCGAGCGTTTCTCGGGGGGCAGGTCGTTGGCGAAGGCCACGAGCGAGTACGCCCGGTGCGGGCCATGGGCGGTGTAGACGGCGCGGCCCGTGCCGCGCGCGTCGATGTCGAAGACCGGCCGCGAAAAGCGCCATGCCTCGGATTTCAGGCGGCGCAGGAGCGTCCGCATGAAGGACAGCCGGCACTGGTGGAACGCGCCCATACGGGCAAGGCGCATGACGGTTTCGGGCGGGCGGCGCGGGATGGCGGCGGTCATCGTGTTCTCCTGTGCTGGAACGCAATGTGCGGA
>JAVLCJ010000123.1:0-7304 GCA_031580875.1 Roseovarius sp.
ACTGCGGGAGGGGATGGGCAACCGGATCTACGGGTGTGACGATTGCCTTGCCGTCTGCCCGTGGAACAAGTTCGCCGTCGCCGCGCGTGACCAGCGCTACCATGCCCGGGATGACCTGGTGGCGCCGGACCTTGCCGCGCTGGCCGTGCTGGACGATGCGGGGTTTCGCGAGATGTTCTCGGGCAGTCCGATCAAGCGGATCGGGCGTGACCGTTTCGTGCGCAACGTGCTGTACGCCATCGGCAATTCGGGGCTGGCGCGGCTGCGGGGTGTCGCGCAAGGCTTGTGCGAGGATCCCGACCCGGCGGTGGCGGACGCGGCGCGCTGGGCGGTGGCGCGTCTCGGCGATGACGCAAGCGGGATGGACTGAGCCGGCAGGCCCGCTGGACCCGGCACGCCGGCATACCGGCTGAGGCGCGACAGGCACGGCAATGACGCCGGGTGTGGATGCGGGCGGCACCTGTCCCGACGCGGGACGGGTGCGCGGCCGGCGGTTCGCACGGCGGGCCGCGTAACGCGACAAAACCTGTCGCGAACTGACAAGTTTCCGGTCATGCCAAGGGGGATGACTGGGCAGGGCGGCCGGGAAGCGGGGCGATGATCCCGACGCGGGCCCGAACCGGCACGGGAGGGGTGACAATGCGGGCATCCGAAAGGTTCGACGCGGATATCGCCGGATGGCTGGACGCGTTGCGCGACGAGGGGCTTTACAAGACCGAGCGGATCATCACCAGCCGGCAGACCGGCGTGGTGACTCTGGCGGACGGGCGCGAGGTGGTGAACCTGTGCGCCAACAATTACCTCGGTCTGGCCGACGATCCCGAGATCATCCGCGCGGCGCAGGCGGCGCTGGATCGCTACGGGTTCGGGATGGCCAGCGTGCGGTTCATCTGTGGCACGCAGGAGGAGCACAAGGCGCTCGAAGCGCGGATCGCCGGGTTTCTCGGCAAGGCGGACTCGATCCTGTACGCGGCGGCGTTCGACGCGAATGCGGGCCTGTTCGAGACGCTTCTGGGCCCCGAGGACGCGATCATCAGCGACGCGTTGAACCATGCCAGCATCATCGACGGGATTCGCCTGTGCAGGGCGCAGCGGCTGCGTTATGCCAATTCCGACATGGCGGGGCTGGAGCAGTGCCTGCGGGCGGCCCGGGGCGCGCGGCACCGGCTGATCGCCACCGACGGCGTGTTCTCGATGGACGGCTACCATGCCCGGCTGGCCGAGATCTGCGACCTTGCCGACCGCTACGACGCGATGGTGATGGTGGATGACTGCCACGCCACCGGGTTCGTCGGGGCGACGGGGCGCGGCAGCCACGAACATTGCGGGGTCATGGGCCGGGTGGATATCCTGACCGGCACGCTGGGCAAGGCGCTGGGTGGCGCCTCGGGCGGGTACACCGCGGCGAGCGCGCCGGTGGTGGACTGGCTGCGGCAGCGGTCGCGCCCCTATCTTTTCTCGAACACGCTGGCGCCGGTGATCGCGGCCGCATCGCTGTCGGTGTTCGACCTGCTGGAGGCGCGCGGCGACGCGTTGCGCGCGCGGCTGTGGGACAATGCCGCGCATTTCCGCGACAGCATGGGCCGGCTGGGATTCGAGCTTTTGCCCGGCGAGCACGCGATCATCCCCGTCATGCTGCGTGACCCGAAACTGGCGCAGGAAATGGCGGCGCGGCTGGGCGAGCGGGGCGTTTACGTGACCGCGTTCAGCTACCCGGTGGTGCCCAAGGGGCAGGACCGCATCCGCACCCAGATGAGCGCCGGGTTGAGCCGTGAGATGCTGGACCGTGCGATTGCCGCCTTCGAGGAGGTGGGTCGCGAACTGGAGGTGATCTGATGGCGGACCTGATGAAGGCGCTCGTGAAGGCGAAGCCGGAGCCGGGGCTGTGGATGGAGCGCGTGCCGGTCCCCGCGCCGGGGCCGTCGGACGTGCTGATCAAGGTGCGCAAATCGGCCATCTGCGGTACCGATGTCCACATCTGGAAGTGGGACGCGTTCAGCGCGAAAACCGTGCCGGTGCCGATGGTTGTGGGCCACGAGTTCGTCGGCGAGATCGTGGGGACGGGCGCGGCGGCGACCAAGTACAGCATCGGCCAGCGCGTGTCGGGCGAAGGGCATGTCGTTTGCGGGGCCTGCCGCAACTGCCGCGCGGGCCGCGGGCACCTGTGCCGCAACACGCAGGGTGTGGGGGTGAACCGGCCCGGCAGTTTCGCCGAGTACCTGTGCATTCCCGAGAGCAACGTCGTGCCCATCCCCGATGACATCCCCGACGAGATCGCGGCGATATTCGACCCGTTGGGCAACGCGGTGCATACCGCGCTGAGCTTTGATCTGGTGGGCGAGGACGTGCTGGTGACGGGCGCGGGGCCCATCGGGATCATGGGGGCGCTGGTGGCGCAGCGCGCCGGGGCGCGCAAGGTGGTGATCACCGACATCAACCCCTGCCGCCTCGCGCTCGCGCGGAAGATGGGCGTGCAGCACGTGGTGGATGTCTCGACCGAGACGTTGCGCGACGTGATGGACGCGATCGGCATGACCGAGGGGTTCGACGTCGGGCTGGAGATGTCGGGGGCGAGCGCCGCCATGCAGCAGATGATCGCGCGGATGAACAACGGGGGCAGGTTGGCCCTGCTGGGCATCGCGCCGACGGCCTTCCCGGTGGACTGGAACACGGTGATTTTCAGGATGCTGCATATCAAGGGCATTTATGGCCGTGAGATGTACGAGACATGGTACAAGATGATCGCGCTGGTCCAGTCCGGGCTGGATGTGTCCGGGCTGATCACGCACCGCATCGGGATCGACGATTTCGAAGCCGGGTTCGCCGCGATGATGTCGGGCGAATCGGGCAAGGTGGTGATGGACTGGGCCTAGCGCGCAGGCCGGTTCGCGCGTTTGACCCCGGGCGCATCGAGGGGCCGGGCCGCGCGGCGGGGACCGCGGAAAGGACTTGCTTTCCGGCCGCCGTCGCGCGACGACGACATGCTGATCGCCACGCGAAGAGAGGCGCACATGGCACAGACCGAGGAGCCGAAGCGATACGTTTTCCTGCTCGTGCCCGGCTTTTCGTCGCTGGGTCTGACCTGCGCGCAGGAGGCGCTGTCACTGGCCAATCGATTTGCCGGCGGGCGGCGGCGGTATTACGACTGGCTGATCCTGAGCGAGGACGGCGAGCCGGTAACGGCATGGAACGGCATGCGCATCGGGGTGGATGCGGGGCTGATGGACGTGGGCCGACGTGACACCCTGATCGTGTGCGCCGGCGTTGACGCAATGGCGGGCAGCAGCCGCAAGGTGCTGGGCTGGCTCCGGCGGGAGACGCGAAAGGGCATGGATTTCGGTGCGATCAGCAGCGGCACCTTCACGCTGGCGATGGCGGGGCTGCTGGGCGGCAAGCGGGTCACGACGCATTGGGAATACGTCACCGCGCTGGCCGAGCTTTACCCGGATATCGACGTTCAGGAATCGGTCTATACCGTGGATGGCCGCGTGTTCACCTGTGCCGGCAGCGCGTCGTCTATGGACCTGATGCTTGACCGTATCCGGGGCGATTACGGGGCGGAACTGGCCGAATGGGTGGCCGACCAGATGGTCTACACGACACCGCGCACCGAAAGCCACGCGCAGCGCCTGTCGGTGGCCGACCGGATGGGCGTGCGGAATTCCAAGCTGCTGCTGGCCGTCGAGATCATGAACAGCAACCTCGAAGACCCGATGCCCCCGGCCGAGATCGCCCGCGCGGTGGGCATGTCGGGGCGGCAGCTCGAACGGCTTTTCGCCCGGTACATGGGCACGTCGCCCAAGAAATACTATCTTGGCCTGCGGCTGGAACGGGCCCGGAACCTGCTGGTGCAAACCGACCTGTCATTGACGGATGTCTGCGTTCTGTGCGGGTTCAAGGCGCCGTCACATTTCTCGAAAAGTTACCGCAAGGCCTTCGGCGTGACGCCCAGCCGGGACACCGGCGGCTCGAACCTGCTCAGTTCCGGGCGTTAGCGCTGTTGTTCAGCATCGTCTCGACCTGCGCCGTGATACGCCCGGAAAGCGGCCGCACGACGGAGCCGAAAGTGTCGGCGACGGTGCCGTCCGGGCCGATCAGTATCTTGTTGAAATTCCAGCTCGGGCTGAAGCCGGCCTCGTCGGCCACGGACCGGTAGAACGGATGTGCCCCGGGGCCGCGCACCGAGGTGATGCCCGTCATCGGCAGGGTGATGCCGTAGTTGAGCTCGCAGAATTCCTTGACGTCCGCGGCCTTGTCCAGTTCCTGCCTGAAATCGTCGGACGGGACCGCCAGCACGACAAGGCCGCGCGCGCTGTATTTCTCGTGGAGGGCCTGCAGCCCTTCGTACTGGCCAGTAAAGCCGCAGCGCGACGCTGTGTTGACCACCAGAACGGGCTGACCGCGCCAATCCGACAGCTTCAGTTCGCCGCCGTCTATGTTCTGGAAAGGCGTGTCCAGGTCGAGCGCGGCGGCAGGCAGGGCGAACAGGATCGCGATGAGTGTGCTCAGGATACGCATGGTGACCTCCGGTTTACTTGGATACGCGGCTGCCGCCTGTCCGGATCACTTCGATTCAGGAAAAGAGGCCGCGATGCGCCTCGCGCAGCGCCTTCTTCTGAACCTTGCCCATGGTGTTTCGGGGCAATTCCTGTTCAAGGATGATCGTTTTCGGCTGCTTGAACCGCGCCAGCTCACCTGACAGCGCGTCGGTGATCGCCTCGGTGGTAAGGGCGGCGGAGGTGGGCACGACGACAGCCACCACCGCTTCGCCGAAATCGGGATGCGGCACACCGATGATCGCGGATTCGCGCACGTCGGAAAGCGCGTCGATGGCGCTTTCCACCTCCTTGGGGTACACGTTGAAGCCGCCGGTGATGATCATGTCCTTCTCCCGTCCAACGATCGTGACATAACCGTCCGCATCCACGAATGCCTGATCGCCGGTGATGAACCACCCGTCCGCGCGCAGTTCCTCCGCGGTCTTTTCCGGCATCTGCCAGTAACCCCGGAACACGTTGGGGCCGCGCACCTCCAGCACGCCGATCTCGCCCCGCGGCACCTCGGCGCCGTCGCGCATCACGCGGATCTCCACGCCGGGCAGCGGGACGCCGACAGTGCCGGCGCGGCGCTCTCCGTCGTAAGGGTTCGATGTGGTCATGTTGGTCTCGGTCATGCCGTAGCGTTCGAGGATGCGATGGCCGGTCCGCGCTTGCCAGCGCTCATGCGTGTCGACAAGCAACGGCGCCGAGCCGGAAATGAAAAGGCGCATGGTCGCCGCGCTTTCCCGTGTCAGGCCGGGGTGATCCAGCAACCGGGTATAGAAGGTGGGCACCCCCATGAGCGCGGTGGCCGTGGGCATGGCCGCGATGATCGCATCGGCATCGAAGCGCGGCAGGAAGTGAATGGCGGCGCCCGCCAGCAATGCCACGTTGGTCGCCACGAACAGGCCGTGGGTGTGAAATATGGGCAAGGCGTGTATCAGCACGTCGTCGCGCGTGAAGCGCCAGACCTCGCGCAGCGTTTCGGAATTGGCGGCCAGGTTGGCATGGCTGAGCATCGCCCCCTTGGAGCGGCCTGTCGTGCCCGAGGTGTAAAGGATCGCGGCAAGGTCGTCGCCGTCCCGGTGACGCGCGGTGAACCCGTCTTCTCGCGCGGCCGCATCGGCCATCGTGCCGCTGCCGTCGCCGGCGAGCGTGAACAGGGTGGCATCGCCCGCAAGCCGCGCGATCCCCGCGCGGCGCGCCGGGTCGCAGATCACGATCCGCGGCGCGGCATCCTCGATGAAATAGGCCATCTCCGAATCCGTGTACGCGGTGTTGAGCGGCAGAAACACGCCGCCGGCCATCACCGTGCCCAGATAAAGCTCCAGCGCGTCGAGCGATTTTTCGACCTGCACCGCCACCCTGTCACCGGGCTGCAGACCGCCACGGCACAGCGCCGCGGCCATGCGCTCCGCCCCGGTGAAAAGCGCGCCATAGGTCACCTCGGGCTGTCCGGGGCGGCGTGCAAAAACCCTGTCGCGCGCCCCGGCGGCGGCAAGGCGGTGGATCAGGTGGTTCGTGTCATAAGCCATGGAGGCATTTGCCAAGGCCCGTGCCGGATTTGCAAGACCCGCGATTGACCTTTCACGCCCCGTAGGCCAATCAGTCTGACCAAGGAGGCCCGTGCCATGCGCCCGCTCAAGGGCATTGCCCTGAAACTCTGCGCCGTCATCCTGTTCATCGTCATGTCGTCGCTGATCAAGGCGGCGTCGGACTCCGTGCCGCCGGGCGAGGCGGTGTTCTTCCGCTCGTTGCTGGCCATCCCGGTGATCCTTGGCTGGCTCTGGATGCGGGGCGACCTGCGAACGGGGCTGCGTGTCGAATCCCCGATGGGGCATTTCTGGCGCGGCGTGGTGGGGACGACGGCCATGGGGCTGATGTTCGCCGGGCTGGGGCTGTTGCCGCTGCCGGAGGTCACGGCCCTGAGCTATACCGCCCCGCTGCTGGTGGTCGTCTTCGCCGCGATGTTCCTCGACGAGAAAGTCGGCCTGTTCCGCATCGGTGCGGTGGCGCTGGGCTTTGCCGGGGTGCTGATCGTGCTGGCGCCGCGGCTCACCACGCTGTCTGGCGCCACGGTGCAGACGGGCGAGGCGGTGGGCGCCATCATGGTCCTGCTGGGCGCGACCTGCGCGGCGCTGGCGCAGATCTACATCCGCAAGCTCGTCCAGACCGAACAGACCAGCGCGATCGTCTTCTGTTTCTCGCTCACCTCGACGCTGCTTTCGCTGCTGACAGTGCCTTTCGGCTGGACGATCCCCGGCGCCAACGAGACACTCTGGCTGGTTCTCGCAGGACTGCTCGGCGGCATGGCGCAGATATTCCTCACCTCGTGCTACCGGTTCGCGGATGCCAGCGTCATCGCGCCGTTCGATTACGCGTCGATGCTTTTCGCGCTGGTCATCGGGTATGTCGTTTTCGACGAGGTGCCCACCCTGCCGATGCTGCTCGGGGCGGGGCTGGTCATTCTTGCGGGGCTCATCATCATCCTGCGCGAACGCCAGCTCGGCTTGCGTCGCGAACGCGCCCGCGCAATCAAGCCGCCGCAAGGCTGGTGATCATGGTGCTTCCATGACGGGGCGCGTTCCACGCGCGCTTCATGTCTCGGCGTTCGCCTCCGGCTCCCGCCTCGGGCGGGTGGCCCCGTCACACGCCGCGCCGGCGGGTCTGTTCGCGGTGACCTGCCACTGAAGTTTCATCCAGCCGGAACCGGAGCCCTTTGGGGTGATACGCCGAGTGGCGCAGGTGGAGCAACCGACATCCGTG
>JAVLCJ010000124.1:0-7168 GCA_031580875.1 Roseovarius sp.
GCGCAGCCTTGCCGCCCGGCAGGTCAGTGGCGGGCATGTCCGGGTCAATGGCACGCGGGTGGCCAAGCCGGCCTTCGCGATCGGCCCGGACGACGTTCTGACCTTCACGCAAGCGCACGAGGTGCGCGTGATCAGGGTTCTTGCCCCCGGCGACCGTCGCGGCCCGGCGCCCGAGGCGCGCGCGCTTTATGACGATCTCAGCCCGCCGTCCAAGCGGGAAAGCATCCCGCCCAACCCGAAATACGAAGGAAAAGGGCGGCCGACGAAGCGCGACCGACGTAAACTCGACCGGAAAGATCCCGGAGCGCTTGATTGATCCCGGCTGCTGGATTAGGTCATGCCCGACCCAGCCAAAAACGAGACGCGCATGACTTATATCGTCAACGACAATTGTATTGAGTGCAAGTATACCGACTGTGTCGAGGTTTGCCCCGTTGACTGTTTCTACGAGGGCGAGAACATGCTGGTCATCCACCCGGACGAATGCATCGATTGCGGGGTTTGTGAACCCGAATGCCCCGCTGATGCGATCCGCCCGGACACCGAGCCGGAGATGGAGAAGTGGGTGGAATTCAACCGCAAGTACGCCGAGATGTGGCCGGTGATCATCACCAAGAAGGATCAACTGCCGAAGGCCGAAGACCGTGACGGCGAGGATGGCAAGCTCGAGAAATACTTCTCCGAGGCGCCGGGCGAAGGCGGCTGACCCCGCGGCGTATGAGGGGCGATTCGTTTCTTTTCAGGTCCGCGGTCGGGCGCGTTGACTTAAGTTAATGCGCTTAGCCCTTGTTAACCCTTTCAAAACCGGGTGATGGTCTTGCACGGACTTCCGCAAGCCCCATCTTTATGCTACAGTGTTGTGACAAATGTAGACCGCTGCCTGATATCCATTCACCCCCGCCATGGTCGGGGCATGGATTTCTTTGCGTCACTGGAGGTTGCGCCACCGGCCGTGCCGACCGTGGGTGTCATCTTTACGTTGTCACCGGCAGTATTGCGAGGAAGACCTGAATGAGCAAGACCAAAAAGTCCGAGTTTCACCCTGACGACTACGTGGTGTATCCGGCCCATGGCGTAGGCCAGATCGTTTCGATCGAGGAGCAGGAGATCGCCGGTATCAAGCTGGAACTTTTCGTGATCTCCTTCGAGAAGGACAAGATGACGTTGCGGGTGCCGATTAACAAGGCGACCGAAATCGGCATGCGCAGCCTGTCGAGCCCGGATGTCGTGTCCAAGGCGATGGTCACGCTCAAGGGCAAGGCCAAGGTCAAGCGCGCGATGTGGTCCCGCCGCGCGCAGGAATACGAGCAAAAGATCAACTCGGGCGACCTGATCGCGATCGCCGAGGTCGTGCGTGACCTGCACCGCGCGGATGATCAGCGCGAACAGAGCTATTCCGAACGCCAGTTGTACGAGGCCGCGCTCGAACGTCTCACGCGCGAGGTTGCCGCCGTCAGCGGGGGCGACGAATTGCAGGCCGCCAAGCAAGTGGACGAGGTTCTGGTCTCACGCGCCGCGTGACGGCACAATCCGCGCCGGGAATCCGAACCGCGCCATGTGATCATGGCGCGGTTTTGTTATCCGGTCGATCCGGTCGCCGCGGCCATTGACACCAGGACCGCGATTTCCGCCAGTTGCTGGGTGGCGCCCAGAATGTCGCCCGTCTGTCCCCCGATCCTCGCCCGGGCCCATGCGCCGAGGGTGAGCGTGCTCAACACGACCCAGAACAAGGGCGCAAGGGCGGTCCAACCGACAAGCAGGATCGCTACAGCGACGCCGAGAGCAAGCGCCAGCCCCGAGGCGTGCCGCGTAACGCGCCCGACATGATGCGAAAGCCCCGACTCCCGCGCATGGGGCAGGGCGGCCATCGGTACCGTCATGGCGGCGCGTGACAGCACGCCGGCCACGATAAGGGCGGCAACGGCGGCGGCCGGCCCTGCCTCGAAAAGCTGCGCCAGCGCGGTCCATCGCGCCAGTCCCGTGCACAGCAAGGCGAGAACCCCGTAGGTGCCGATATGGCTGTCCTTCATGATTTCCAGTCGCCGCGTCCGGGTCCAGCCGCCACCGATCCCGTCGGCGGTATCGGCCAAGCCGTCCTCGTGCAGGGCACCGGTGGCGAGGATCTGGGTGACAAGCGCGACGAGGGCCGACAAGGGCGCCGACAGGCCAAGCGACAGCCCGGTGAGCCCTGCCAGCGCGCCCAGTCCGGCAGTCACGATGCCGACCAGCGGATAAGCCCACGCCGCGCGCGCGGCGCGGTGCCCGGCCTCGACATGTATCGGCAACCGGGTCAGCAATGCCATTGCCAAGGGGAAATCGGCGGCGTGAACAAGGGCGTCGTCGCTTTTGGCCATGCAAGCCCCTTTTTCGGCTGTGTCTCCGATTTCCCTGCGATACACAGATGCCCGGAAACATGCAATGAGACCCGCGATGGACGAAGACATCACCACGCTCGATGCCTTTACCGAGATCCTGCGCCGTCTGCCGGGACCGGATGACGGCGCCCGGACGGGCGCCGCCGCGCGGAACGGGCAGCTGACCAAACCGCCGGGCGCGCTCGGGCGGCTGGAGGAACTGGCACAGTGGTATTGCGCGTGGCGCGGTGACCCTCGCGCCGTGTCGCGCGCACCGCAGGTCATCATCTTTGCCGGCAATCACGGGGTGACGGCGCAGGGCATCTCGGCCTTCCCCCCCGAGGTGACGTCGCAGATGGTCCGGAACTTCCGCACCGGGGGCGCCGCGGTCAATCAGTTGGCAGGTGCGTTCGGCGCACAGGTCGATGCTGTCGAGTTGTCGCTCGACCGGCCCACCGCCGATATCACCGCCGGCCCGGCAATGACCGAGGCGGAATGCCTCGAGGCGCTGAAGACCGGCTGGCAATCCGTCGACGCGGGGTCGGATTTACTGGTCGTGGGCGAGATGGGCATCGGCAACACGACGCCCGCGGCGGCCATCGCGCTGGCGCTCCACGGTGGGCAGGCACGTGATTGGACGGGCCGGGGCACCGGGCTCGATGACGACGGGATGACTCGCAAGCAAGAGGTGGTCGCGCGCGCGGTCGCGGCCAACACGGCGGCGCGCGGTGACGGGCTGACGGCGCTTCGCTGCCTCGGCGGGCGCGAACTGGCGGCCATGTGCGGCGCCATCGTCAGGGCGAGGACCCTGCGCATCCCGATGATCCTCGATGGGTTCATCTGTACCGCGGCGGCGGCCTGTCTGGAAGCGGTGCGCCCGGGTGCCCTTGATCATGCCGTGGCCGGGCACGAAAGCGCCGAAGGAGGGCATGCGCGGTTGCTGGCCGTTCTGGGCAAGCAGCCGCTTCTGGCGCTCGGCATGCGGTTGGGCGAAGGTTCGGGCGCTGCGCTGGCCATCGGCATACTGCAGGGGGCCTTGGCATGTCATTCAGGCATGGCCACCTTCGACGAGGCGGGGGTCACCGGCGGGTGATCCGGCCCGGCGCTGTGGACAAGTGTCCGGTCCTGCGGTGACCCCAGTCTTGGCCTGTGGGCAAGACGACGGTTTCGAGGGTTTCGCGAACCGTCACGATTGCTGATTTGAAACCGGTCTCGCCTGCTGTCAGCCGCGGGCGGAGCTTTCGTCGTCGGTCTCGACCTCGCTTTCCTCGAGCTGCGACAGCAGCATCGTCTCCAGCTCCCGCTCCAGTTCACGGGCGCGGGCGATATAGGCCGGGTTCTCGATGGTCGGAATATCCGGGTTCCATAGCGCTGCCAGCTCACGCACCGAAAGCCGGTCGTGCTGGTAGAAGGTTTTTTCCAGCTCGCTTGCCTCGAATTCGGTCAGGCCCATGTTTTCCAGCACATAGCGTCCGGCCCTCAGGGAACTGTCGAAAACCTCGCGGACGATGTCATCGGCCCCCGCCTGGTAGAGACGGAAAACATGTGTCCGGTTCCGGGCCCGCGCGACGATGTGCAGATCGGGTCGCTCCCGGCGGGCGAAGGCCACCAGACGCGTCGTCTGGTCGGGGTTGTCGAGCGCCGCCACGAGAACCTTGGCTTCCTCCAGACCGGCGGCGTGCAACAATTCGGGCCGTGTCGGATCGCCGAAGAACCCCTTGACCCCGAAGCGCCGCATCCGCTGAATGGCGGCAAGATCATGGTCAAGCACCACCGTGCTGAAGCCGCTTGAGCGTACGAGCCGGTTGACGATCTGACCGAAGCGCCCGATCCCGGCGATGATCACCGCGCCCTGCCTGTCGATATCGTCCGGTTCGGGCGCGGTTTCCCCGCTTTCCTCGAAACGCCGCGACACCCAGTCGTGCAGGATGAACAGCAGCGGCGTGATGAGCATCGTGAGCCCCACGACCAGCAACAGAGTCTCACCCATCTGCGGGGGCAGCACGTTCTGCTGATTCGAGAACGCGATCAGGACGAAGCCGAATTCGCCCGCTTGCGAAAGCGACAGCGTGAAGAGCCAGAGACTGCGCCGCCGCAGGCCGAAGGCACGCCCGAGCAAATAAAGGATCACGCCCTTGAGAATGATGATCGACAGCGCCAGCCCCAGCACCACGAATGTCTGCCCCAGCAGGATCGAGAAATTTATCCCGGCCCCGACGGTGATGAAGAAAAGCCCCAGCAGCAGCCCCTTGAACGGCGCAATGTCGCTTTCAAGCTCGTGCCGGAACTCGCTGGAGGCCAGCACCACACCGGCAAGGAACGCGCCAAGGGCAGGGGAGAGCCCCACGAGGTTCATCAGGAAAGCGATCCCCAGTACGATCAGAAGGGCCAGTGCCGTGTACATCTCGCGCAGGCGCGCGGCATGGATGAATCGGAAAACGGGCCGGGTCAGGTAGATCCCCGTCAGGATGATGGCCGCCACGATACCAATCGTCACGAGGGTCACGCCCCAGCCGGGCAAACCCTGAATGAAGGAGAACGCGATCTCGTGCGCGCCGGCTTTTTCACTTGTCGCGGCGCTTGCGTGCCGTTCGAGGGTTTCGCCCAGCACCATATCGGGCGGTTTCGGCAGCGCCAGCAGGGGCAGCAGCGCCAGCATCGGGATCACGGCGATGTCCTGTGTCAGCAGCACCGAAAAGGCGGACCGGCCGCCGCCCGTCTGCATCAGGCCTTTCTCGCTGAGCGTTTGCAGGACAATGGCGGTCGAGGACAGGGCAAAGATCATGCCGATCGCCAGTGCCACGCTCCATTGCATGTCCAGCGCCATGGCACCGATCATCACGGCAAGCGTGGTGATCGCGATCTGCAAGCCACCCAGCCCGAGAAGCCGGTGCCGCATGTCCCAAAGCGCCCTCGGCTCCAGTTCCAGCCCGATCAGGAACAGCATCATCACGACGCCGAATTCCGCGAAATGCTGCAACTCCGCCGTTTCGTGGCCGCCCACAAGACCCAGAACGGGGCCGATGACGATACCGGCCATCAGGTATCCCAGAACCGACCCGAGCCCCAGCCGTGACGCGATCGGGACCGCGATCACCGCGGCGGCCAGAAAAACCGTTGCTTGAAACAGAAAGCCTGTCATCGGCCCGTACCGCCGGCCCAATCAGGAAATGCCATGCGTCGCGCCACGCTCCTGTCTCAGCCCCGCGGCATCCGCAGCACCACGCTGCGGCCGCGCTTGGTGTAAAGCAGACGGTCATCGTCGATGGCAGAAACGCGACCGCCATCCAGACGGTCGCCCACCTGCACTTTGCGATAGCGACCGTTCGAAAGGCGCACGAGGGCGCGGCGGCTGTTCGGGGTGCCATACACGCCGATCAGGTTGAGCCGTCTGAGCCGCATGGCGTTACGCTCGGTCGCGCGTCGCGCGACCGACGCGGTGGTCGGGATGTTCGGGCTTGCCCGCTGTGCGGCGCTGACCGGTTCGGACTGTCGGTTCGCCCGCGTCTCGCCCACGATCTGCTGGAAATCGCCGGGCCGCGTATTCGGTTTGAGTGACGCGGCGATCGCCTGCGGTGTCGGATCCTCGAAGGCTGCGGTGGTGTCGCCGTCGTTTTCCGGCTCGCTCGCCGCCGTGGCTTGCGCGGCCTGCGCGCGCTGTCCGATAGCCTCGGGGCGTATCCGTGGCCCTAGCTCGGCCAGTTCACGCCGCGTCCGCCCGCCGAGGAAGCCACGCTCGTTCAATTCCGACAGGTCATCGGGGCGCAGGCGCGGGCGGACCGTTGCAAGGGCCGGGTCGATTTCGATGGCGTCGGCAAGCGCGGCTGTCTCGGGGCGCGCGGGCGTGGGGGGCGGCGTTACCGGCGGTCCGCCGGCAAAGACGCGGATACCGTCGGGCGTCATCGCCCCATCCTCGGTGGCGCGCACGAGGCCCCGCTCGTCGAAGTCGAAGCGCGTGCCGGGGGCCGGTGGCGACACGGGCGTCGGCGGGCGCTTGCCCGCCCGCGTCGCGTTCGGGTCGGGCAGGGCGACGGCATCGCGAATGTCCAGCGGCGCGTCGATCGATGTCTGGTAGATATCCTCGGTGTCGCCGGCCCGCGGCGCGCTTGGCACCTCGGGGGCGCGCTGCCAGATACCGGTGGCGGCGTACCGCGCGCGCGCCGCGTCCGGTGACAGGTCGTCCAGCGCGGGCCGCATCGCGGGGGCTGATGTCTCTTCGGGCGCGGGCGCTTCGATGTCTGCCCCTGCAGGCTCGGGTTCCGCCTCCGCAAAATTGTCGGCGTCGGCAAGATTTTCTTCCGTTGCGAGTTCGGGCGCGACGGTGGCGCTGTCGGGTTGCGGCACGTCCGGCGATGCGTCGGCCTGCGATTCAGACGGTGTGGCCGTTTCAGCGGTGTCAGGCGCCTGTGCGGCTTTCGCCTCTTCCTGCGCGGGCCCCAGCAGCCGTGCAAGGCCGCCATCAATGGAGACTGCGGCCCAGATACCGACCGCCGCGAGCAGAAACAGGAAAAAAAGGGTCAGGAAAATGCCCAGACGGCGCGGGGCCCGCGCCGCGGATGACGGTTCGCGGGCGCCAAAGATCGTCATGCGCTGCTTTTCATCCATCGACGGGTCGATCGCGCCGGCCTGCCCGCCGGCGGTGCCGCGCTGATCCGCGGCCTCGGTCAGCGACGCGGCGATCGACGCGGCGCTCGGCGTGGCGCTTGGGTCGATGCGGATCGACGGCGCTTTCCTGAATGCCGGGATCGAGGGGATGGGCGGGGCGATGACTCCGCTCGCCGACTATCCCAGCGCGGAGTTCGACCGCGTCCAGC